>CBHFOL010000098.1:0-23710 GCA_965995405.1 uncultured Saccharothrix sp.
TATCAAGGTGGGCTCGGATCTCCCCCAGGCCACTCCGGACAACATCGGCAACAGTTGGCGTGACTGACCCCCGGCGCACCGACGCACCCGCCCCGGCACGTCCGCGTGTGGTCCTCGACGGCTGGTCCGTCCGGCGAGGACCACACGATCCTCCGGAACGAAAAAGGGCGCCCGACCCGAAGGCCGGACGCCCCGAAAAGCGGCGGATCAATCCCGCTGCAAGTACGACAGCAGCCGCAGGATCTCCAGGTACAGCCAGACGAGGGTGGTCATCAGGCCGAACGCGGCCCACCACGCCCACTTCGCCGGCACCCCGGACCGGATCATCTCGTTCGCGGCCTCGAAGTCGAGCAGGAAGTTGAACGCGGCGATACCGATCACCACGAGGCTGAACACGATGGCGAGCGTGCCGCCGTCCCGCAGCCCGGCGTTCACGCCGAACATCCCGAGCAGCAGGTTGCCCAGCATCAGCACGGCCACACCGACCGTCGCGCCGATGATCCACTTGGTCAGGCGCGGAGTGACGCGGATCGCACCCGTCTTGTAGACGATGAGCATCGCCACGAACACACCGAACGTGCCCAGGATCGCCTGCCAGGCGATGCCCTTGTACATGCCCTCGAACACGCCGGTCAGCGCACCGAGGAACACACCCTCGGCGACCGCGTAGGTCATGACGAGCCCGGCGTTGGGGGTGCGCTTGAAGATGATGATCAGCGACACGACCAGGCCGACGACCAGGCCGCCCAGGATCAGCGGAATGGCCGGGGCCAGCCTGGTCAGCACCAGCCAGGCCGCGACGAACCCGGTGGCCAGCGTGGTGGCCAGGGTCACCGCGGTCTTGGTGACCACGTCGTCGATGGTGATGGGGCGCTCGCCGGTGGTCGGCGGCGCGCTCTGGTAGCCGCCGTACTGCTGTGCCTCGTACGGCTGGCCGAAGCCCGCATAGCTCCCGGAACCGCCGCCGGTCGGCAGGTTGCGGAACGCGGGGTTGCTGGTGGTACGCAACTCGTCCTCCTGTGGCGTTTCGACGCCGTCACGGGGTTCAACGACCACACGAGTCGATCGGTTCCCGTCGGGTAAAACTGACTTTACTCGGGCTGTCGATCTCGAATCCACACCCCACGCTGCGGAGCGTAGTCGGCTTCGCCACTCCGGTGGAGGCGTGTCCACAACGGATCAGACCCGTAAGGCTGCCTCCGGCAGCTCGTTCGGACGTGCCCGAGGGGTTCAAACATGGGTTGGAGACGACTCGCCGGCGCAGTGCTCGCAGCCGGCGTGGCCTTGCTCGCCGTACCCGCGACATCCAACGCCCAAGTCCAGGAGGGCATCGGCTACACCACACCCGCCCAGGGATACCTGGGCAAACCCGGCACCACCGACTGGCTCGGGTCCTACATCTGGCAGGGCAGGCACGTCTGGTGCGTCCAGTACTCGCTGCTCGCGCCGGACAGCTCCGAGCAGTACCAGGACGGCGGCGAGCTGAAGACGAAGGCCGGCGAGCCGCTGCCGCCCAACGTCGCGGCCGACATCTCGTACCTGCTGCTCCGCTACACGGTGAAACCGACCCAGGACGAGTCCGCCGCGCTGGCCCACCTGCTGCACTCGTGGACCGCCTACGAGCACGGCAACATCAAGATCGGCCTCGACCAGGACTTCCGGCACATCGCCTACGACATCAACTTCCACTTCAGCCACCTCCCGCAGGGCGCGAAGGACGCGGTCGTGCGGCTGGGCGCGGAGGCGGCGGCCAACCGCGGCCCGTGGACGGCGAAGGTCACCGCGCCCGCGAAGGAGCAGCTCGTCGGGACGCCCGGCGACTGGACGGTGGACATCGCGAAGACCGACGGCGTGCTGGTCGGCGACGTGCCGGTGACCATCGAGCTGGACCAGGCGACGCTCGCCGACGGCAAGACGACCGTCGAGCTGCGCACGCCCACCGACGGCAAGCCGCTGAAGGTGCCGGTCGTCCCGACCGGGGTGAAGCCGACGTTCAAGGTGCGGCTGGACAGCCCGGCGGACAAGCCGGTCGTGCACGTGCCGGCCCAGCAGGCCGACATGCAGCGGATCGTCACCACCGGCGGTGAGAAGAAGCTGGCCGCCGAGGCTTCGGCGGTGGCGCGGACGCAGCCCGGTGTGGTGAAGGTCGGCAAGACCGACGCCGAGACCGGCAAGCCGATCGGCGGCGTGGCGCTGCGGGTGACGGCGGCGGACGGCGTGAAGCCGGCGATCAAGCAGGACGACGCCCCGCTGACCGGTCCGGACGGCAAGCCGATCGTGTTGCAGACCGGGGACGACGGGTTCGCGAGCGTGCCCGACCTGCGGACTCCGCAGGAGATCTGCGTGATCGAGGTGGCGGCGGCCAAGGGTTACGACGAGAGTTTCGACCCGAACGCGCCACCCAAGGTCTGTGGCAGGGTCGAGCCTGCGCAAACGCTTGCCCTGGCGTTGACGAACAAGCCCAACAAGCCGATCGTGCCGGTGACGATCCACGCCGGGTCCGAGGGTGCCGGGGTGGTGGCCCAGGGTGTGGTCAACACCGAGCTGAACACCGGCGCGCTGGTCGGGTTCGGTGGGACGGTGCTGATCGGGGCGGCCCTGGTCGGGCTGCTGGCTCGGCGGCGGGCGGCTGCGCGGGCGTGAGAGCTCTGGTGACCGGCGCGGTGGTGGTGGGTGTGCTTGCCGCCGCCGTGTCGGTTCCTGCTCTTGTTCCTTTTGAGGCGGTGGGCGGGTCCGCTCGGCCGGGCGATGCTGTGGTGCCCAATCCGTTGGGGGACAGCATGAAGTCCGGGCGTGGGGTCGATCTGGCCGGGATGCCCGGCGGGGCCAATCCGCCTACCGGGATTCCCGAGCCGCCGGTTACCACCACTGCTCCGCCGCCGGTTGTGCCTGAGCAGCAGGCACCGGGGACGGTGAAGCTGCCCGAGGGTGGGACCGCGACGCTGGTCCGCAAGGAGGTTTCCGCGGACGGGGTGTTGCCGGTGCCCGACGGGGTGGGCGAGGCCACGTGGTGGGGGGTCGACCTCGGCGCGGGCGAAGGGGCGACGGTGTTGGCCGGGCACGTCAACTGGAAGGGCGTCACCGGGCCGTTCGACGAACTGTGGCGGGCGGCGCTTGGGCGGGAGGTCACCGTGGTGGACACCGCGGGGAAGGCGTTCCGGTTCCAGGTGAGCCAGGTGGTGACGGTGCGGAAGGACGAGTTGGCGCAGCGGGCGGTGGAGTTGTTCGGGCCGCGTGGGGCGCATCGGCTGGTTCTGGTGACCTGCGGTGGGCGGTGGGTCGGCGGGGATACCGGGTACGAGGAGAACCAGGTCGTCGTGGCGTCTCCTGTTTGAGGGCTTCAGAGTCGAGGCTCTCGGGAGTCCCGTGTTCCTGGTCAAAGAGCAACCGGGCGCGGTGTAGCGGCGTCTTGATTGTGTGAAGCGCAAACGCAGGGGCTGGATCACCACGGGCGTCGCGTTGGCACTCACCTTGACGGTGTTGGCCGTGCTGGGGGCACGGGAATCCGGGCCTGCCGATTCGGCCGGGGATCTGGCCTCGCCGTTGCCCATCGCGCCGAGAGTTCCGGCCACGTCGAGCGCGGCGACGCCGAAGGTTCCGTTGCCGGGCGTTCAGCAGAAGTGGATGCGCAAGATGCAGCCGGGCGAGAAGCCGCCCCAGTTCGTGCTGTTCTCGTTCGACGGCGCGGCGTCGAAGGCGCACTGGGACCGGGTGATGCCGTTGGCGCAGCGGGTGAACGCGCACGTGACGGGGTTGCTGTCCGGGGTCTACCTGGTGCCGGACGTCGAGGCCGGCCGGTACCGCGGGCCGGGGCACGTGGCCGGGTATTCGTCCATCGGGTTCGGTGGGACGAGGGAAGAGGTCGCGGCCCGGATCGCCTATCTGAACGCGGCATTGGCCGCGGGGCACGAGATCGGGACGCACTACAACGGGCACTACTGCCAGGGTGACGAGCCGAGTGTCGGGCGGTGGAGCACCGCCGAGTGGGATCGGGAGCTGGACCAGTTCTTCGAGATGCTGGAGAAGGCCCGGGAGCAGGGGTTCCAGCTCGATCCGGCGGCCGTGCGGGGTGGGCGGACGCCTTGTCTGGAAGGGGATTGGGCGCAGGCGTTCCCCTCGATGAAGGGGCACGGGCTGGTGTACGACACCAGTCAGGTGAGCCTGGGGGTGGCGTGGCCTTCGGTGCAGGACGGGATGTGGGAGTTCCCGATGCCGGAGGTCCGGGTGCCGGCGTTGGGGCGGCAGGTCGTGATGATGGACTACAACCTCTGGTACGCGTTGAACGGGGCCAAGGACGATCCGGGGCCTCCCGGTGAGTTCACGCAGATCGTGCTGGACACGTACCGGTCGGTGTACCAGGCGGCGTTCAACGGGAATCGGGCGCCGATGGTGGTGGGCAACCACTTCAACGAGTGGGCCGGTGGGGCGTTCAGCCAGGCTGTGGAGGGGTTCATGGGGGAGGTGTGCGTCCGGGAGGACACGGTGTGTGCCACGTATACCGAGGTCGTCCAGTGGATGCAGCTTCAGGATCCCGTTGTGCTGGAACAGCTTCGGCGGATGCCGGTGGCTCGGAACTGACCTGGCTCCGGGAGCGGGCCTGCTTGCCGTCCCCGTACGACCCGGCAAAGGCCGTACGGGGAACGACGAACGGCAGGGCGCGGTATGCGCGCCGGCGCGCACTGGTCGTGCGGCTAGCCGTCTGTGCTCAGTAGGCGGTCGTCTGTTGCCGACGGGGTGCCTCGGCCGTCTTGGTTGGAGGTGCCCAGCCAGAGGGTGTTGTCGGGGGCTGCGGCTGCCGAGCGGACTCGGCCGTAGCCGGTGAAGGTTGACTGGGGGGTGCCCAACTCGGTGCCGGTTACCGGGATCTTCCAGACCTTTCGGCCGGTTACGCAGGCGATGTAGAGGGCGTTCTTGTAGAAGGCTATGCCGGATGGGCCGGTCGTCCGGGTGGGCCAGGACTTCACCGGGTTGACGAACCTGGTGTCGTTGCAGGGTCCTTCGCAGGTCGGCCAGCCGTAGTTCTTGCCCGACTGGATCCAGTTGAGTTCGTCGGTTCGGTTGTTGCCGAACTCCGTTGCGTACAGGCGGCCGTTGGCCCACGTGATGCCTTGTGGGTTGCGGTGGCCGTAGGAGTAGACCCTGGTGCCGAAGGGGTTTCCCGGTGCCGGTTCGCCGGTCGTGGTGAAGCGCAGGATCTTTCCGGCAGGGGAGGAGAGGTTCTGTGCGTTGGCGCTGTTGCCGGCGTCTCCGGTGGTGGCGTAGAGGTAGCCGTCCGGGCCGAACTCCAGGCCGCCACCGTCGTGGTAGCTGTTCTTGGGGATGCCGGTCACGATCGGTTCCGGGGTTCCGCCCAGGCGCAGGCGGGAGATCCGGTTGTCGGTGGCTGCCGTGTAGTAGATGTAGACGGTGTTGTCCGTGGCGAAGGTCGGTGACACGGCGATGCCCAGCAGGCCGCCTTCGCCTGAAGGCACGGCTTCGTTGACGGTGTGCAGGGTGGTCACCGTGCCGCCGGTGATCTTCTTGATCTTCTTGGTGTCGCGTTCGGTGTAGATACCGCTGCCGTCCGGCAGGAAGCCGATGTCCCAGGGGACGTCCTGACCGGTGGCGAGCGTTCGGACCGCTAGTGGTGTCGGGTCGGCCTGCGCGGGCGCGACGAGGGTCGTGCCCAGCGCTGTCAGGGCCAGGACCACACCCAGACGAGCACGCATGTGCTGTCCTCCATGTCCGCACTGTGTACGGCGGCGGAACGGCGGTTCCCCCGATGCAACCACAACCGTAAAAATCGGGCAACATTCATCGGAGGACAGACCACTCGTGAGATGGGAAATAGTCTTTACTATCTGGCGTTCAGGCCCCCTCACGTTCTACGGTGGTGGCTCCGCCGCCGACCCACGGAGAGACACGACCACATCCGAGGAGTCGCGCAATGTCAGCCGAGAAGACACCCGAGCCGAAGCGGACTTGGGTCAAGCCGGACTTCCGGGACATCGACACGCCGATGGAAGTCACCGCCTACGCGGCGCGCGGGTGAGCCGCGCCCGTCGGTCGATCGCGGGTGAGCCGCTTGTGCCGCTTGCGGTTCGCGTTCGGTCGAACTGACGGACCACGGGTCTGGCCCGGTCCGGTCGGGCCGTCCGGATCGGGTCACGACCCCGGTGGCGGTGGTGTTTTCCGGGTTGTCGCGGCCGGCGGTGGGTGTTTTGCGGGCGGAACGGTGTCCGGCGCGGAAGAGTGGACCCGGAGAGCGGAAAACCCTGGAGGCACAGGTATGTCCGAGCCGTTGACCGACGAGGAGTTCACCGCGGGCCTGCGGTCGCTCTCCTCCCGCTACTGGGACACCCACCCGTTCCACCTCCGGCTGCACGCCGGGGAGCTGTCGAAGGACGAACTCCAGCTGTGGGCCGCCAACCGGTGGTACTACCAGCGCTGCATACCCCGGAAGGACGCGGCGATCCTGGCCAACTGCCCCGATCCGGACGTGCGGCGGCAGTGGCGGGAACGGATCGTGTGGCACGACGGGGAACGGGCCGGTGAGGGCGGTGCCGAGAACTGGCTTCGGATGGCCGAAGCCCTTGGCCTCACCAGGGAAGAGGTGTTGGACGAGCGGCACGTGTTACCGGGTACGCGGTTCGCCGTCGACGCGTACGTGAACTTCGCGCGCAGCCGGCCGTGGGTCGAAGCGGTGGCGTCGGGGTTGACCGAGATGTTCTCGCGCGGGCTGATGACCCGACGTCTGGCGGACATGCGGGCGCGGTACCCGTGGATCGCCGAGGAGGGGTTCACCTACTTCACCACCCGGTTGAAGGTGATCGAGGGCGAGGGACAGTCCACTTTGGACCTCGTGGTGCGCAACTGCGCCACGCGGGAGCAGCAGGACGCGGCGGTGGCCGCCTTGGCGTTCAAGTGCGATGTGCTGCGGGCGATCCTCGACGCGGTCGACTACTACGCCGTCGGCGGAGCCGACAATCGGACGACAGTTGGCGGAGCCGACAACCGGGCGACCGTCGGCGGAGCCGACGATCGGACAACAGGACGAACATGAGTGATCTCGATGCGACACCACGGCTCGGCAAAGGTGTGAAGACCGCCTACGACCGGACGCGGGACAGCCATGTCGTGCTGTTCCCGGAAGGTGTGCTGGTGCTCAACGAGACGGCGGCGGCGGTCGTCGGGCTCTGCGACGGGCGGACCACGGTCACCGGTATCGCGGCGAAGTTGGCCGAGGAGTTCGACGGCGTGCGGCCGGCGGACGTGGCCGAGCTGGTGGACCGGCTGGTGGACCGGCGGGTGGTGGAGACCGATGGCTGAGGCGCCGTTCGGGTTGCTCGCGGAACTCACGCACCGCTGTCCGCTGCAATGCGGGTACTGCTCGAACCCGGTCGAATTGGTACAGCGGGAGAACGAGCTGGACACCGCCGAGTGGTGCGCGGTGTTCGACCAGGCGCGGGCACTCGGTGTGCTCCAGATCCACCTGTCGGGCGGGGAGCCGTTGGCACGCAAGGACTTGCCCGAACTGGTCGAGCACGCGAACGGGCTCGGGGTGTACGTGAACCTGGTGACCAGCGGGTTGGGGCTCACGGGTGAGCGGCTGCGCGGGATCGATCACGTGCAGTTGTCGGTGCAGGACGCGAATCCCGTCGGCGCGCGGCTGATCTCGGGCGTCAAGGCGTTCGAGCACAAGCTCGCGGCGGCCCGGGTGGTGCGTGACGCCGGTTTGCCGCTCACTGTCAACGTTGTCCTGCACCGGCTGAACCTGGACCGGATCGCCGACATCCTCGCGCTGGCCGAGTCGATGGGCGCGGACCGGCTGGAACTGGCCAACACCCAGTACTACGGCTGGGCGTTGCGCAACCGGGCCGCCCTGCTGCCGACGAAATCCCAGCTGCGGCACGCGGACCTGGTGGTCGCGGCGGCGCGGGAGCGGTCGCGGATGGAGATCGTCTACGTGATCGCGGACTACCACGAGGCACATCCCAAGCCCTGCATGTACGGGTGGGGCGCGCGGCAGTTGACCGTCGCGCCGAACGGGGACGTGCTGCCGTGCCCGGCGGCGAGCGTGATCGAGCACCTGGGCATCGAGAACGTGCGGGACCGGCCGCTGGCCGCGATCTGGCACGAGTCGCGGGCGTTCAACGCGTTCCGGGGCTTCGACTGGATGCGCGAGCCGTGCCGGTCGTGCCCCCGCAAGGAGATCGACTTCGGCGGCTGCCGGTGTCAGGCGTTCCAGCTGACCGGCGACGCGGCGAACACCGACCCGGTGTGCTCGCTGTCGCCCCGGCGCGCCGACGTGGACCTGATCCTGGCCGACGGGACGCCTCCGCCGGCGCTGACGATGCGGAAGGTGGCGCGGTGAAGGTCGTGCTGCTCGGAACGGCCGCCGGCGGCGGTGTGCCGCAGTGGAACTGCGCGTGCGGGCCGTGCGGGAAGGTGCGGGCCGGGCGGCTGCCCGCGCGCACGCAGGACTGCCTGGCGGTGAGCGGCAACGACGTGGACTGGTGGCTGCTCAACGCCTCCCCCGACATCCGGCCGCAGATCACCGCGACGCCGTGCCTGAACCCCGGTCCGGGGCCCCGGGACACCCCGCTGCGCGGCGTCCTGTTCACCGACGCGGAACTGGACCACACGCTGGGCCTGCTCACGTTGCGCGGCGCGGCCGGGCTGCGGGTGCACGCGCCGGCGACCGTGCTGCACGCGCTGGCGGACGCCCGCGGGGTGCTGGACCGCTACGCCGAGTGGTCGTGGCGGCAGGTGGAGCCGGAGCAGACGTTCACGCTGGCGGGCGGGCTGGAGGTGACCGCGTTCCCGGTGAGCGGCAAACGTCCGAGGTACGCGGGCGAGTCGCCGGTGGCCGGGCACTGGGTGGTGGCCTACCGGCTGTTCGACCCGGGCACCGGCGGGATCGTGCTGTACGCGCCGTGCCTGGCCGGGTGGCCGCTCGGGTTCGACGACCTGGTGGCGGAGGCGGACGTGGTGCTGCTGGACGGCACGTTCTACGCCCCGTCGGAGATGGGCTCGGCGACCGGGAAGGCGGGCGGCCAGTCCGCGATGGGGCACCTGCCGATCACCCACACCCTGCCCGAGTTGCGCCGGCATCCCGGGGTGCGGCGGATCTACACCCACCTGAACAACACGAACCCGGTGCTGGACCCGGAGTCCGACGAGTACGCCAAGCTGCGCGAGGCCGGGGTGGAGGTGCTGCCGGACGGGGCCTTGCTCGTCGTCTGATCGGGGGGTTAGGCCCACCGCGCCCGCTGGGGGCAGCAGGAAGAATCAGCGGCATGACGGACCACGACCTCGTGCGCGGAGCGGCCACCCGGCTGAAGGCCGCGGCGTTCGCGCTGGCGCGAGTGCCGCTGTGCGTGCTCGGCCTGCCCCTGATCCCGTTGCAGCTCTACGCCTACCCGCTGATCCTGGTGACGGTCGGGGTGCCGCTGCTGCTGCTGTTCACCGCGCTCGCCCGCCGGTACCTGGGGCTGCACCGGACGTGGGCGGGCCGGGTGCTGGGCGAGGAGATCGCGACGCCGTACCGGGTGCCGGCGAACCGGGGTCCGATGACCCGGGTCCGGACCATCGCCACCGATCCGGCGACGTGGAAGGAACTGGCGTTCCTGCCGTTGAACGCGGCGGCGGGTTTCGTCGTCGGCGCGCTGCCGATCATGTTCTGGGTGGGCGGCGCGTTCGGGTTCCTGTCGCCGCTGCTGTGGATGCTGGGCGCGGACGGCCTGGAGTTCAGCGGGATCGACGTGGACACGCCGGGCAACTTCATCCTGGCCCCGCTGCTGGGGCTGCTGTACCTGCTGGTGGCGTGGTGGGGCACGCCCCGGCTGGTGCGGGTGCACGCGCTGTTCGTGCGCTGGTTCCTCGCGCCGAGCGCGACCGAGGCGCTGACGCACCGGGTGCGGGAGTTGGCCGACTCGCGGGCCGACACGGTGGACGCGCAGGCCGCCGAGCTGCGCCGGATCGAACGGGACCTGCACGACGGCGCGCAGGCCCGGCTGGTCGCGCTGGGCATGAACCTGGGCATGGCCGAGGAGATGCTGGCCCGCGACCCGGACGCGGCACGCGACCTGCTGTCGGAGGCGCGGCAGTCGTCGACGCAGGCGTTGTCCGAGCTGCGCGACCTGGTGCGCGGCATCCACCCGCCGGTGCTGGCCGACCGGGGGCTGGACGGGGCGCTGCGGGCGCTGGCGCTGGCGCACCCGCTGCCGATCGACGTGGACCTGGAGCTGGCGGGACGGCCGGAGGCACCGGTGGAGTCGGCGGCGTACTTCGCGGTGGCGGAGACGTTGACGAACGTGGCCAAGCACAGCGGTGCGACGAGCGCGTGGGTGCGGGTGCGGCACGAGGGCGGCCGGCTGTCGATGATGATCGGCGACAACGGGCACGGCGGGGCGGAGGCGGCCGAGGGCGGCGGGCTGCGCGGGATCGAGCGGCGGCTGGGTGCGTTCGACGGGACGCTGGGCATCGCGAGCCCGGTGGGCGGGCCGACCATCGTGACGATGGAACTGCCCTGCGAGCTGTCCCCCGCCGGGACCACGGCCTGACAGCGCAACCGCGCTCCGGCCACGCGGGGTGTGACCTCCCGCATTCGGCGTAAACCCGCACCACTCGGCCGCGCACGCGGGCACACTCGGCCGCACGGGCCCGACGGACGGGCCGCTCACGACCCTGGAGCTGCCGTGCGAGTCGTCCTCGGTGAAGACCTCGTCCTCCTCCGGGACGGCCTGATCCGGCTGCTCCAAGCCTACGACTTCGACGTCGTCGAAGCGGTCGACACCGGACCCGCCCTGCTCAAGGCGATGGTCGACCACCGGCCCGACGTGGCCGTGGTCGACGTCCGGCTGCCGCCCACGTTCACCGACGAGGGGCTGCGCGCGGCGATCGAGGCGCGCAAGCAGGTGCCGGGGCTGCCGGTGCTCGTGCTGTCCCAGTACGTCGAGCAGCTCTACGCCCGCGAACTGCTGTCCGACCGGGGCGGCGGCGTGGGCTACCTGCTCAAGGACCGGGTCTCGGACGTCCGGCAGTTCGTGGACGCGATCCGCCGGGTGGCGGCGGGTGGCACCGCGATGGACCCCGAGGTCATCACGCAGCTTCTCGCCCGCAGCGGCGGTAACCGGCCGCTGGCCACGTTGACGCCGCGTGAGCGGGAGGTGTTGGGGCTGATGGCCGAGGGACGCTCCAACGGCGCGATCGCCGCGCGGCTGTTCGTCACCGAGAAAGCGGTCGGCAAACACACCGCGAACATCTTCGGCAAGCTGGGCCTGCCGTTGTCCGAGGACGACAACCGGCGGGTGTTGGCGGTGCTGGCCTATTTGGACGCCCTGTAAGTCGTTATTTAGGCTAAGTACCGTTCTACCTTTACCACCTACCTCGGGGGTTCCCGGATGGATACGACAGCCGCGCTCGCCGAAGAACTGCTCGACCTGACGTCCCGGCTGTCGCCGTTGGGCGCCACCGTCTACGGGCTGCCCGGTTATGACCACCTGCTCCCCGATCACCGCCCGGAGGCCGAGGAATCGGCCCGGTCCGCCGCGACGGCGATCGCGGAACGCGCGCGGGCGCTGCCCGACGACGACGATCCGGTCACCCGGGCGGTCGTCATCCAGCAGGCGGAATCAACAGTTGACGTACTCGACGCGCGTTCCGTCGAGTACACGATCACCGATTCCTTCTTCGCGCCGGCGGGCGAACTGCTGACGGTGCTGCCGATGACCACGCTCGCCACCGAGGAGCAGGAACGGGACTACCTGGCCCGGCTCGCGGCGATCCCGGAGTTCCTGCGCACGGTCGCCGAGCGCCAGGTCGCCGGTTCCGCCGCCGGCCGCACGCCCGTGCAGCACCTCGTGGACGCGTCCGTGGCCTACCTGGACCGGTACCTGGCCGCCGAGGTCGACCCGCTCACCCGGCCCAAGGGCGGCGAGGCGTTCACCGCCGAACGGGACCGCGTACTCGCCGAGCGGGTGCGGCCCGCGTTCGCCGCATACCGGGACGTCGTCGCCGGGCTGCGCGGCCGGCCGACCGACCAGCCCGGCCTGTGCTGGCTGCCCGACGGCGAGGCCGTCTACGCCGCGCTGGCCCGCGTGCAGACGAGCACCAACCGGACGCCCAAGGACCTGCACCAGACCGGCCTGGACGTGATGGCCGCGCTCGCCGAGGAGTACGCCGAGATCGGCGGGCGGGTGTTCGGCACCCGGGACACCGCCGAGATCTTCGAGCGGATGCGGACCGACCCGGCACTGCGCTGGCAGTCCGAGGACGAGCTGATCTCGGCCGCGCGCGAGGCCGTGACGCGGGCGGAGGAGGCCGCGCCGCGCTGGTTCGGCCGGGTGCCGGAGAAGCGGTGCGAGGTGGAGCCGGTGCCCGCCGTGGACGCGCCGGGCGCGCCGACCGCGTTCTACTCGCCGCCGTCCATGGACGGGGTGCGGCCGGGCACGTACTACGCCAACACGCACCGCGTGGCGGAGCGCTTCCGGTACCAGGCGGAGGCGATCGCGTTCCACGAAGCCGTTCCGGGGCACCACTTCCAGATCGTGCTGGCGCAGGAGCTGACCGGGCTGCCGATGCTGCGCCGGGTCGCCGGCGTCACCGCCTACCTCGAAGGCTGGGGCCTGTACACCGAGCGGCTGGCCGACGAGATGGGGCTGTACTCCGACGACGTGGCGCGGCTGGGGATGCTGGCCATGGACTCGCTGCGGGCCGGGCGGCTGGTGGTGGACACCGGTCTGCACGCACACGGCTGGAGCCGCGAGCAGGGCATCGCGTACCTGCGGGAGAACACGCCGGTCGCGCCGGTCGAGATCGAGTCGGAGGTGGACCGCTACATCGCCGCGCCGGGCCAGGCGCTGGCGTACATGGTGGGGCGGTTGGAGATCCAGCGGGTGCGGGCGGAGGCGGAGCGGGAGCTGGGCGACCGCTTCGACATCCGGGCGTTCCACGACCTGGTGCTCGGCGGTGGTCCGCTGCCGCTGGCGGTGCTGGACGAGGTCGTGCGGGACTGGGTGGCCGCGCAGGTGTGAAACCCGGCGGCGGGGGCCTGTTACCCGGGGTCCCCGCCGTTCGCGTGCCGGCACGGTGCTCCTGCCGGATCCGGGGAACTGTCCTTTCGGAGCATTGACCCGCAACCGGCCCCCGGAATGTGACCGCACATCACAAGTTGCCGGTACCTGCGAACTCGGCCGTCCGGCCGTGATCACTCGTCAGTCGAGTGACTACGAAGGTTGCGTCGGACGTGCCCCCGACGGGATTCGAACCCGTACTGTGACTCTTTTAAGGAGCCTGCCTCTACCGATTGGGCTACGGGGGCAGCGTGGAGCCTAAGCCGTTACCGAGCGTTCGTGGGGCCGGTTCGTCACAAGTCCCCCGCACGGCTCAATGCGATCCGCTATTGCGCTCATTGAGGTAATGGACCCGGGACACTCATCCCGAGTACCGCTTCGTGATAAGCGTCACAGTGAACACCCGGTGTCCCGAGTTCATACCGCAAAGATGCGGAGAACCCGATACCAAAGTTGTTAGTCGCAGCAACCAGATAAGCGGTTTGCGACATCCGGCCCAAACCCATTTGCACAACCCGATTAGTCCGTGACGTGTTGTGACACCTTCTGCTCCGTTCGAGGGCAGCGGTGTTCGAGTGGAGCAACGGGATCCGCGTCGCGGTGAATTCGTCCGATGACCACACCACGCCCGGCGGTTGCGGGGCGTGACGGCACACCGGCTCGTCCACGGCCTCGACCCGCCGGTCCTCGGCACAGCCCCCAGCGCACAGTGTCGTGCGCTCAGCGACCCCTACCCGCACTCAGCAGCTCCTTGAAACGCGCCGCGACCCAGTCGTGCACGGCGTCGGACACCCGTTCGTCCTCGGCCCGGTGCTCGAACCACCGCCAGTCGCAGTTCACGTTGACCTCCAGGAACACGTGGTCGCCGCCCGCGACGAGCAGGTCGAACGCCGCGACCTGCAACCGCCAGTGCCGCGCTAAGGCGAACAGCCGGTCGGCGAGCCGGTGCGGCACCTCGACCGGGGTCACCCGGACCGCCTCGGGGTCCACCCACAGCTGCGCCGGGTCCAGCTTGTCCACCTGGAACGCCAGCAGCCGCTCGCCCACCACGAACACCCGCAGCTCGGTGTCCGACGGCACGTACTCCTGCACGATGACCGGCGCGGATTCCGGCACGTCACCGGACCGGCTGGTCTCCAGCGGGCGCGGGAACAGGCCGTGCTGCATACCCGGACGCGGCTCCAGCAGGTGCCGTCCGGTGGTCTTGACGATGCACCGCGCGCCGCCGGGCCTGGTCCGGCCGGGGCGGGTGGTGACCATGGTGCGCGGCACCCGCAGCCCGAACGCCGCCGCGTCCGCCAGCTGGGTCAGCCGGTCCAGGTGGGCGGTGGCGCGGGCCGGGTTGACGTGCGCCCAGTCGTGCCGGGTGGACAGCCAGTTCGCGACCGCGCCCCACTGGTCCACGGCGTACGCGCCGGCCAGCGTGCCGGGTTCGACCTGGAGCGCGGACAGCTCGAAGTGCCTGCGCCACACCAGGAGCGGGCGCAGCAGCCAGCGGTCGAGTTCCAGCAGGGGCGCGTCGGTGTAGACGGTGAGCGGGAGGTCGACGCAGCGGTCGGCGTCGACGCGGGCCATCCGGATGCCGCGTTCGGCCAGCGCGACGGAGAGCGCGTTCATCTCCATGTCGGCGGCGCGGGCGAGGACGAGCACGCAGGGCACGGGGCCGCCGTCGCCGTCCTGGACCATCCCGAGGCGGTGCACCTGCTCCTGGAAGTCCAGGTTCTTGGCGGGTGAGCGGAAGATGTAGTCCTGGCCTTGCAGCAGGAGCGGGGCGGGCCGGACCGGCCGAATAGCCTCGGGTGGGGGAACCGACTCGTTCCCCCACCCGGAAGCGGACATGCTCAGTCGTCTTTCTTGCTGCGGAAAGACTTTCCAGCTGTGGCGTACTCGGCGGCGAACTCCGCCAGCGCACTGTCCTCGATCTCACCGCGGCGAAGCTGTGCGGCCAGCTCCTCAAGCGACATCGCGGTCACCTCTCTCCGACTGGCGCGTCACACTTTTGGTGGCGCACCAGTCGTAGTCTCAGGTTCACGTTACGCAATGTCAAGGTGACGCGCTGCCCATTACTCCCATTGGGGGCTCAAGTTGACGCCCTAAGCCAGATGGGTGCTCGACTGTGTCTGTCGGACACCACCGAACGGCCGCAGTGGGCAACTCCGCGGTTCAGCTCTTCGTGGCGCGGTCGAACTCGGCCTTCGGCTCGTGGATCTGCCCGAGCGCGACCACCTCGCGGCCCGAGAACAGGGCCTGCGTCCAGTCCACGAACACCCGGAACTTCCGGTTCACCGTGGGCATGAACATGACGTGGTAGCTGCGGTGCATGAACCAGGCGACGACCCCCTTGAAACGCAGGCCGAACACGTCGCCGACGCCCTTGTAGAGGCCCAGGCCCGCCACCGAGCCGACGTACTTGTGGAAGTAGTCCTTGGTGGGCTTGCCGCGCAGGGTGGCGATGATGTTCCTGGCCAGCAGCTTCGACTGGCGGATGGCGTGCTGCGCGTTGGGCACGCAGGTCGCCGTCGGGTCCTCCTCGGTGCGTGCCAGGTCCGGCACCGCCGAGCAGTCGCCCGCCGCCCAGACGCCGGGCAGGCCGACCACCTGCATGGCGGCGGTGCACTGCACCCGGCCGCGCGCGTCCAGCGGGAGGTCGGTGTTGCGCAGCATCGGGTTGGCCTTCATGCCGGCCGTCCAGATGATGGTCTCCGAGTCGAACTCGGTGCCGTCGTCCAGGACGACGTGGCCGCCCTCCAGCGACTTGACGCGGGTGTCGAGGTAGCAGGTGATGCCCCGCTTCTCCAGCTGCTCGACGGTGTAGACGCCGAGCTTCGCGCTGACCTCGGGCATGATCCGGCCGGCCGCCTCGACCAGCACCCAGTGCATGTCCGCGGGGTTGAGGCCCTCGTAGTAGCGCAGCGCGTAGCGCGCCATGTCCTCCAGCTCGGCGAGCGTCTCGACGCCCGCGAAGCCGCCGCCGATGACCACGAAGCTGAGCAGCCGCTTGCGGGTCTCCGGGTCGTTCGTGCTGGCCGCCTGGTCGAGCCGCGACAGCACGTGGTTGCGCAGGTAGATGGCCTCACCGATGGTCTTCATGCCGATGCCGACCTCGGGCAGGCCGGGGATCGGCAGGGTCCGCGAGATCGCGCCCAGCGCCGAGACCAGCACGTCGTACTCGATCTCCTCGACGTGGCCGTCGGCGAGCTCGACCGTCACGGCCTGGCGGGCGTGCTCGATCTTCGTGGCGCGCCCGGTGACGACGTGGCAGCGCTTGAGGACCTTGCGGAGCGGCACCACGACGTGGCGCGGCTCGATGGAACCGGCCGCCGCCTCGGGCAGGAACGGCTGGTAGGTCATGTGGGGCTGCGGGTCGATGACCGTGACCGACGCCTCACCGGAACGCAGCTTCTTCTGCAACCCCAGGGCGGTGTACATGCCGACGTACCCACCGCCGACAATCACGATCCGTGTGGGTTGCGACTTCACAGCAGCCATACGCCTATGGTCGCACCGGAGGCCGGTTTCCGAAGGGTTCGCAGGCCCCGTTGTGACCACGGTCGCCGGGTGATGCGGACCACGCCGGGCGCTGACCAGCGGCGGTGTTCCCGACCAGGGTGAACATGCTGAGAGGAACGATCCAGACGTTCAGCTTTCGCTGAGCTTTCACCGCCGTTTCCTCAGCTTCTCCGGCTGAGCAGGACGACCGCGCCGGCGACCAGTCCGACCGCGCACAGCACGCCGATCACCTCGACCGCCTCGTCCGTCCGACCGCCCGGCACGAGGAGCACGACCGCCGCCAGGGCGAGCACGCCGGCCTGCACCGCGAGGAACCGCAGCGCGGCCGGTCGGAGCGCGGCCGGGTGAATTCGCGACCGGGTGGGGATGAGCGCGGCGTAAGCGCACAGGACGTGCGCCAGGTGCACCAGCGCGACCAGTCCGAGCACCGCGGGCCGCACCGGTTCGCCACCGAGCACCACGATGGCCACGGCGGGATAGGCGATCAGCAGCAGGGAGGCCGCCGACGCCGGAATCGCGGCCGTCACGCCCACCAGACCCACGTACATCACCAACGGAGTAACCGTCACTCCTTCGACGTAAAGGATGGCGGTGACGGCCAGGCCCACCACGGCGATGGCCGCCCGCAGCACCCAGCCCGGCAGCCCGCGTTCCAGTCCGGCGACTGTCACCGGCCCACCTCCGCGCATTCCGGACCGCCCCGGACAATGCCCGCCGGGGCCATTTCCAAGACCTGCCCGTTCCCTTTTCCGGTCATCGCCGCCGCCCCGGCCGGGCCGCCACCCGCAGCACGCCGGAAATGGCCGCCGCCCGCGCGTCCCACGTCACGACGGCCACCCCGTGCCGCCGCATAGCCTCCAACCGCACTTCGTGCTCCAGTTCCAGCACTTTCAGCGCGGCACCGCCCCACGCCGTCTCCGGATCGGGCCGCAACCCGTCCGGCAGCACGTCCACCGCCAGCACGACGTTCCCGCGCCGCGCGGCGTGCACGGCCAGTTCCACCGAGTCGGCGTCCAGGAACGGCGACAGCACCACCACCAGCGCCCCGTGCGGCACCTGTTCCGGCCGCAGCACGGGCTTCTGCGCCCACCCCGCCGACCGCGCGCACACCACGAGCTGGGTGCGCAGCCGCAGTAGCTGCCGCCGTCCGGCACCCGGCCGCACGCCGAGCTGCGGCCGGCCCAGGTCGGCCAGGCCCACCCGGTCGCCCTGCCGCAGGTACCCGGACGCCAGCGACGCCGCCGCCCGCACCGCCAGGTCGAGGCTGCCGCCGGAGCGGGTGGTGACGCCCTTCTCGGCCACCGCCCAGTTCCCGACGTCCCGGTCCACGTCGAACCGGGTGTCCAGCGCGAGCACCACGTCCGCGTCGGCCTCCGCGTGGTGCTCCCGGACGTGCAGGCCGCCGGTGCGCAGCGACACCCGCCAGTCGACCCGGCGCAACCGGTCACCCGGCTGGAACGCCCGGATGTCCCGCAGCTCCACCGAATCACCGGGCCGCCACGACCGGTGCGCGCCCACCAGGCCCGCCGCCCGCGCGGGCAGCAGACCGGCGGGCAGCGCCTGCACGGGCGGCAGCAGCACGCGCCCGCGTTCGGCGGCGGTCACCGGTCCGTGCACGAGCAGCGCGTCCGGCCCGGCGACCAGGTGGTCCGGCCGCAGGTCGACGCCCTCACCCCACGCGTTGCGCCGCAGCACGACCTCGATCGACCGGGCCGAGGCGGGCAGCAGGTGCACCGGGCCGAGGCTGTCGTCGCCGGCCGGCAGCCGGATCGCCAGCACCTCCGCGCCGACGCCCGGCTCGACGTCCACAACGGACTTGGCCGCGCCGACCTCGCCGGTCCGGGGCAGGCCGCGCACCCGCACGTCCGGCTTGCCGCCGACCACGTCCACCAGCGCGATCAGCGTCGAGACGAGCAGCGGAGCGCCGAACAGGACCAGCTCCACCCGGTGGATCAGGCCACCGAACACGACCAGGCCGATGCCCAGCGCCGCACCGCGCACCAGGGCGTCCGTCGGGTGCCAGTGCGCGCCGCGCCCGCCGGTCAGCGCCTCCCGGATGCGCTGCGCGCGGGTCATGCCCGGGAGGAGGCCGGGCCGGGCACGCGGCCCAGCAGTTCGGTGACGACCTCCACCCCGGTCAGCCCGGACGTCCACGTCTCCGGGCGCAGCGTCAGCCGGTGCGCCAGCGCGGGCACCGCGCACTCCTTGACGTCCTCGGGCAGCACGAAGTCCCGCCCGTCCAGCACCGCCAGCGCCCGGCCCACCAGCACCAGGGCCTGCGCGCCGCGCGGCGACGCGCCGACCTCCACCGCCGAGTGCCCGCGGGTCGCCACGGCCAGGTCGACGCAGTAGCGCAGGATGTCGTCGTCCACCGCGACCTGCTCGACGCCCTGTTGGAGCGCGCGCAGCCGGTCGGCGTCCAGCACCGGCTCCACGGTCGCCTCCTCCTGCCGCCGGGCCAGCCTGCGCCGCAGCACCTCCACCTCCTCCTCGGCGGGCGGGTAGCCGATGTCCACCCGGAGCAGGAAGCGGTCCAGCTGCGCCTCGGGCAGCGGGTAGGTGCCCTCGTACTCGACCGGGTTGGCGGTGGCCAGCACGTGGAACGGCGCGGGCAGCGGGAACGTCCGGCCCTCGACCGTGACCTGCCGCTCCTGCATGGCCTCCAGCAGGGCGGACTGGGTCTTGGGCGGCGTCCGGTTGATCTCGTCGGCCAGCAGGAGCCCGGTGAACAGCGGGCCCGCGCGGAAGGTGAACTCGCGGTCGCCCGGGTCGTAGATGAACGAGCCGGTGACGTCGGCGGGCAGCAGGTCGGGGGTGCACTGGAGGCGCTTGAAGTCCAGCCGCAGCGCCTGCGCCAGGGAGCGCGCCATCAGCGTCTTGCCCAGTCCGGGCACGTCCTCCAGCAGCACGTGGCCGCCGGCCAGGATCGCGGCCAGCGCCAGCCGCAGCGAGCGCCGCCGGCCGACGACGACGGTGCCGACCGCGTCCAGGACGGCCTTGGCCTCGATGCCGATGCGGGTTGCGGTCGTCACAGGTTCTCCAACAGCTCGGCGAGCCTCCGGGGCTCGGGCAGGGGCGCGGACGGGTCGGTGACCAGGCGGTGCAGGTCGGGGCCGAGGAGCCCGGCGGCCCGCGGGTCGGCCAGGTCGGGCACGCCGTGCCGCCGGCGCAGGCGGGCTTCGGCGAGCCGGCGCAGGCGGGGCTGGATGCGCAGGACGAACCGGTCCGGGTCGACGGTGGCCTCGGCGGGCCGGCTCGCCAGGTTGGCGGCCTGGGCGGAGGTGATCGTGGAGAAGTGCACGGGCGGCGGGGCCCACACGACGTCGGTGGCCCGGGGCAGCCGGGCGACCAGCACGGCCAGCGCGAGCACCGGCAGCGCGACGACGACGGCCCAGTGGAACGGCGCGCCGACCCGGATGAGGGTGAAGGCGGTGACGGCGCCTGAGGTCACCCCGACGGCGATCGCGCCGGCCAGGCCCATCATCGGGGTGATCTCGCGCTCGTTCACCGCACACCGCCCGGCGTGAGGTCGTGGACGATCCGTTCCAGGGCGTCGTGCGCGGTGCGGGCGTCCTGCTCGGTGACCTCGTCCACCCCGAACCGCGCCCGCTGGTAGACCGTGCGCAGCGCGCCGGTCGCGTCCTGGTCGACGTGGTGCCGGGCGAGCAGGGCTCCGGTGAACTCGGTGGGCGTCTCGTGCGGCTGCCGGCCCGTGCCGCTGTCCGCCGCCGCCTGTTCCAGCCGCAGCCAGGCGAACACCACGGCGTCCCTTGGTGGGCCGCCTTTGCGGGTCTGTAGTTCGTACAACGCGTCGCGCGCGCCGCGCACCAGCACGTCCGACGCTTCCAGGCCGCCCGCGTCGGTGGGGTCGGTGGTCGGCCCGACGCCCCTGCGGCGGCGCTTGGCGGATCGGAGCGCGGAGACCATGCCGATCATCATGATCAGCACCGCTGCGATGAGCACGATGAACACGGCGACCAGCGAACCGCCCGCGGTGGACGGGCCGACGTCGTCGATCTGCGGCTGGATGACGGCCTGGTTGGCCTGGGGCGCGTCGTCGGGGCCCGAGTCGCGGTTGAGGTAGGGCACGGGCGACGCGCCACTGGCCGCGATCGCGACCACGACGAGCGCGACACCCACGAGCAGGGCGAGCGCGAGCCGGGGTCTCATGTCGGCAAGGATGCCCGCCGACCCGGCTCGACGCCCGTGATTTGACCGAACCTCGCGGGTCACCGGCCGGCTGTTCCGGATATCGCGGCGTTCCGCGACACGTGGAACACGTGGGTTCCCGGAACACCCCTGGTCAAGCCGGTTGCGTCGCCTGACCGGGTAGATCCGGCTACGCGTCGGGAAGCCCGGCGGTCTTCGCGGCCCGCCGCAGCACGGCCTGGAGCATGTCCTGGGTCAGTCGGCCGGTGTAGGTGTTGTGCGGCGACACGTGGTACGTCCCGAAGAGCGTCAGCGGCGCGCCGTCGTCCAAAGCAGGCAGCTCCACCGCCACGCCGTGACCGAACTTCGGCGCGGGCCTGGGCACCGACCAACCGGACGCCAGCACCGGCAACAGCGCCTGCCAGCCGAACCCGCCCAGCACCACCACCGCCCGCAACGTCGGCCGCAACAACGCCAGCTCCGCCACCAGCCACGGACGGCAGTTGTCACGCTCCTGAGCAGTCGGCTTGTTCTCCGGCGGCGCGCACTTCACCGGAGCCGTGATGCGCACCCCGGACAGCTCCAGCCCGTCGCCCACCCGCACCGACGTCGCCTGCGACGCCAGCCCCACCGCGTGCAGCGCCGCGTACAGGAAGTCCCCCGACGGGTCGCCCGTGAACATCCGCCCGGTGCGGTTCGCGCCGTGCGCCGCCGGGGCCAGACCGACCAGCGCCAGCCGCGCGTCCGGCGGGCCGAACCCGGGCACCGGACGGCCCCAGTACACCTCGTCGGCGTACGCCGCCCGCTTGACCTGGGCCACCTCCTCCCGCCAGGCGACCAACCTCGGGCACGCCCGGCAACTGGTAACGCGCTGGTCCAGCTCCTGGAGCGAACGCATGACCCCTTGCCCAATCCGTAGAGTGCCGAACATGACCGACAAGGACACCGGGGACGAGAAGACCCCAGAGGACAAGGCCGCCAACGGCAAGGACACACCTTCCGACGACCTGGTCACCACCCAGCACAGCATCACCGTCAAGCGGCGCAAGCTGAACTACACCACGACCACCGGTCGGGTGGTGCTGCGCAAGGAGGTGCTGACCGACGGCAAGTTCGACGGGCACCTGGCCAAGGCGGAGGTCTTCCTCACCTCGTACACCCTGGACGGCGCGGACACCGCCAAGCGGCCGGTCACGTTCGCGTTCAACGGCGGCCCCGGCTCGTCCAGCGTGTGGCTGCACCTGGGGCTGTTCGGGCCGCGCCGGGTGGTGTCCGGCGACGTGGGCGAGCTCGTCCCGCCGCCGTACGACCTGGTGGACAACCCGGAAACCCTGCTGGCGCACAGCGACCTGGTGTTCATCGACCCGGTGTCGACCGGCTACTCGCGGGCCGTGAAGGGCGAGAAGCCGGCCGACTTCCACGGGTTCCAGGGCGACATCGAGTCGGTCGGCGAGGTGATCCGGCTGTGGACGTCCCGCAACGACCGCTGGCTGTCCCCGAAGTTCCTGGCCGGCGAGTCGTACGGCACGACCCGCGCGGCGGCGCTGTCCGAGCACCTCCAGACGCGCTACGGCATGTACCTCAACGGCCTGGTGCTGATCTCGTCCGTGCTGGACTTCGGCACGCTGGACTTCACCGAGGGCAACGACCTGCCCTACGCGCTGTTCCTGCCGACGTACGCGGCGATCGCGCACTACCACGGCCTGCACGGCGACCGCCCGCTGCCGGATGTGCTGGCCGACGCCGAGGACTTCGCCTCCCGCGACTACCCGTGGGCACTGGCGCGCGGCCACCGGCTGACCGCCGAGGAACGGGCCGCCGCCGTGACCCGGTACGCGGCGCTGACCGGCCTGTCCGAGGACTACGTGGACCGGGTCAACCTGCGGGTGGAGCACGTCCGGTTCTTCACCGAGCTGCTGCGGTCGCAGCGCAAGGTGGTCGGCCGGCTGGACTCCCGGTTCACCGGCGCGGACGCGGACTACGGCCGTGAGCAGTTCAGCGAGGACCCGTCGTACACGGCGATCATGGGCCCGTACACGGCCGCGCTGAACCACTACCTGCGGTCTGAGCTGGAGTACAAGAACGACCTGCCGTACGAGATCCTGTCGCGGTCCGTGCACCCCTGGTCGTACAAGGAGTTCGAGGGCGCGCACGTCAACGTGGCGAACAAGCTCTCGGCGGCGATGCGGGCCAACCCGGACCTCAAGGTGCACGTGGCGTTCGGCCACTTCGACGGCGCGACGCCGTACTACGCGGCCGAGCACGTGGTGGCACACCTACAGGTTCCGGCCGAGCTGCTCGACAACATCGAGTCGGCGTACTACCCCGCCGGACACATGATGTACGTCCACGAAGCATCGCGGGTCCAGCAGTCCAAGGACATCGCCGCGTTCATCCAGAGCGCGTCGAACCGCTGACAAACGTCGGGGGCGGCACGGAAGTCGTGCCGCCCCGACGGGTCACGGAACGACAGACCGCTCCTCCGCGAAGTGGCACGCGCTGAGGTGCCCGCCCCGGTCCTCCAGCGCCGGTTCCTGTTGCGCGCACAGGTCCTGCGCCTTCCAGCACCGGGTCCGGAACCGGCACCCGGACGGCGGGTCGATCGGCGACGGCACGTCACCGGACAGCCGGATCACGTCCCGCCGGCCGCGCAACTCCGGGTCGGCCACCGGCACGGCGGACAGCAGCGCCTGCGTGTACGGGTGGGTCGGGTGCTGGTAGATCTCCTCCTCGGTGCCGATCTCCACGATCTTCCCGAGGTACATCACCGCCACCCGGTCCGACAGGTGCCGCACCACGGACAGGTCGTGCGCGATGAACACGTACGCCAGCCCGAACTCGGATTGCAGGTCCCGCAACAGGTTCATCACCTGCGCCTGGATCGACACGTCCAGCGCGGACACCGGCTCGTCGCACACGATCACCTTGGGCCGCAACGCCAGCGCCCGCGCGATCCCGATGCGCTGCCGCTGCCCGCCGGAGAACTGGTGCGGGTA
>CBHFOL010000099.1:0-23692 GCA_965995405.1 uncultured Saccharothrix sp.
TTGTGCGGCACCGGCCGGACCTTGGTGGCGTCGTCACGTGCCGCGAGCTGGGCCGCCACGCCCTCCACGGCCAGCCGGCCCTCCTCGTCCGGGCTGTTGCTCACCGTCATGGCGAACTCGCCCTTGCGGATCGCGTCGAGCCCGGCGTCCGTGCCGTTGTTGGTGACGATCCTGATGTCGGTCCGGTTCGCGGCCTTGAACGCGGCCAGCACGCCGAACGCCATGTCCTCGTTGTGCACGAACACGTAGCGGACGTCCGGATGGCTCTGCAACAGGTTCTCCGCCACGTCCTGCGCCTTGGCCCGCTGCCAGAACGCCGGCTGCTCGAACACCACCTGCACCCCGCTCGCCGCGCCCTTGAACCCGGCGGTCATCGGGTCACTGGCCGAGCCCGGCGCTCCCCCGACGATCGCCGCCGTGGCCGGACCGCCCGCGTCCCGCGCCACCCACGTGCCGACCTCGGTGCCGATCCCCTTCAGGTCGGTGGTGACCGCGCCGAGGATCGCGCCCTGGTCGGCGGCGGCGACCGAGGTGAGGAAGATCGGGATGCCCGCCGCGTTCGCCCGCGCCACCCCGGCCAGCTGGGAGTCCACGTTGACCGTCTGCAACACGATCACGCCGACCCGCCGGGTGATCATGTCCTCGATGTTGGCCAGTTCGCGGCCCGGGTCGGCGGTGGAGTTCGCCACCACGATGTCCATCCCCTTGTCCGCGGCCGTCGCCCGGACGGCCTTCTCCAGGCAGGTGTGGAATTCGATGGTGTTGCCGTTGACGAACCCGATCACCGGTCTGTCGCCGTTCGCCTGCGCGCCGGTCCCGCACGCCGTGCCGGCCAGCGCGAGCAGCGCGAGTCCGAACGGGACGGAGCGCGCTCGTCGTTGAGAACGCATGGTGTTCCTGCCTTTCCGAAAGTCCCGCTACGGCCGACGCCGCGCCTGGTTGGCCACCGCCGCGACGAGCAGCACCGCGCCCACCGCGATGTCCTGGAAGAAGGGGTTGACCTGGATGAGGTTCAGCGTGTTGTTGACGACCCCGACGAGCAGCACGCCGAGTGCCGTGCCGACCATCGTGCCGCGCCCGCCGGACAGCGCCGTGCCGCCGATGACGACCGCCGCGACCACGGTGAGTTCCAGCGGCAGACCGCCGCTGCCCGGGCTCGCCGCGCCCATCCGGGCCAGCAGCATCACGCCCGCGAGGCCGGCGAGCAGCCCGTTGCCCGCGTAGAGCAGGATCTTGGTGCGCGCCACCGGGATCCCGGACAGCCGGGCGGCCTCCTCGTTGCCGCCGATCGCGAAGGCGTCGCGACCGAACGCGGTGTAGCGCATGGCGAGCCCGAGCGCGGCCAGCACCACGACCGCGATCACGAGCAGCGTGGGCACGCCCAGCACCTCGCCGCTGCCGAGCGCGGCGAGCTTGCCGCCGATGGTGACCGTCCGGCCGTCGATGGCCAGCAGCGCCGCGCCGCCGAGGACCGTCGCGCTGCCCAGCGTGACCACGAACGGGGCCACCCCGGTCAGCACGATCACCAGGCCGTTGAACAGCCCGATCCCGGCACCGAGGGCGAGCCCGGCGAGCACCGCCACCCACGCCGGCGCGCCGCCTGCCAGCAGGGTCGCCACGACGCCGTGCACCACCGCCGCCGAGCTGCCGAGCGAGAAGTCGATCCCGCCCGCCGTCATCAGCACGGTGAGCCCGGCCGCGAGCACCGCGACGATCGCCACCTGGCGCAGCACGTTCAGCAGGTTCGGCGTCGTCAGGAACACGTCGGACCGGGTCGCGGCGAACACCGCCAGCGCGACCAGGATCGCGACCAGTCCGGCGTGTCTGACCAGCGCGGGCGGCACGACCACCCGGCCGACGGGCTCTGCCACGGCGGTCATGCCGCACCTCCCACGGTGATCGACACCAGGTCCGCCCGGGTCACGTCGGCGACCCGGTGTTCGGCGACCACCCGCCCCGACCGGACCACCACGATCCGGTCCGCCAGCCGCACCACCTCGTCCACGTCGGACGACGCGAGCAGCACCGCCGCGCCGTCCGCGACCAGCCGGTCGACCAGCTCGTAGATCTCCGCCTTGGCCGCGATGTCCACGCCGGCGGTGGGTTCCTCCAGCAGGTAGCACCGGCCGTCGGTGGCGAACCACTTGGCCAGCAACACCTTCTGCTGGTTGCCGCCGGACAGGTGGTGCACGTCTGGGTCGGCCGCGATGGTCCGCACCCCGTAGCGCGCTCGCGTCTGCGCCGCCCACCGCCGCAGTCCACGCCACCGGGTCAGGCCGCGCCGCGACAACGCGCGCCGGGCCAGCTCGACGTTCTCGTCCACGCCCAGCTCCGGCACGAGGCCGTCCCGCAGCCGATCACCGGTCACGCACCGCAGGCCCGCCGCGAGCGACCCGCCGATCGAGCCACCGGGCACGGGGGTGCCGGCGACCGCGACCGTGCCGGTGTCCGGCGCGCGGACCCCGGACAGCACCGGGAACATCCGGGTCTGGCCGTCCCCGGCGGGACCGAGCACGGCGACCACCTCCCGTTCCCGCACCGTCAGGTCGAGCGGGTGCAGGCGGTCCCGGACGCCGACGCCGCGCAGTTCGAGCACCGCCCGTCCGGGCTGTTCCGACCGTTCGGGACGCTGGTCGCGCACCTCGTCGCCGGTCATCGCGACGACCAGTCCGCGCAGGTCCACGGCGTCCGCGTCGGTGTGCAGCGCGACCCGGCCGTCCCGCAGGACGGTGATCCGGTCGGCGAGGGCGAGCACCTCGTCCAGGTGGTGCGAGATGTAGACGACCGCCATGCCCGACGCCCTCAGCGTCCTTACCAGGCGGTGCACCTCGCGGCCTTCGCCGGGGCCGAGGGCGGCGGTCGGCTCGTCCAGGACCAGCACCCGGCCGCCGCCCGCCTCACGGGCGATCTCGACCATGGTCTGCTCGGCCGGGCTCAGGTCGCCGGCCG
This sequence comes from uncultured Saccharothrix sp., assembly GCA_965995405.1. Lineage (GTDB taxonomy): Bacteria > Actinomycetota > Actinomycetes > Mycobacteriales > Pseudonocardiaceae > Actinosynnema. The sequence continues at coordinate 2,950 of CBHFOL010000099.1, forward strand.
GAACGGTGACGTCCAGGTCCAGGTCGAGCCGGGCGAGCCTGGCCCGCGCGGTGTCCGCCACCTGCCGCCAGCGCACCACCGGGCCACGTCGGGGCAGCCTGCCGAGCAGGATGTTCTCCGCGACGCTGAGCGTGCCGACCAGGGTCCGCCGCTGGTGCACGGTGCACACGCCGAGCGCACGCGCCCGGTGCGGGGTCAGCCGGCCGACCGGCTGACCGTCGAGGTCGATCCGGCCGGAGTCCGGGGTGAGCGCGCCGGACAGCACCTTGATGAGGGTCGACTTGCCCGCGCCGTTCATGCCGACCAGCGCGTGCACCTCGCCGGCCCGGACGGCGAAGTCCACCCCGTCCAGGGCCCGCGCCCCACCGAACGTTTTGATCACGGATCGTAGCGACATCAGCGGGTCCTGGTGCGCGCCGGCCGCGCGCTCGACAGTCGGGGCCACGTTGCCTCCCACATCACGTTTCCGCTGGAAGCGGTTCATCGGATCCTCATCGCCGGTCCGAGATGGGTCAATCATCCGTTTCACGGTGCGAAACGCCGGCCCGGATCGACCTGTCGGTCCGCAGCGAACATGTCACGGTGCGTGACACCCAACAGCACGAAGAGGTTGCGCACGGCGACCGGGTTGACGCCGGCGGCGAGCAGCGCCGGGGCGTCCAGGTCGTGCACGGCCGCGCGTTCGGGCCCGGTCAGCACGTACCCGTCGAGCACCACGTGCGGGTCCCGGCGGTAGCGCGCCAGCACGCCGTCCGCGTGTTCGAGGTCCCAGGCCAGCCGGGTGACGCCGTAGACACTCACGACCCCACCTCGAACCGGCCGATGCCGATCCCGATGCCCCACGTCGGCATCGCCGCGTACGCGCTGGAGACCAGCGGCGCTCCCCCGGCCGCGCCCGCCGCGACCAGCCAGGTCCGGATCTCCAACGCGCCGTTGCCCGCCTCGGCGAGGATCTCCTCGTCGGTCCACGCCGGCACCTCGCGCACCCGGCCCGCCGCCAGCAGGTCCAGGAACCGGGTGTCGAACTCCTCGTTCACGTCGCCGAACCGGGGCAGCCCGACCCAGTGCGAGATGCCGCCCGTGGCGAGCACGCCGACCCGGCCGGGCAGTTCCCGGACGGCGGCGGCGATCGCCTCGCCCAGTGCGAGGCAGCGGGCGAGCGACGGCAGTGGCGGGGTGTTGCAGTTGACGAACAGCGGCACCACGCCGGCACGCGCCACGCTGGGGAGCCTGGTGATCGGGACCAGGAAGCTGTGGTCGAGCCGCATCGAGTGCGACACGGCGACGTCGAAGTCCCGGGCGACGAGCCCGGCGTGCAGCGCGGTGGCGATCGCCGGACGGCCCGGCACCACCCCGCCGGGTGTGCCGAACTCGCCCCACCCGATGTGCTCGTCGGCGACACCGAGGCAGAACACCGGGTAGTTGTCGAGTCCGAACGTCTCGTAGTGGTCGGTGGCCACCACGACCACCGCGTCCAGACCCGTGGCGTCGATGTGGGCGTCAAGTTCGTCCCACGCGCGGTGCAGCCGTTCCGCGCCGGGGTCGGCGTACGGGTTCTTGATGATCGCGCCGACGTGCGAGGTGACGCCTGCGAAGGCCAGCTCACCCACGGGTCACCGCCGGGAACTCGACGTCGTGCGGGTGGTCCGCGCCCCGGCCGACCACGTCGGTGGCCAGCAGGACACCGCAGCCGGGGCACGCGTAGCGCCGCAGCTCCAGCTCCCCGGTGAACCGGCGGGCGGAGCTGACCTCGGTGACGTCGGTGCTCACGTCCAGCCCGGCCGACCGCCGCCACGGCTCGTGCGCCGGGGTCAGCGCGTGGCCGCAAACACAGGCCACGTAACGACTTCCCGCGCTCTCGACCACCTGGAGCCGATCACCCAGCGGGTGCACCGGCTTCGAGTCCGAAATGGATACTCCGGCGACATCCACCGGCCATCTCTTGCGTTCCGCGCGAATCTCTTCCCGTCGGACACCCGTCGCAGCCTCGTCCACACGGCCATCCCGAACGACCGCGCCATAGAGCCGCACAGCCGCTTCGACCGAGACCGAAGCGGTGTCCACATCGGACTGAATGGCGGCAACCGGCCGGTCGAGCGGGTCACCCCAGCCGCCGCCCGCCTGCGGAACGGTGGCCAGCACGTCGCCGTCGCTCAACCCGTAACCGCCCTGCCTGCCCCGCATCACGGGTCGGTCGCCGACGAGTTCGTCCACCGAGACCGGCAGTTCCCCGGCCGCGAACCGGGCCGCCACCCCACCGTCACGCACCACGACCCGGTCGTTCTGCGCACCCGGGTAGCCGCCGAAGATCCCGGTCGAGTTGGGCACCTCCCAGCCGTGCGCGGAGTTCAACGCGGTCACGTCCCGCCCGCCGTGCACCAGGTACACCGCACCCATGCTCAGCCCGCCCCGGTGCCGCCCCGCACCACCGGAATCCGGCACCAGCCCGCGCCACAGGTACAGCATGGGCGCGTCCAGCTCGACGGCTTCGACGTTGGAGATCCGCTGCCGCTCGATGTTGTGCTGTCCCTGCGTCCACACGCCGTCGCGGTGCTGGTACGCCCCGCCCCCGGTGGCCAGGCAGTCCATGATCACGTACGTCTGGCGCGCGCCGTCCGGCCCGGCCCCGGTGAGCACGAACTTGTCCGGCCCGCCCGCCGGCGTCGCCTGCGCCTCCCGCAACAGCTCGGGCGAACACGCGGCGAGCTTCGACAATGCCTCGATCGCCGTCATCTCCACCAGCCAACTGGCCTCCAGTGCGCCACCGCTGACCGCCGCCGGGCGACGGGCGTTGCAGATCAGCCCCTCCGGCGCGTGCACGTCGATCGGGTTGAACAGACCCTGGTTCCACGGCGCGTCGTAGGCGAGGGTCGGCAGCAACGCGGACACCACACCGGCCATCAGGCCCGACGCGGTGCAGTTGACGTACCCGGCGGCCTGCGGCGACGAGCCGGAGTAGTCGAAGTGCAGGTGCTCACCGCGTTTGGTCAGCACCAGCGAGACCTGGAACATCCGGTCGAGCCCGCCGTCGTTGTCCAGGAACGCGGTCGCGCGCATCGTGGCGTCCGGCAGCTCGGCCAGCCGGGCGCGGAGTCGCTTCTCCGACAACGAGATCAGCCCGGCCATCACCTCCCGCACGGTGTCCGCGCCGTACCGGGACGCCAGCGCGGTGACCGCGCGGACCGCCGTGTTGTTCGCCGCGACCAGGCCCCGCAGGTCCAGGTTGACCGCGTTCGGCATCCGGGTGTGCGCCAGCACGACGTTCCACACGTCGGAACGCACCCGGCCGGCCTCCACCAGCTTGGTCGGCGGCAGCTGGAGCCCCTCCTGGAAGCAGTCGGTGGCGTCCAGGCAGAAGCTGCCGGGGCTCATCCCGCCGACGTCGACCAGGTGGCACATCGCCCCCGTCCACGCCAGCAGTTCGCCGTCGAAGAAGATCGGTGCGACGATCCCCACGTCCTGGGCGTGGTTGGTGCCCTTCCACGGATCGTTGACGATGAACATGTCGCCCTCGCCGATGCCCGGGTCGTCCGCGCAGTCCTCGATGACCGAGCGGGTGATCGCGGCCATCGCGGACGCGTGGGTCAGGATCGTGCGGCCCATCGCGGCCACCGACCCGTCCGGCAGGTAGAGCCCGACGTTGTAGTCGTTGGCCTCGACCACGTGCGGCGAGCCGGAGATGCCCGCCAGGGTCGCGCCCTGCTCGTCGGTGATGGCCAGCAGCCGGTGGCGGATGACCTCGAAGGTCACCGGGTCGACGGTCATGCCTGGGCTCCTTCGCACGAGATGATCAGGTTGCGCAGCGCGTCCACGAGCAGCCGCTGGCCCGGTCCGAGCACCACGGTGGTGCCGGCGAACTCGATCACGGCCGGTCCGTCGAGCCGGGTGTCCACCGGCAGGTCCTCGCCCCGGTGGACGGGGGTGTCCAGCGGGCCGGTCTCCGGGAACCGGACCACCCGCGAGCCGATGACGGTCGCCGTCCCGCCGGGTGCCGCCACGGCCCGACGCAGGTCGGTGACGCGGACCCGGCCCTCCACGCGGAGCGTGTGCATCTCGACGCCAACGCCGCGCGCGGTGGTGCCCGCGCCGTAAAGGCGTTCGTAGGCGGCGAAGAACTCGGTCACGAGGTCGCGCATCATCGCGGGCGTGGGCTCGCCGGGCGGGAGCACGAGCGGCAGTTCGTGTGCCTGCCTGGTGAACCGGAGGTACGCGATCCGCTTGAACGTGGCACGCGGGTCGTCGTCCAGGTCGGCGTGGCAGCGCGCTTGCAGTTCGGCGAACGCCCGCCCGATCCGGTCGGTGTCGAAATCCGTTGCGGGGTCGGGGTTTCCCGGCTTGCTCCGCTGCACCTCGGTGACCTGGACGGCCCGGTAGCGGTCGGCGGTCACCGTCCCGTACGCGGAATGCACCGTGGACGTCGGCGGCACGACGAGCGTGCCGATACCGGCCGCCTCCGTGTACGCGAAGGCGTGCGTCGGTCCCGCGCCACCGTAGGCGAACACCACGAAGTCACGCGGGTCGTGCCCCTGTTCCACGGTCACCTTGCGCAGCAGGTCGGCCATCTGGTTGTCGGCGACCCGGCGGATGCCGACCGCCGCGTCCGCCACAGACATGCCCAGCGGCCCGGCGATCTCCCGGGCGATCGCCTCCTCGGCCAGCGCCCGGTCCAGCTTCATCCGCCCGCCCAGGAAGTAGTCCGGGTCGATGACGCCGAGCACGACGTCCGCGTCCGTCACCGTCGGCCGGGTGCCGCCCCGCCCGTAGCAGGCCGGTCCGGGCACCGCGCCCGCGCTCTCCGGGCCGACGACGAGCGCGCCCGCCTCGTCCACCCAGGCAATCGAGCCGCCGCCCGCGCCGATCGCGGTCACCTTGATCCGGGGCAGCGCCAGGTGGTGGTTGCCCACCTCGGTGGTCCGCTCGGTCACCGGCTCACCGGCCACGATCAGGCCGACGTCGAAGCTTGTTCCGCCCATGTCGCTGGTGATCACGTGCGAGTAGCCGAGTTCCCGCGCCAGCGCCGCCGACGCCAGCACACCGCCCGCCGGACCGGACGTCAGCATCGACGCCGACCGCCGCGCCGCGTCCGCCGCCTTCATCACCCCGCCACCGGAGTCCATGATGGACACTTCACCGGCGAACCCCGCCGCACCGAGCCGGTCTTCCAGTCCGGCCACGTAGTCCCGGATCACCGGGCCGAGGTAGGAGTTGACGACGGTCGTCGCGGTCCGCTCGTACTCGCCGAGCACCGGGGCGATCCGGTGCGACACGGTCAGGTAGAGGCCGGGGAACTCCTCTTCGACGATCCGGGCGACTTCCTCCTCGTGGCCCGGGTTGACGAACGCCCACAGGAACGACACCGCGACCGCCGATACCCCGGCCCCGACCAGCCGGCGCAGCAGGCCCCGCACCTCGTCCGGATCCAACCGGACGAGGGCGGAGCCTTTGGAGTCGACACGCTCGGTCACTTCGACCACGAGATCCCGTGGCACCAAGGGATCCGGGTTGCGGCGGACGCTGTAGTGGCCCGTCTCGCCGCCCAGCCCGACCCACGAACTGGTGCTGCGCTGGATCAGCAGCGTGTCCCGGAAACCCTTGGTGGTCAACAGGGCGGTGGGCGCGCCCTTGCGTTCGATCAGGGCGTTCGTCGCCGCCGTCGTGCCGTGCGCGAAGTAGGCGATGGAGCCGCAGAAGTCGGCCAACTCCAGGCCGTAGTCCTCGGCGGCCAGCTCCAGCGCGTTCACCACGCCGGCCGCGCGATCCCCCGGCGTGGTGGGGCTTTTGAACAGCCTCGGCCGTTCGCCGTCCTCCAACACCACCAGATCCGTGAACGTGCCACCGATATCGGTGCCGACGAAAAACCGAGAGCCGTCCACAAAAGACTCCTCCGCGACGCGCGAACTTCCGACGGCATTCACCATCCACCGCGTCGAGGAGCCGGACAACCAGCCGTTTCACACCGCGAAACGGCTCACCCGGCGAGCCGGACCGCCACGTCGATGATCATGTCCTCCTGGCCGCCGACGTACCCGGCGCGGCCGATCTCGCGGAGGATGGCGTGCGCGGGGACGCCGTACTGCCCGGCAGCCCGCACCGCGTGCAGCAGGAACGACGAGTACACCCCGAACCGGCCCTGTTCGATCGCCGCCCGGTCGGCGGTCGGCAGCCGTGGCGCGATCGGCCGCAGCACGTCGTCGGCCGCCGCCAGCAGGCGGTCCACGTCCAGTCCGGTGTGGACACCCAGCCGGTCGAACACGGCCGCCAGGATCTCGGTGGGCGAGTTGCCCGCCCCCGCGCCCAGCGCGCACAGCGTCCCGTCGATCTGCCGCGCGCCCGCCTCGTAGGCGGCGATCGAGTTGGCCACGCCCAGCGACAGGTTCTGGTGCCCGTGGAACCCGACCTGCGCGTCCGGGCCGAGTTCCCGCACCAGCGCGCCGACCCGTTCGGTCACGTCGGCGGGCAGCAGCCAGCCCGCCGAGTCGACCACGTAGACGCATTCGCACCCGGCGTCGGCCATGGTCCGGGCCTGCACGGCCAGTTCGTCACCACCGATCCGGTGCGACAGCATCAGGAACCCGACGGTCTCCAGGCCAAGTTCCCGGGCGGCGGCGAAGTGCTGGGCGGAGATGTCGGCCTCGGTGCAGTGCGTGGCGATCCGCACCACGGACGCACCCGCGTCACGTGCCCGGCGCAGGTCCGCGACGGTGCCGACGCCGGGCAGCAGCAGGACCGCGATCCGGGCCGACCGGGCCTCGTCCGCCGCCGCTTCGACCAGTTCGAGTTCGTCGGTGTGCGAGAAGCCGTAGCTGAACGACGACCCGGCCAGCCCGTCGCCGTGCGTCACCTCGATCACCGGCACGTGTGCGTCGTCCAGCGCCCGGGTGACCGCGCGGACGTGGTCGACGGTGAACCGGTGCGACACGGCGTGGCTGCCGTCGCGCAGGGTCGTGTCGGTGATCCGCACGTCGTTCCCGGTCATCGGTCGGCTCCTGCCAGCAGTTCGCCGACCCGGACGGCGGCGGCGGTCATGATGTCGAGGTTTCCCGCCCAGGGCGGCAGGTAGTCGCCGTTGCCCCGGACTTCGAGCAGCACCGCCACCCGCCCGTTGCCGGACCACTCCGGCCTCGGGTCGTCGTACTGCGGGTCGGCGCGCAGGGCGTAGCCGGGGACGTACTGCCGCACGTCGTCCACCATGCGGAGGACCGACTCGGTGACCGCGTCCCGGTCGGTGTCCGGCGGCAGCGAGCAGAACACCGTGTCGCGCATGATCATCGGCGGGCTGACCGGGTTGAGGATGATGATCGCCTTGCCCCGCCGGGCTCCCCCGACCCGCTCGATCGCCCGTGCCGTGGTCTCGGTGAACTCGTCGATGTTCGCGCGGGTGCCCGGACCGGCAGACCGGGACGCGATGGAGGCGACGATCTCGGCGTACTCGACCGGCACGACCCTGGACACCGCCGCCACGATCGGGATCGTGGCCTGTCCGCCGCAGGTGATCATGTTCAGGTTCGGCACGTCCGCCAGATCGAGGTCCACCACCGGGCACACGAACGGGCCGACGGCGGCGGGCGTCAGGTCGATCGCGGTGATCCCGGCCTCGGCGTAGCGCGGCGCGTTCGCGAGGTGGGCGCCGGCCGACGTCGCCTCGAACACCAGGTCGGGCAGCTCCGGCCGGTCGAGCAGCCAGTCCACGCCGCCCGCGCCGGCTTCGACGCCGAGCTGCGCCGCCCGGGCCAGCCCCTCGGACGCGGGATCGACGCCGACCATGTACCGGACCTCAATGTGCTTGCTGCGCAACAGTTTCACCATCAGGTCGGTGCCGATGTTGCCCGGCCCGACGATCGCCGCCGTGCTCACGACGCCCGCCCGGTGAACCGCGCCGTGACGCTGCCCAGCCGGTCGAACGACGCCGTGACGCCGTCGCCCGCGCGCACCGGCACGGCGGCCGTGATCGACCCCGGCAGCACGACCTGTCCGGCCTCCAGCCCGACCCCGCGCCGGCCGAGCGTGTTCGCCAGCCACACCAGCGCGTTGACCGGCGACCCGAGGACCGCCGCGCCCGCCCCCGTGCCGACGACCGCTCCCCCGCTGGTCAGCACGCAGCCGACCAGGGCCAGGTCGACGTCGGCGAGCGCGGTCGGCCGGCTGCCCAGCACGACACCGCCGGAGGAGGCGTTGTCGGCGACGGTGTCGGCCAGCGTGATCCGCCAGTCCCGGATGCGGGAGTCGATGATCTCCAGCGCGGGCAGCACGAAATCCACGGCGGCGACGGCCTGCGCGACGGTCACGCCCGGCCCGCGCAGCGGCTCCCGGAGCACGAACGCCACCTCCGGCTCGATCCTGGGGCTGATGAACCGGTCGACGTCGATCGGGACCGACTCGGCGTGCACCATGTCGTCGAACAGGTGGCCGTAGTCGGGCTCGTCCACACCGAGCTGCTGCTGCATCGCCCGTGAGGTGAGGCCGACCTTGTGGCCGACCACGACCCGCCCCTCGTCCAGTCGGGTGGCGACCTGGTGGAGTTGCACCCCGTAGGCGTCGTCGATCCCGAAGCCCGGGTAGACCGCGCTCGGCGGTTCGATCGGCTCGACGTCGCGGGTGGCCGCCAGCAGCCGCTCCGCCACGTCCCGCCTGGTCACATCGTCCATGCGTGCGTTCCTCCACTCGGTGGGTCTTCGGTGGAAGACTCTGTCGGCGGGGTGCGACAATCAACAGATGCGTTCCGGTGAGCCGAACGACGGCTCGGATTTGGGCGGCGGGGTGGCCCGGGTGGTCGCGGTGCTGTCCGCGTTCACCCCGGCCGACCATCCGCTGGGCATCTCCGAGCTGGCCCGCCGGACCGGCCTGCCGAAGGCGACCGCGCACCGGCTGGTCCACGAGCTGAGCCGGCACGGTCTGCTGGACGAGGACGCCAAGGCGTTCCGGCTGGGCCTGCGGCTGTTCGAGCTGGGCGAGACGGCCAACAGCCAGCGCCGGCTGCGGGACGTCGCCGGGCCGTACCTGGCGGACCTGCGCGAGGCCACCGGGCACACCGTGCACCTGGCGGTCCTGGAGGGGGTCGACGTCGTCTACGTGCAGATCCTGCCGGGCCGCAACACGCCGCGGCTGCCGTCCCGCATCGGCGGCCGGGTCCCGGCGCACGCCACGGGCGTCGGGAAGGCGCTCCTGGCGTTCTCGCCGCGCCATGTGGTGGACCGGGTGCTCGATCACGGCCTGCCGGCGGTGGGTCCGCGCACCGTCACCGCGCCGGGCGTCCTGCTCCGGCAGTTGGCCCGCATCCGGACGACGGGGGTCGCCTACGACGTCGAGGAGTCGGCGGCGGGTGCGGTGTGTGCCGCCAGCGCCATCCGCGGCCAGGACGGGTACGCCGTCGCGGCGCTGTCGGTGTCCGGTTGGAGCGGGCGGCTCAACGTGCACCGGATCGCGCCGGCCGTGCTCACCACGGCCCTCACCCTCGGCCGCGAGACCCGGCCGGCCACAGCCACGCCCGGGCGCGGAACGCCTTCGCCGCCACGTCCGCCGGCGTGAACCGGTCCGGGTCGACGCCCGCCACGTAGCCGTGGGTGGGCCGATCCGGGCGGCGGGATGCGAAGATCGCCCGGTGGGTGCGGACGAGCTGGTGTGGTGGACGGTGTCGTTGTTGTCCCCGGACGAACGCGACGCGGCCGTCGCCGAACTCGAAGCGCACGGAATCCCCGGCCGCCCGGCCGGGCCGCACCCGCTCCAGCCCGCCGAACTGGTCGACCGACGGCTGCGCGCGGCCGACACCGTGGCACGCTGCGACGCCGCGCTCACCGGCCCGTTCCGCCTCGACTGGCCGGGACTCGCCGCCGCCCACGACCGCCGGCCGTACGGCCGGCCGCAGCGCCGCGCCCTCGTCGCCCGCCCGGATTGCCCGGACGACTTCACGCTCGACCTGACCACCCCGTGGGACCCGCTGGTGGCCGCACGGCTCAGCGCGCGCCGTCGCGAGGTGCCCGGCCCGATCCGGCGCGCCTTGGCCGCACGGATCGGCGAGGTGCGCCCCGCGCTGGTCCGTGCCGCATTGGCCGACGCCCCGAACGGCGAGGAGACCGCGGCCGAGCTCATCACCGCCGTGCCGCACCTGGAACTGCTGGTACGCGCCGTGGACGGCTTCGACCACAACCACGTCCGCCACGCCATCACGTTCTGGACCGCACTCGCCGAGCTGCTCCGGCCGCAGTGCGGGGACGACCCGCGGGCCTGGCACGCCGCCTCGGCCAACGCCGCGAACTGGCCGGGCACCTTCGCGAGCCTGCTCCGCCAGGTCGTCAAACCCCGCGCGCTGCCCACCGGCACACCGGATCCGCGACTGCTCACGCACGCACCCGGGCCGGTGCTCGCCGAGATCGTCGGTGCGGTGGACGACTGGTCGGGCACGCCGGGCACCAGGGGCAGGCAGGGCGGGCTGTTCCTGGAGAAGCTCGTGGCGGCCGGGGTCGCTCCGCGCCCGGTGTTCGCGGAGATGACGTACGCCGCCTATCCCTCGGTCGCCGTCCGCGTGTGGGCGGCGGGCCTGCTGCCCCGGCTGGACGAGCTCAACCGCCTGTCCGCCATGCACGAGCCCGAACTCCGCCGGGCGCTGGCCGCGCTCCGACCGCATCGGACACCCGTGACCGACCTGGTCGCCGAGCTGCGCGGCTGTCCGGGCGCGATCGAGGCCGAAGCCGTGCTGGCCGCCGTGGTAGGCGACCTGGGCGACGTGCCGTGGGCCGAGCTGGAACGGGCGCACCAGGAGGAACCCCTGTCGGAAGCCGTGCTGTGCGCGCTGGCCGACCGTCCCGGGTTCCCGCCGACCCTGGTCACCGGCCTGTCGGCCCGCCGGCTGCCGTCGCTCGCCCGGAGCAACGCGCACATCGCACGCGCCACGCTCGTCGGGCCCGGCAGCCCGCACGAGAAGCGGCACTGGATCGCCCTCGTCCGCGCCGCCCGGACCCTCGCCGACGACGAACTGCTGGCCACCGCCCGACCCGCTCAGGACACGTTGCAGTACCTGCGCGACACCCACCGCTGCACACCGGACGACCTGTTGGTGGACCGTTACGCGACGATCGTGCGCCACACGGCACGGGCCGGTTTCTGGATCGCCTTCCACGACGCGATCACCCGCCACGACGGGCCGCTCACCGACCTGATCGGCGACCTGCCCGGCTGAGCCGGCGGCCTGCTACTCGCAGGCGACGCCGTCCCCGTCGCGGTCCAGCGCCGACCGGTAGCCGGGCTGTCCGCGCAGGATCGGTGCGGCCCCGGCGGCACGTGCCTCGGCGCAGTTCGCGTAGTACGCGGACGGAGCCGGATCAGGCTGCGGCTCGGGTTGCGGGATCGGTTCCGGTGCACGAGTCGGGGCCGGGGTGTAGGCAGTGGTCGGAGGCCGGGTCGGTTGCGGCTTGTCCACGCGCACCACGATTCGGGTCGACGTCGACGCGGCCGTCCCGGCACCCTCGACCGACACGACCTGCCAGTTGGACTCGGCGACGATGCCGCGCCCGTCCACCGACTGGACCACGATGTCGCGGAACCCCAGACGGGCCAGTTCCGCCCGCACGTCGGGGAGCGATTTCCCGGTCAGGTTGTCCGGGATGGGGACCGACACGGTCGAAGTGGCCGCCGTACTGGTGGCCGATGCGCTGGTGGTCTCCCGCCGGCCGGCATCGGTCGCCGGCCCCGGCCCACACGCCGCGGCGGACACCAGCAACAACGGCACGACGGCCACCATCCACGACCGACTCCGCGTCTGTGTCGGCCGCCCGATCTCTAAGTCCATGCCTGGATATCGACGTCACAGCAGCCCCGTTAGCAGGCACGAACCGGAAAGCCGACGTTCCCGATCGGCTGCGCGTCCACTGCCGGCCCCGATATTGATCCGAGCCGGGCACAGCCACCGAAGCGAAGCAACGTGATCTTGCTCACCATCCGTGGCGGCCACTTGACCTATAGCTGTGATCGTCGGCAGGGAGCACGCTTCAAGAGCCGCAATGCCTCGGGGGGACTGTTGCTTGCGCCCTCCTCGTCTGCGGTCAGCCCGTTGCCTACTGGGAGGACAACCGTGGCAATCCGGACTTCACCACCTCTGTTACGCCGCTCGCCCATGCGCCGCACCGCCATCGCACTGCTGGCCGTCGGCGCACTGTTCGCGGCCACCGCACCCGCATCAGCGTCCACAGTGGACAAAGCCGGCGAAGTCGCCGCACCGACACCGGATTCCCCGGTCAGCGGCAGACTCGTCCCGGCCCTGCGCGGCGAAGCGGCCAGAGCCGCCGCCGGACCGCTGGTCAGCGAGCAGTTCCGGAAACTGGGCGAGTCCCGCCACTCCGACCGCGCGGACATCGACCGCGCCAACGCCGACCAGCCGGTCGGAGCCACGACCATCCCGCCGTGGACAGGTTCGCTGCACGCCGGTTGGGGAGCGTTCCCCAACGTCGCCTCCGACGGGGCGCAGGCGACCCACACCGTCAACCCGTCCATCCACATCTCGGCCAGCAACCCCGACGTGGTGTACGCCCCGACCCTCGACCCGAGCGGCAAGACGTGCATCGAGGTGACCACGTTCTACTGGCAGGGCGGCAACGGCGTCGGGGCCTGGGACTGGTGCGCCGCCTCGCCCGGGTTCGCCACGGTCTCCTGGATCGACACCAACTTCGTGAACACCTACACCACGACGGTGCAGGGGCTCCCGGCCTACACCGTGCTCGACGTGCAGACCAACGCGGTCACCAACTCCTGGACCGCCTACCTGTACAACTACACCACCTCGACCTGGGACGCGCTGTTCACCAGCGCCGACCCGGCCAAGCTCACCAACCTGCACGGCGGCTGGGACATGTTCGAGGTGTACACCAACTACAACGCGGCAACCGGCCAAGGCTACTACTGTACCGAGACGGTCGGCGCCCAGTTCCACGCCACCGGCATCCAGATCAAGGTCGGCGGCACCTGGAGCCTGCTCACCACGAGCAATTCGTCGATCACCCCGCCGGGCAGCGTGTCCAGCGCCTCCTTCGGCTGCAACGGCCTGACGTTCGCCGTGCCCACCGCGAACAGCTACTGGAAGGTCACCAACTGAGCCCCGTCACGCCCCGGGGCCGAGCACCGCAACGGCCTGCTTCGCGTGCCACCCGGTCAGGTGCGGCGGCGAACCGCTGAGCACGATCCACGACCCGTCGTCGAACACCAGCCCGAACCGGGCCCGGGCCCACAGCCGGGGACGTCGCCGCGCACCCACCACAGAGGTGCGCGGCACGTCCCACATCAGGTCGAAGCCGCTACGACCGTCCAGCAGCGCGATCCGGCGGTCGGTGACGGCCAGGAAGGCTTCCCGCGACCGCGCGATCACGGCCTGCACCTGACGTGCCCGCGACCCCGCCGGGCCCTGGCACGTCCGGCCGCCGATCCAGTGTTCCGGGAACCCCTTCGGCAGACCGATCGACGGCGACGAGAACGCCAGCCCCACCGCCCCGAGCGTCGCCTTCCCGACCCACCCGCGCGGCTGCGGCACGGCAGGCATGGCGTCGTCCAACGGCTTGAGCACCCGACCCGCGCGGGTCTGCCAGAACTCCGGCTCCGCGCCGCTGGTGTTGCCGTACGCCACGACCACTGTGGACAGTGCCAGCACCGTGTCACCGGGCAGCGCGGCCCGGGCTTCCGCGCCGTGGATGCGAAGATCGTTGATGAACGGCACTACTCGTCGTCCCGGGTCGCGTACTTGTAGACGTCCTTGCCCATGTTGAACACCCCGCCCGCCGGTCCGCCGGGCACCGACTCCCCGATCGCCGCACCCAACCCGGCGCGCACCGGCAACGACACGACCGACTTCGCGACGCCCCACGGAATGCCTTTGATGAGGCCGGCTTCCTTCTTCAGCGCCTTGAGCGCGTTGATGACTTCCTTGTACAGCTTGGCCGCGTCCGCCAGCCGCTTGAGCAGGTCGCTCAACTTCTTGAGCAGTTCACCGAGTTTGGTCATCACCTTGGTGACGCGGGTGGCGGTCATCGCGGCTTCGCCGGCGGCCTTCGCCGCACCCGCCGCGAGCGACGCGCCGAAGCTGATCGCGGACAGCGCGAGGCTCACCAGCAGGTCGGCGACCAGCATCATGATCAGGTCGATGATCAGGTCGATGATGAGGTTGGCCGCGTCGACACAGCCCTTGGCCGCCTGGACCAGCAGCCCGGAGGTGTCCTGGACGTTCTGGGCGATCTTGCGGATCGCCTCCTCGACCTCGGTCAGCCGCCCGTTGAACTTCTCGTTGGCCGGCCCCTGCCACACCCCGTTCACGGTGGCGCGGGACGTGCCCTGCTCGTCGGCGATGGCCCGCACCTCGGCGGCGGCCCGGTCCCACACGTCGGCGGCGCGGATCAGGTCGTCCGGGTCGCCGGCCACCCAGTCGATGCACTCCAGCAGCGGGTTCACCAGCGGCCGGATGATGCCCTGGATCGGGCCGGGACAGCCGTTGAGGAAGGTCTCGATCTTGTTGTCGACCTCGACGGTCGTGCTGGGAGTCATCGCCCCACCTCCGGGACGGAGATGCCTTCGAGGTTGCCCATGACGTCCTTCATCGCCTGCGCGCCGCCCGCGTCGACACCCTGGTAGTCGGCGGCGGTGTCGCGCATCGACTCGCTGATGTCGCGCATCCCCTCCGCGCACTCCCTGAGGTCGTCCATCGCAGCCGCGACCCGCTGCTCGTACATCCCGAAGATGTCACCGCTCGCGGGCATCTTCCCGAAACTCTCCCGCCCGACCCGGGCCGCTTCCAGCTCGGCGATGACCGCGTCGAACCGGCCACCCCGCCGTTCGGACGTGCCGGCGAACTCGTTGATACCGCTGACCTGCACGGAGATCTGCTCGCCCATGCGAGTCCCCCCTTTTGGCGCGCCACGACGTTCCGGCACTCCGCGTGTCGGAGTCGTCGCCGTTCGTTAGTCTGCCGGAGACTGTAGTACAGGAGGCGGAGCGACGATGCGCGAAGACGTGGAACGGAAGCTGGCCCAGCTGGGTGCGCTGGCGGAACGCAAACAGCAGCAGGCAGACGAGATCCAGGGACAGCTGGCCGGACTCCGGGTCTCCCGCCGCTCCGGTGACGGCCTGCTCACCGCGACCGTGACGGCCAACGGACAACTGGTGGACCTGCAAATCGACGACCGGGCGCTGCGCAACGGCCGTGAACTGGCGGCGAGCCTGCTGAACGTGGTGTTCCAGGCGTCGTCGGACGCGGCGCGGCAAGTCCAGGAGCTCACCGCGCCACTGCTGGCGGACACGTCGGTCGACCCGAGCGAACTGGGCATCGGCGCAACCCCGCCCGTGACGCAGACCCCACCGGCACCCCAGCCACCCGCACGACGCCCGTCCCCCGGCGACGACCCGGACGACGGCGGCCAAGTCCTGCGCAACGACTCGTGGTGATGCTTCCCGCCGGCGAACGCGACCGACCCGAGCACGGACCGGAGGCGGGCTCCACCCGGTGGACGTTCCCGCCGCCGAAGTCCTGACGTCGGGCTACTTCACCAGGGCCACGCCGCCGTAACCGAGCGGGCGCGCCACGCTGGACTGCTCCAGCACGTTGTCCGGACGCCAGTCCGGCAGGCACACCAGGCCCGGCTCGACCAGGCTCGCCTCCTCGTCGAACCAGCTCAGGATCTCGCGGTGAGTGCGGACGTACACGTGCTCGTCGGCCGCCGCGTACGCGTCCACGAGGCGGGACACCTCGGCCTGCAACTCGGGACCGGCCTCTTCGCTGGCGATGTGGGAGACCGCCAGGAAACTGCCCGGCGCGAGCCGCCGCCGGTAGGTCGCGACCAGGTCACCGGGGTGGTCGTCGTCGGAGATGAACAGCAGCACCCCGACCATCAGCAGCGCGACCGGCTGGGAGAAGTCGATCAGCCGCCGGGTTTCCGGGTGGTCGAGGATCTGCGCGGAGTCGCGGATGTCGGCCTGGACGATCGACGCGAACGGGTTGCCCGCCAGCAGCTGCTTGGCGTGGGCGTAGGCGACCGGCTCGTAGTCCACGTACACCACGCGGCACGCCGGGTCGACCTGCTGGGCGATCTCGTGCACGTTGCCGACCGTCGGGATGCCCGAGCCCAGGTCGAGGAACTGGCGGATCCCCTGGTCGAGGCAGAACTTGACCACCCGGCGCAGGAACGACCGGTTGAGCTTGGCGACGGCGGGCACCGACGGCGCGATCTGGAGCACCTGGTCGGCGAACGCGCGGTCGACGGCGAAGTTGTGGGCGCCGTCGAGGAAGTAGTCGTAGGCACGGGCGGCCGACGGCACGTTGAGGTCGACGTCGCTGCGCGGCTCGAAGGACTGGGCGGGCTGGGAGGACACGGTGTCGGGCCTTCCGGGGAGGTAGCGGGGAACGGGTCCTCCGAGCCTAGAGGATGCCTCACAACGTGCATCCCGACGTGTGCGCACCAGGTCTGTCGGACACCGCCACTCTTTCGGCACTGGCACGGTCCCCGAAGCGAACGGCATGGTGGGGACGTGGGGGTTCGGGGGATGGATCGGTTCACGGGCGTGGTCGGGCGGAATCGGGGAGGTCTGCGGTTCCACGACGTCTACGTGGTGGTGGAAACGTGTACGACGGCCGCCTTGGTGATCGTGGTCAAGCCGCCGCCCGAACCCGCGCACACGGCAGGCGCGGTGGTGCTTCTGCTGCTCAGCACCGTCGCCTACTTCGCGACCGGCCGCCGGCAGATGCTGCTGCCCGCCAAGACCCGGCACGGGGCGCGCTACATCCTGATCGTCTACGCCTGTTACTTCGGCGCGGTCTCGTTGGCGGGCCTGGCCCAGCTGGCGCTGTTGATGTTGTGGCCCCAGATGTTCATCCTGCTGCGGTTGCCGTGGGCGGTGCTGCTGTCGACGGTCGCGTTCCTGTGCCCGCTCGCGGTGGGGCCGGCCGACGGCGGCGAACTGGTCGGCGCTGACGACCTCGTCGGCTTCGCGTTGGTGTCGCCGGCCCTGCTGCTCAGCGGGTGGTGGGCGGGGCGCGTGGTGGACCAGAGCACCGAGCGGGCCAGGCTGATCGAGGAGTTGCGCGTCAGCCGGGCCGAAACCGCGCGACTCGCCCACCAGGCCGGGATCTCCGCCGAACGGGAGCGGCTGGCCGCCGACATCCACGACACGCCGGCCCAGGGGTTCGTCGGGGTCATCACCCTCATCCAGGCGTCGACCGCCACCCGCCGCCGCGCCCCGGACGTGGCCGACCGCAACCTGGACCTGGCCGTGCGCACGGCCCGGGAGAACCTCATGGAGACCCGTGCGCTGATCGCCGCCCTGACACCCGGACCGCTGGCGGCGGGCTCACTGGCCGAGGCCGTCGGCACGTTGGTGGCCAACACCGGCGAAGCGCTCGGCATCGCCGCGGCCTACCGCGTCCACGGCACTCCGCGACAATTGCGGCCGGCCGTGGAGGTGGCGCTTTTGCGCGTTGCCCAGGAGTCGCTGAACAACGTCCGCAAGCACGCCCGTGCGCGGGAACTCGCCGTCGACCTGTGCTTCGGCGAACACGAGGTCACGCTGACCGTGACCGACGACGGCATCGGCTTCGACCCCGCCGACGCACGCGGCGGGTTCGGCCTGGGCGGCATGTGCTCCCGGGTCGAGCAGGTCGGCGGGACGTTCACCGTCACCAGCGCACCGGCCCGGGGTGCCGCGATCCGAACGGAGGTGCCGACGTGATCCGCGTGCTGGTGGCCGACGACCACCCGGTGGTGCGCCACGGGCTGCGGGGCATGATCGACGCGGAGGACGACCTGGAGGTGGTCGGCGAGGCCGCGAGCGGTGCCGAGACGCTGGCCGTGGTCGCCGCCCTGGCGCCCGACGTCGTGCTGATGGACCTCCGGATGCCGCGCGGCGACGGGCTGTGGGCCACCGACCGCGTCCGGACCGGACATCCCGCCTGCCGGGTGCTGGTGCTGACCACCTACGACACCGACACCGACATCACCCGCGCCATCGAGGCGGGGGCGTCCGGGTACCTGCTCAAGGACTGTTCCCAGGCCGACCTGGTCGGCGCGGTACGGGCGGTGCACGCCGGACACACCCCGCTCACCCCGTCGGTGGCCACGACGCTCGCCAACCGGATGCGCGCCCCGTCCGGGATCCGGCTGTCCGAACGCGAAACGCAGATCCTGCGCCTGGTCGCGGACGGGATGGGCAACGCCGACATCGGCCGGGAGCTGCACATCGGCGTGGCCACCGTGAAGTCGCACCTGCTGCGGGTGTTCGGCAAGCTCGACGTCGCCGACCGCACGGCGGCCGTCACCACCGCGGTCCGACTCGGCCTGCTCACGCTCGACGAGCCCTGACCGCTCGGCCCCGTCCCGGGTGGGAGACGGGGCCGAGCGGTGTGGGACTAGGCGTAGCACCGCCACGAGTACGGGTCGGCGGTGTTCAGGGCCACGGCCCAGGTGTCGGCGCGCCAGTACGTCCACCGGCACGCGTGGTGCATGTCGATGCCGTGGTGGCTCGCGCCCACACGGCAACGCCAGCCGTACGCGTCGTGCGAGACGAGCGTGGCGCCGTCGTACCCCTGGGAGCCGCAGTACGCGTCCAGGTTGAGGCCGCCGAGTTCCACCTCGGGCACCGCCTGGGCCTGGCCGGCCACCCCCACGAACACCAGCGCCGCGACGGCGACCGTCGATCCGATCCTGCGCAGCGACAACGGAACCTTCACGAGTTCCCCCTTCTGAACCATCGGAGCGGCAAACCCGCCTGACCGGTAGTCGCGGTCCGAAACTCCGAATCGCGTTTACCGGCAATGGTTTGCCTCTTCGATCGTCGTGCCGCCGCACTCCGGCCCGGCACCACCGCCCGGTGGGCCGCCTGCCCGTCGTCCGGTGGTTGACAAACCGCGTCAGAGCGTGAATGCCCAGTGGATGCGCACGGGGTACTTGGGCAGCCCGTCCTGGGCGTCGCCGGCGATACCCGCCGCGACGATCCGGTCGAGCGTGTCCATCCCGTGCACCACACGCCCGAGCACGCTGTACACAGGCGCGATGTTGGCGTGCGAGTGCACGATGAAGAACTCGCTGCCGTTCGTGCCCGGACCCTGGTTGCCCATCGCCACGGTGCCGCGCGGGTAGGTCTCGGAGCCGGTCACCTCGTCGGCGAACCGGTAGCCGGGGCCGCCTTCCTCCGCCCGGTGGATGTCCCCGCACTGCAACACGCCCAGCCGCGCCGAGTTCGTGAGCCGGAAGCACTGGGTGCGGTGGTAGAAGGAGTTGCGCACGAGGTGGACGAAGCTGTGCACCGCGCAGGACGCGTTCGCCCGGTCGAGCGCGATGACGATCCCGCCGTAGTTCGTCTGGAGCACGGCGATCGCGGTGCCCTTGGTCGACGCCGACGGGCGCGGCGGGCGGACCGGTTTGGCGGCGGGATTGTCCGGGGTGGGGATGAACTCGCAGTGTTTCGTCGGTCTGCCTTCCGCCGGCGCGGCACCGGCTGCCTGCGGCACGACGACGAAGAGCGAGACGAGCAGGACGAGAGCCGCTACGGCTGACCTTCCCATGCGCCGAGGCTAGCGCTCACCGGCCCGCCGTCGGAGCGGGGTGTCGGTGAGCGGGGTGAAATCGCGGGCGGCGACGAAGGGTGGGCGGCGGCGGGGTGAGGCGAAGGGCTCGACCGGGGTGTTCTCGGTGCTGTTGAACACCACGAACAGGTTGCTGCGGGGCATCGGGGTGATGTTGCCGTTCGAGCCGTGCATGCAGTTGGCGTCGAACAACGTCGCCGATCCCGCCGGACCGGTGCACAGGTGGATGCCGTGCCATTCGGCCAGCCGGGTCAGGCTCTCCCGGTCGGGTGTGCCGATCTCGGGACGGTGGCTGCTCAGCGAGCGGCGGAAGTGTTCGTCCGGGGTCCGGCCCAGGCAGCCGACGAACGTGCGGTGCGAGCCCGGCATGATCATGAGGCTGCCGTTGTGGACGTGGTTCGGGGTCAAGGCGATGGAGATGCTGAACGCGCGCGGTGCCGGCATCCCGTCCTCCGCGTGCCACGTCTCGAAGTCGGAGTGCCAGTAGAACGGGCCACCGCCGAAGCCGGGTTTGTAGTTGATCCGGCTCTGGTGCACGTACACGTCCGACCCGAGGAGCTGCCTGGCCCGCCCCAGGATCGCCGGGTTCGCCAGCAGCCGGCGCACGACCGGGCTGAGCCGGTGCACCTCGAACACCGAGCGGACCTCGCCGGCACCGTCCTCGCGCACCACGCGGTCGTCGTCGCGCAGCGCCGGATCGTCGGCGAGCCTGGTCAACTCGGCCAGGCAGGCACGGATGTCGTCGGCGTCGATCAGCGCCTCGGCGGTGTGGAAACCGTCCCGTTCGTAGGCGTCGAGTTCCGCACCGGTCAGCGGTCCGTCGTCCGGACCGCCCCACACCACCGGGTCCCGGCGCGGCCGGAACGCGGACGAGCTGTCGAGTCGGGTCGGGTAGTGGTCGACGACCGAGGTCATCGCGGGTGCCTCCTGGTGTCACTCCGGGCAGTGGGTGGGCGCGGGCAGGTCGAGAGCGGGGTTGCCGTCGAAGAACCCCACCGGTTTGAGCTGGAAACCCACCGCGGTGACCGGCATGACCGGCCAGTCCTCGGGCCGGACGACGTGGTGGTCGCCGAACGTGTACCAGACCACCAGGTCGGTATCCACGAGGTCGCGGTCGGCCTCCGCGTAACGCGGCAGCCCGTCACCGCCCGGATGTTGGTTGGGGTAGTCGCCCGCCGCGTAGAGCTGGGCGGGGTCGTA
>CBHFOL010000100.1:0-23620 GCA_965995405.1 uncultured Saccharothrix sp.
GCCGATCAGGGTTTCGGTTTCGTACGTGGTTGTCGTCATGGTGATGACGTTAGACCGGGGGTACGACAATTCTGGGGTTTTGGCTGGTCAGATGGCCTTTTGGGGGCACAGGGGGCAGGTTGGGGCGGTGGGGTTGGCCCCTGTCAGGTAGGGCTTCAGGTGCTGGGCGATCGCGCGGGCCAGGGACGGTGGGACGGCGTTGCCGATCTGCCGGGCCACCTCGATCTTCGTGCCGCACCACTCGAAGTCGTCCGGGAAGCTCTGTAGGCGGGCGGCTTCGCGGTGGGTGATGGGGCGGTCGACGCGGTGGCCGTGTTCGCCCGGCTCCCACTGCGGGTGCAGGTACTGGCCTTTTTCCGGCTTGTAGAACTCGGTGCGGATGGTCAGCGACGGCTCGTCCCAGCGCATCCGGCCCATCACGTCCGTGGTGCCGGTCTTCTTCTCCCGCCAGCAGCGCGGCAGCAGCTCATCGGGCAGGTTGAAACGGCCGCCGCCGGGCGGGACGTGGCGGTAGCGCTCCCGGGAGAGCTTGGTGGGGTTGCGGCCGATGTGCAGGTCCGGGCTCTTGTGCCGGCCGGGCATCGTGACGCCGAAGAACTCCACCGTCGAGTCGGGCAGCGCGGTGGTGGTGGGTGTCTCCGGCAGGCCGGTCAGCACGTCGCGGACGGTGTGCCAGCGGTCACGCGGGTGGGTCGGGGCGGGCAGCGGGATGGGTCCGATGCGGGAGCCGATCACGATCGCGCGGCGCCTGCGTTGCGGCACACCGAAATCCGCCGCGAGCAGGATGCCCGAGCTCAGCTCGTAGCCCTCGGTTTCGGCCTGGAGCAAGGCGAACTCGGTCGAGGACAGGAACCGGTCGACGTTCTCGATCACGAAGACCTTCGGCCGCGCCTTGCGGACGAACCGCAGGTACTCGCGCCACAGCGAGTTGCGCGGGTCGTCGACGTCCCGCGAGCCCAGGTTGGAGAACCCCTGGCACGGCGGGCCGCCCACGATCACGTCGACCCGGGGGATCCGGCTGTTCGGGATCGCGGCGATGTCCGACCAGCACATGTGGTCCTCGCCGAAGTTCGCCGCGTACGTCGCCGCCGCGTGCAGGTCCCATTCGACCGCCATGACCGGCCGGTAGCCGCCCGCCGACGTGAACCCCGAGGTCATGCCGCCACAGCCGGCGAACAGGTCGATCATGGACAGCACATCGGTCAGGCTAGCCCACGTCGGCCGGTGCTTCTGCCAGGCTCGCGTGTCACGGGCAGTGCGGGTCAGGCCGGGGCGCGTCGGCGGGCCAGCACGGTCTCGCGTACCCGGCTCGCCGCGGTGACCGGGTCCTCGTGTTCCCAGATCCGGATCGCGAGCCAGCCCGCTTCCGCCAGCCGTTGGTCGGTGTTGGCGTCCCGCGCCTGGTTCGTCTCGATCTTGGTGCGCCAGAAGTCGCTGTTGTTCTTGGGCCAGGTGCCGTGTTCGGGGCAGCCGTGCCAGAAGCAGCCGTCCACGAACACGGCGACCTTCGTGGGGCCGAACACGACGTCGGCCTCGCGGCGGACCGCGCGCACCGGACGTTGGTGTACCCGGTAGCGCAGGCCGAGCCGGTGCAGCTCACGACGCAGCGCGATCTCGATCTCGGTGTCGCGGGAACGCTGCTTGCTCATCCTGGCCCGGACGTCGTCCGTGGTTTCCAGCTTCGACACGGAGGTCATGATGGCTCACTCGGGTACAGGATCGCGCGCAGGCTCCGCACAGCCCGGTCGAGCTGCCCGCGGACCGGCAACGCGACCGTGCCGACGCGCTCGAAGTCGGTGAAGCCCAGGTCGTGGAAGAAGAACGGCGGCATGGCGTGCACCAGCAGGTCGGCCGACCGCTGGGGTCCGCCGCGCGGGTTGAGGACGAGCCGTTCGACCCAGGCGTCGACCTCGAAGACCACGTCCGCCAGCGGGTGCACGCGCACGTTCAGCCCGTGCCGGCGCAGTTCGGCGACGACGAAGGTGTCCCGCAGGAACCCCTTGTAGTCGGCGACCACCTTGTGGTGCATGGCTTCCCGGGCCTGCGACTTGTCCGCCCGGGCGTCCGCGATGGCCTCCTTGGCGGGTGTCCAGAGCATCGAACGGGTCCGGTCGTCGGTCTCGCAGAACTCCCGGAACTCGGGCCAGCCGGGTAATCGGCCCAGCGTCTCGACCACGTGGTGGGCCACGTGGGTGAACGCGAACTCGGGCCGCCAGTCCCGGATGTCGAGGATGTCCGGGGGCGGACCGGTGCTGGGCGCGGTCAGGCAGGCCGCTGTGACGTCCTCCGGTGTCACGCGGTGGATCGCGTCGGCGGTGTGGGCCATCACGTGGTCTACGACCCGTTTGTTCCCGCTGAACCAGCCGTTGAAGCGGTAGCGGGTTTCCTGGGTGACGTTGAAGATCCGGCGGATGTCGAGCGCGGTGGTGGTCATGACGGAGAGGGTACGGACGGGCACCGACAGTCGGTGGAAGTCGCAGGTCAGGGCCGGGCTAGCGGTCGATGTCCAGGTCGGCCCGGTCGGCCGCGGCCCGGCCCGCGTCCCAGCCGGCGGCGCTGCGGATCGGGGTGGACTTGGTGGTGGTGCGGGTGAAGAGGGTGGTGAAGAGGTCGTCCACGGCGCGTTTGCGGTCTGCCAGGACGGGGAGCAGGCGGTCGTCGGACGGGGGAGTGTTGGCGGCTTTCAGGCGTTCGCCGATGCGGTGGGCGTAGGAGAGCAGGAACGACTTCCGGAACGCCAGGGACCTGGCCTCGTCGCCCTTACGGGCCTTCTCGCCGGCCGCGACCATCGCCCGGGTGGCCTGGATCAGGAGGGACGCGGACAGGAGTTCCACGATCTCCAGGTCGAGTTCCTCGCCCACCAGGGCCACGAAACCCAGGTCGTAGACGACGGCACGGCAGCGGTTGGCGTCGGCCACCACGTGGACCACCTGCGCTTTGCCGTCGTAGTAGCGCTTGTCCAGCCACAGGCGGCGGGACGTGGTGGTGGGGGCTTCGGTCGGCATCCGTTCCAGGGCGTGGCGGGTGACCAGTTCCTGGGCTTTCGTGGACAGCGCCTCGGCTTCGTCGGGGAACGCGGTGGACTCGGCCTTGGCCAGCAGGGCCCGCACGCGTTTGAGGATCTTGGGGTCGACGCTGTGGTGCGTGATGTCTGCCAGCGGCGTGCCCGGGGTGGGGACGATGGTGGGCAGCGCGGGCAGTGTGACCAGGACCGCCAGGAGTGCGACCACTACGGCCACGGCGTCGTCGGGGAGTTCGATGTGCTTGGTGGCCCACTGGGCCAGGTGTGGCTCCGACTCGTTCCACCAGACCGTCGCGTCGATTTCCGCCAGTTGCTCTGTCCAACGTGGGTGGAGCGAGGTGTAGCGGGACGTGTTGCGGGCGATCGAGTCGATGAGGAACGAGAGCGCGCGCTCGTCCTCGTCGCGCTTCACGGTCTCGTAGACGTCGACAGGCAGCCAACCGTGGGTCCACAGGTTGTTCAGGACGTCGTCGACGGCGGCCTGAGCGGCATCGTCCACTTCGGTCGGTGTAAGGCCGGCGGTGCGTGGCAGCGGGGCACGGCGGTTCGCTGCGGCCCGTCGGATCGCATCGCGCAGGGAGTCCACGATGGGTGATTCTCCCCCGTGGTGTGGTGTCGCTGCGGCCGGTGGGACGTGTGACGTGCCAGCCTCGCGCGGTGAGCCGGAAGACACAGCGCCCCAAGCGGCGGCCGATCGTCGTGGTGCACCGTCCACTGGGGACCCCGCTGAGCCCGGCGCAGCGCCTGTTCGTGGACCGGTGTCGGGGGCTGCCGCAGCTGGCTGATCCGTTGGAGGCGGAGCTCACGGTGAGCGGCGCGGTGGCGGATGTCGTGGCCGACGAGGAGTTCTGGGCGGGGATCGTGGAGCACGCGGTGTCCTGGCCGAGCCGGCGGAACGACCGGCTGCTGCGGGTGCTGGCGGCGATGCTGACCGGACGTCCGCGGGAGTGGGCGGCGAACGCCGTGACCGCCGAGACGCCCCCGTTGGTGGTCGGTGGGTCGTGGATCTGCGACCGGTCCATCGACGCGGGGTATCTGGCGTTGATCTGCGTGTACCGGTTCGTGGAGGAGCACGCGATGGTGTTCCTGATCGACGAGCTTGCCGGTGGTGTGGTGCGTAAGGCGTTCGTGACGCGTGATGTGGAGGTGGCGCGTCGGCGGCTGGCGGAGCAGGGTGCGTTGACCGGTATCGGTGCGGAGGCCGCGCACTGGCTGTTGGCGAAGTCTTACGACCGGCTTGATCGCAATCCCGACGTGCGGGTGAACGGGGACGTGTGGCGCACGCGGTTGTTGGCCAATCGGAGGATCGCGTTGGCCTTTGGGTGATGCCGAGGCCCACTATCCTGTCGCGCATGTCGCCGGTGTCACGCAGCCGTAGGGGGAAGAAGAAGCAGCCGAAGAACCGCACGCACGCGTTGTCGCGGGAAGAAGTGCCGAAGACCCTTTCCGACTGGAATCTACCGCCGGTCCGCCGGCAACCGAACTGGTTCGCGCCGTCCACCGAGGCCGTGCTCGGCCGGCTTGACGGCGTGCTTGCGGCGTCGGGACCCCGGCAGCTCGAACAGGCGGTGGCGGAGTTGCTCGGCGGGCAGCTTCACACGATCGTGCTGGGGCATCACGTGGGGCTGTCGTTCAGCTGGTGGTTCGAGGAACTGGTCGAGAGTGCGGCGGACCGGGTCAGGGTGGCAGGCGCGGATCCGGATGGTGGGTGGGTCGCGCCGTGGCGGCTGCTGCACGGGCTCACGTCGATCGGGTCGCCCGCTCTCGCGTCCGACGCGGCGGCGGCGATGCGGAAGTGCCGACCTGGCGGCAAGCTGTTGCGTACGCAGCCGAATTGGTTGCGCCTGATGTCGAAGGTCTCCGCGACCGGCGAGGTGTGGCAGCTGCGCGACACGTACGGCACGCGTCGGGCGCTGATCGCCGGGTACACCTATCCGGGTGGGCTGGATCGGACCGTGTTCCTCTTCGACTACGACGTGAGCGGTGCCGTCGACCTGGTCAAGCCGGGTGTCTATGACGACGTCGAAGAGGCCGCGGCGGCGTGGCGGGGTGCGATCGGCGACACCGCGTACGGTGTGCTGCCTTCGGCGGTCGAGTCGACCGACGATCTTCAGGCGTTGTGGCACTTCGCGCCGGACGAAGAGCTGGTCAAGGGGACCGAGGACCGCGAGGTGATGGACAACTGGTTCCGTGTGCAGCGTCGGACCAGTGATCTCTTCGACGCGCTGCGCCGACGGGGTCTGGTCGTGCCGGAGGCGGAGTGGTTGCCCGACGAGGCGGATATCGACCGCATGGCTGAGGCGTTCACCGCGTGGCATGTGGGCGAACACGGCGGTCCGCCGGCTGCCGACGTGGTGGACGCGTTGGTCGAGGAATGGTTGGAGGGGGCGCTGCCGGATAGTTGGTACCTGGTGTCGCCGGCACGGGCGGAGTATCAGCGTGCGCTGATCGGTGACTGGCTGTCGGGTGATCCGGTCACCGAGGGCGCGAAGGCCCTGTTGCCGGAGTTGGTGCGTTGGCTGGGAGAACGGGCTGGACTGCCCCGACAGTTGGTGGATCGAGCCGTTCACGCGGCGCGGTGACCAGGTCTTGGGTGGACTGGTTCGCACGGGATCGGGGGTGCGGTGGACGAGTGCAAGCATGAGTTGCCGGTCGGGCAGTGTCACCTGTGCAAGCCGCCTCCGGCGGGTGTGCTGAAGCACGGCTGGCGGACGCGGGGTGGACGGGCCTATCACAACGACCCGGATTGCGACTGGCTTCGTAAGGGACACAACCGGTCACGTCGGCAGGGTAAGGACGTCCACGACGCCGTGCGGGTGCGGTGGGCCGATGTCGATCCCGGTGAGTTGCAGCCGTGCGAGTACTGCTGCACGGACGACTGGTTGCGTCGGCATGGCAAGACTCCCGTAGCCGCGGCGGCGGAGGCGGGCGGGAAGCCGTGCCTTGTGCGCGAGGGCGATCTCTGGGTGCCGGGCACCGTCGTGTGGGAACAGGCGCCTCGCCGGGACGGACTGTGGTGGGGTGATGTGCGGTACGGCCACAACGGGCGTGAGATGAGCGGTGTCCGCAGTCAGCGTGACCTTCGTCCGCGTCAGCAGGGGTGATCGCGGGCGGAGTGTGTTCGGGGGCGTTGCATGGTGGGTGGCGGGGCCTTACCTGACGTTCGGGGCTCGCTCGTGGACGACGTTCACGGTGGACGTCAGGCGGGGACGGCTCGACTGAGCTGCCCGGTTCTCCGCAGGTGGTCGAGGTCGTCCAGCAGGACGTCCAGGACGAGTTCCTCCTCGACCCGTCGACCGACCCGGCTCATGGTGTCGGCCAGTTCGGGGTCCCAGCGGGCGGTGGTTGGGGTGCCGGTGAGGGGACGGCCGAGGTTGCCGGTTGCGAGGTAGGCGGTGGTGTCGAAGCGCCATGGGGTGAACGGGATGCGGTCGTGCAGCACGTTGCCGATTCGCAGGCCGCCCCAGTCGAAGTCGCCGTGGTAGTGCAGGGTTGCGCCTGCCGATACGGCCAGCCGCAGCAGGTGCATGACGGCGGCCCCTGGTTGGCCGCTCGTGCAGATCAACGGTGGGCAGTCGGCTCCCAGGCGGTCGGCGGCGTCTGCGAGGACCACCGGGTTCTCGCAGACGGCGATGTGCGTGGCCGTCAGGGCGGGCGGGTTGCGGACCAGTTGGCGCAGGGTCAGGGACACCGGCTGGCCGACCTCGCGCCACCGGTCCAGCGCGGGATCGCCGGAGAGACCCAGTGCCAGCACCGTCGTGGACAGTTCGTCGCGCAGGAGGCCGACCGACGCCCACACCTCGCGCAGCCACTCCGCCCCGGTGCCCGCCGGAATGCCGGTGAGGGCGCGTGCGGCGCTCAACGCGAGGGTGGCGAGCGGCCGGTCGTCGTCCAGGGCGTGCGCGTCGCCGGTCACCCTGGCGGCGTAGCGGCCGATCGGTTCGCCGGAGGTCGGCAGGCCGCGCACGATGTCGGCTAGTTCGGCCAGCAGGGGTGTGGCCGCGTCGGGGGTGCCGGTAAGGCGCTTGACCAGGCCGTTCGCCCGCAGCGTTGCCGTCCAGTCGGCCAGCCGGGGATCGGTCAGCGGCGCGAACGCGGCCGACCACTGCGATTCGGTGTCCACGACCTCGGCCAGCGGTCCGGTGAGGGTGAGCACGGCCGCGGCGAGTCCGTCCGGGCACGCACCGGAATCGCGCAGCACCCGGTCCACGGCGGGCAGCGACACGCCCAGCGCGCTGCCGGGACGGGGCGGGCGGCCCAGCAGTCGTTGCACGGCTTGGCGTTGGGCCGGTGTCGCGGCGGCCAGTGTCACGTTGCCGTCCAGCGGTTCGCCGCGTTCCAGCTTGCGCCGGACCCGCTTGACCAGCCACCCCAGTTCGTCGCCGCCGAGCAGGCGGGCCAGCCGATCGGTCACGGCGACACCCTGGTCCGCCGGCGGCCGTCCCATTCCCACGGCGTGACCAGGACGGCCGCGACTTCGTCGGTGCGGGACAGCTGGGCGATGGCCAGCCCCGGCACCTCGGGGTAGCAGCCCCACTCGCGCTCGCTGGTCATCACCACGTCCAGGTCGAACGCGGCCAGCAGGCCCAGGCACTTGGCCCGGGAATCGTCGTCCACGCCCGCGAACGCCTCGTCCAGCGCCACCAGACGGGGAGCGTGCGGGTTCCCGGCCGACGCGTAGTGCGACGACGCCGCCGCGAACAGCGGGACGCTCGCGGTGAGCACCCGTTCGCCGCCGGACGCCGGGCCGGTCGCGGTTCGCCACTGGCCGTTCTGGTGCCGTTGGATCGCGAACCGGTGCCACGACCGGTAGTCGAGCGCCACCGTCAGGTGGTCCAGCCACGTGCCCGTCGTGTCACGGGATCGCACGTGGGCGATCTGCGCCTGGAGGAACGCGCCCACCGCCGAGCGGTCCGCCTCGGACCACGCGTCCGACGTCTGCCGCAGCAGGCGTTCCCGGGCGGCGGCGAGCCCCACCGGACCGTCCTCGACCGGCAGCCACACCAGCCGCAGCTTCATCCCGGTGCTGGTGGGCCGGTCGGCGAGTTCCGCGTTCATCCCGGCCACCTGTGCCTCGGCGGCCGAGATCAGTTCCTGCAACGTGCTGGCCACCTCGTTGACCAGGTGGTTCTCCAGGATCTCGCGTTCCCGCTCGTCCAGCAGCCGCTGCCGCTCGGCCACCTCCACCCCCAGCGAGGCGGCGAGTTCGGGTGCCGTCGTGGCCCGACCCTGGAACACCACGTCCACCACGATGCCGTCGTCCAGCAGGCGGGCGGACGCGGTGTTCGCGTGGCGGGACAGGGTGTCCGCGAGGGTCTTCAGCTCGTCGGTGACCTTGCGCTGGACGCGGTCCCACACACCGTCTTCGTCGGCGACCTCGGCCAGCTCGCGCTCGACCTGCCTCGCCAGCCGGACGGTCGGGTCCGGAGCCCACGACTCGGCCTGATCCGGCAACACCAACTCGGGCAGCGCGACGGTCAGCAGCCCGGTCGCGGCGAACCGGCGCATGGCCTCCGCCGCGTCGGACCGCTCCCCGATCACGGTTGCCAGCCGTTCCTCCAGCAGTTGGACCTGGCCCTCCGCCCGCCCGCACCCGGTGAGCGCTTTGGTACGCCGGGTTTCGGTGGCCTTCCGGTCATTGGCGCACGTCTCCAGCCCTTGGACGACCTCGGCCAGCCGTCGCTCCAGTTCGGCGACCGCGCTGCCCACGGTGTCGGCCAGGGTGCGGTGCCGTTCCCGCGCGGCGGTGGCGTCGAGCAGCGCCTGATCCGCCAGCTCGGCGCGGGTGAACAGTTCTTCCTGCGCGGCGACCAGTTCGTCCTGTGCTTCCTGCGCCTCGCGGTCGAGTTCGGCCCTCCGCCCGACCTGCAACACCAGGGCGGCCAACTCCGTCCGGTAGCGCGCCAGCCCGTTCGCGACCGCCGTCAGGCCGTCCTCGTCGGTGGGCAGACCGAGTTCCGCACCGGCTTCGGCCAGTTCGTCGGCACGCTCCCGGGCCTGCTCGGCGGCCTGCGCCAGCTTGACGTCCAGCAGTCGTGTTCGTTCCTGGAGCCGTGCGTGCTCGTCGGCGAGCGCGGCGACCGTCGCGTGTGCGTCCCGCAACGCCGTGTCGGTGGGGCAGGTCCTGATCTCCTGCGCCAGGCGTTCCTGCCTGCGGGCCAAGTCTTCCCGGGCGCGGGTGAGGGCGGACAGTTCGGCGCGCACCGAGCGCAGTTCGTCGGTCCGCTTGGCCAGCAACGCCCGCCGCGCGGCCTCCCGTGCGCCCCGTCCGATGTAGACGGCCTTCGGCTTGTGCGCCGAGCCGGCCAGGACACCGTTGCGGAAACTGCCGTCGGGGCCGACCCGGGTGGCACCCGCGCCGACGCCGATGCCGGCCAGCAGGGCGGTCAGGACGTGGTCCGGCACCGCCGCCGCGAACTCGTCCGCACGGTCCACCGCCGGACGCAGGAACGTGGCCAGCGTCGTGGTCGACGTGGTGCCGGGCGACCCGACCAGGAACACGTCTCCGCTGTCCGGCGCGAGCAGCCGGCCGTCCGGCGCGACCCAGGCGTCCAGGATCCCGGCCGCCTCCAGCGCGGCCTCCACGCCTGCTCTGTCCACTTCGGACACCGCATCCCGGAAGTCCACCAGCTGCCACAGCGGCGCGCCCGGCCGGCCGGTGCGGACGTCGGGGGCACGGGTGGCCGGCGGTGGCGGTGCGGTGTCCTCGCCCGCTTCCAGCCGGGCGATCTCGGCGACCAGCTCGGATTCCCGCAGTGCGGCCGTCTTCGCTTCGGCGGCGACGGCCGCGTCGGCGTGGGCGAGCCGACCGGCGGCGGCCCGGCCGTCGTCCTCCACCGCGCGGCGGGCGGGGTTGTCGCCGGACAGGGTTTCGCACCACAGTTCCAACGCGGCGAGGACTGCGGCCGGGTCGGTGATGGTCAACTCCACCGCGTCCTGGAGGTAGCGGCGGACCGCTGCGGTCAGGTCGGCACCCCGGTCACGTACCGCGTCGGCGGCCCGCTGCCTGCGGTCGGTCAGCGCGTCGGCTTCCGCGGCCAGTTCGTCGTGCCGTTGCCGGAGGCCGGCCAGTTCACGTTGTGCCTGGTCACTCAGCCCGCGGAGCCTCGTCACGTGCGTGACGGAGCGGTCCTGTCGATCCGCCAGCAGGTTGCCGGTGGACAGTTGGTCGTCGGTCAGGTCGGCGTGGGCCTCGGCGATCAGCGCCGACCGGGCCGCGTCCAGCGTGGTGAGTCTGGCTGTTTGTGACGACTGTTCCGCCTGGGCGAGTCGGTCGGCGGTGCTGTGGGCCTTCCGGCTGCGCTTGTCCGCCAGCTGCTCGGCCTGCTGCCGTTCGCGGGTGAGGCGCTCGGCGTCTTTGCCGGTGCGTTCGGCTTCGGCGGCGGCCCGGCGCAGCTCGGCCGCCTTGTCCATGTCCGGGCTTCGGCGCAGGGCCTCGTCCGCGGCCCGGAGCCGGACCTCCGCGTCGGTCAGCTCCGCCAGTCGGGTCTCGCTGTCCAGGAGTTCCGACTGGGCTTCGTCCAGGTCCGCGCGCGCCGCGGCGAGATCGCTGTTGACCTTCTCGTAGGCCGACTGAGCCTTGCGCGGCAACGCGGCACGACGTCGGGAGGCGACCCGGGCGTAACGCCGGTAGTGGCCGAGGAACGACTCGGCGGCGCGGTGCGCCTCGGTCATCGCGGCCAGCGAGTCGCGGTCCTCCTCCAGGCTGCGGAACGCCTCCGCCACGTCGGCGAGCACGGCCTGGTCCAGCGGCGGCAGCGATTCGGTCAACGCGCTCGACAGCGCCTTCTCGCTGGGGCGCTTCGACAACTGGGGCGCACGCAGGTTGATCAGCAGGTCCACCAGGGCCGCGTACCGCTGCTCACCCAGCCCGAACAACGCCTCGTCCACCGCGCGCCGGTAGTCGCGGGCCCGGTCGTAGACCATGCCCCGGTCACCGAGTTCCTCACCGAGCCGGTCGCGGGACAGCGCGGTGGAGGTCGCGTCGACCAGGCGGAGGTCGACACCGACCCGCCGGGTGCTGACGAAGTACCAGTGCCGGGCGATACCGCGACCGGACACCGCTTTCAGGCCGCAGCCCAGCGTGCGGTAGTCCGCCGTGCCGTCCTCGCGCCGGCGGCCGAACTCGATCCAGGTGTAGCCGAGCCGTTCCGGATGCGGGTGCGCGCCGCCGAGCAGCAGGTTCCAGTCCATCCGCTTCTTCGGGTCCGCGTCCGGCTCCACTCGGTGCGGCGCCAGCTCGCCGTCCAGCAGGAACGGCAGCATCAGCGCCAGCACCTTCGACTTGCCGGTGCCGTTGTTCCCGCGCAGCAACAGCCGTCCGTCGCGGAACCGGAACTCCTCCTGGTCGTAGTAGAAGAGGTCGACGAGCCCGGCCCGGAGCGGCTGCCAGCGTTCCCGGTGCGGCTGCGGAAAGGTCATGGTCTCCTCGTGTCGCGGATGGTCGGGGCGGCCAGCGCGTAGCGGGCCAGCGCGGGACGTGCGGCGACCCCGTCCGGGGTGCGTCGGACCAGGCGGAGCGCTTCGAGCCGGTCGACGGCTTGGCGCACCAGCTCCACCTCCGCGCCGGGATCGTTCGCGTTGCGTCGCCAGTAGGTCCGGTGCTGTGCCGCCAGCGTCCGCACCTGTGCGTAGAGCTCGGCGGACGAGGCCGTTGCGCGGGTCGCGAGGTACTCGGCCAGCAGCAGCGTGACGTGCCCGTCGGTGCCGTTGTCGGGCATCCGCACGTCGGTCAGGTCGTCCTGCGGGTCCACCATCGCGATGCCTTCCGCCCGCACTTCGGCGACCAGTCCGGTCAGCTCGTTGATGCGGCGGGTGATGGCCGTGCGCTGACTCGTGATGTACGCCAGCTCCGCCTCGGACAGCTCGTCGTAGTACAGCACCGGGTCGTCCAGCAGCCGCCTGGTCAGGTCGTGCCGGATCGCACGGTTGCGCAGCTCGTCGGTGGTCGCCGGCTCCTCGCCGGTCAACTCGGCCAGCCTGGCCGCGAAACCGTCCGCCGACACCATCGACGGTCCCCGGCGGGTGACCAGCAGGGTCGCCAGGACCCGTCGTTCCACGTCGTACAGGACGTCGCCGCTGTCCTTGACGAACGCCTCCTCCTCGCCCGCGACCCGGCCCAGCACGCCCAGGTCGAGCAGCAGCCGGACCACCGCGACCAGGTCGGTGCGCTCGTCGCGCGACTCCAGCGTGAAGACGACACCGGCGGCGGCCAGGTCCGGGTCGGCCGCGCCGACCACGACCAGCTCGGCCAGCCTGCCGAGGGTGATCTGGGCGTCCGCCCGTTCCAGCGCGGCCAGCGCGAGGCAGGTCAGCACGTAGCGCCGGCGGCTGAACGGCTGCCGGCTGCGCGGGTCCCGGGCCGGATGGGTGGCGTCGTCCGCCGACGTGGTCTTCGCCAGGCGGGCCACCTCGCTGTCCACGGCCAGCCGCCAGCCGGTGTTGCGGTCGAACCACTCACGCAGCGCGGCGGCGTGCCTCCGGACGAGGCGGAACTCCTCGGGCTGCCCGCTCGCCCGCAGCACGGGGCGGCGCAGCAGCGCGCGTGCGGCTCGGCGGCGCTCCAGGAGCTGGGATTCCGACAGCGCTTCGGCCAGCGTGCTCGTCATGCCGACCGCTCTTCGTCGTCGGCCGCCACCAGGTCGATGATGTCGATCAGCTGGTCCGGGCCGGAGAAGACGCCGTGCCCGGTGCGGATCTCGGCGGTGCCGGTCGGCAGCGCCACCAGCCGGACCTCCATCGTGCCGTCGGCGGTGGTGGTGCGGACTTCGCGCTGCCCCGGCCGGCGGGCGGCCAGCGCGTCACCGAGCAGTTGCAGGAACAGCTTGAACGCCACCGGGTCCAGCTCGCCGAGATCGGCCAGCCGGGTCGGCCGTCCGGTGGCCAGCCGGGCCCGGGCCGCCGCCGTCTCCTCCGCCTGCTTCGCCGCGAGCTCGGCGAGGTGCCGGCGGGCCTCGGAGCGGTCCACGATCCGGTTGGGCTTGCCCCGGCGCTCGTAGCTGCCGGTGCGCCGCAGCTGGGGGCTGATCAGCAGCGGGGGAGCGGACTGCCAGGACGTGGTGGCCGGCACCGGGTGGTGCTCGCGGTCGGTGAGCGATTCGGCGTCCACGGTCAGGTGGCGGGCCGGGGTCAGCCCGAACGCGCCGCGCCACAACCGGTTCGCGGCTGCCTCGTCGGGTGCCTCGGCGAACCAGCGGGCCAGCACGCGGAAGTCCGCCGAGCGGTCCGAGCGGCCCGTCCGGCGTTCGTTGAGCGCGGCGACCACCTGGAGCAGTTGCGGGATCGCGGCACGTGCCCGGGCGCGGAGCAGCTTGGCCTGGCTCGGGTGCGCCGGCTCGCTGACGAACCACTGCCGCAGTCCGCGCCAGCGTTCCCGCCACAACCGCAGGCCCTGCTCGAATTCCGCGTCCGCCGCGTCGTCGGTGCCGGGTGCGGCGTCCTCGGCTTCACGGCGCGCGGCGACGACGAGCAGCGGCTCGACGCCCACGTCATCGAGTTGGCCGATCAGGGAGGTGATCTCGGCGGCGGTGACGACCAGGTCGCGGATGAACCGTTCCAGGTAGTCGATGAGGCGGTCCTTGTAGGCGCGGAACGCGTCGGCGTCCACGTCGTGGAGGTCGATCGACCGTTGCAGCGAGCCCATGAACGCCTGCGCGTTGTCGGCCAGGTCGGTGAAGCGGCCGACCAGTCCGCGCAGTAGCAGGTGGATCTTCGCTGGGTCCGGGTCCGGGTGTCCGGCGAGTTCCAGCAGCGCGCGGAGTTGGGTGCAGATGTCGGTCAGTGCGACGGCCTGTAGTGCGCCCCGCCTGCCTAACGCCTCATCGAACGCGCGTAAGGCGTGCTCGGCCGCCTCGCCCTCCGCCGTGACCTGGTAGAGGTACCGGGCGCGGTGGAAGTCCTCCACGGTGGTGACGCGGGTGGTGTCCGGGTCGGCGCGGAGGTTCCCCCAGTCTTTTAGGCGGCCCAGCGCTTCGGCGACGACAGTCGGGTCGTGTCGGGGGATTGCCTCGTGGACGTCCTCCGGCCGCAGATGGACCGTGAAGCGCCGTTTGGCCGCCACGAAGACGTCCATGATCTCGCGGTACAGGTCCACGTTCGGCGTGGTGAGGTGGGCGAACGGGCGGAAATCCCGGTTCGGCATGGGCGGTTCCCCTGAGTGGCTGCGTGATCCGTGCCAGTGTGTCAGGAGCGTCCGGAGTGCGGGGTGCAGGTGTTCCTGGGCCGACCGGCCGTCACCTGGATGGCCTACTCGGTGTTCAGGAGGGCTGCGGCCACGGATTTGGCGCGGTGGGCGGGTTCGGTGTCGCGTTCGCGGAGGGCGGTGACGATCGCGCCGTCCATGAGCAGCACGAACGTGGCGGCCAGGGCGGTGTGGTCCGGGTGGCCGTGTGCTTCGAGCAGGCTGTCCACGTAACGGGTGACCTGGCGTTTGTGCTCGGCCGCGACGGTGTGGGCGGGGCTGTCCGGGTCGGCCGACTCGACCATGGTGTTGATGAACGCGCAGCCGCGGAAGTCGTCGCGGGCGAATCGTTCGGCGAGGGCGTCGAAGACCGCCAGCGGTGTGCCGCCGTGGGTGGCCACGGTGTCCGCGAGCCATTGCCGCCAGCGTTCGTCGCGTTGCCGCAGAACGGCCACGACCAGGTCGTCCTTGCTCGCGAAGTGGCGGTAGAAGGAGGCCCGGCCGACGCCGGACTCGGTGAGGATGCGCTCGACGCCCACCGCGCGGATCCCCTCGGCGTAGAAGAGTCGTTCGGCGGTGTCGAGCAGGCGGACACGGGCTCGGGTCGGCACGGGCTCACCCTACTCCCGGGTCGACCCCGTATGGTACCGATCGGTACCGTCTGGAACCAGTGCTGGAAGGTCTGCGCGCGGGGGTGTCAGCCGGCGTGTGCCGGTGCCGTCCAGTTCGGGTCGCGGCCGAGCAGGGCCAGGGTGCGGGGCCAGCCCGTCGACGTGGACGCCAGTGGCAGGACGGGGGCGAACGCGGCACCGGGTGCGGTGCGCGCGGGGCCGTCGGGGACCTGTTCGGCCACGGCCAGGCCGGCGGCGATCAGGTCGTCGTCGTAGTCGACCTCGATGCCGAGGGTGGCTGCCACGTCCCAGCCGTGCACGAGGGTGTCGACCAGGTGGAAGCCGATCACGCTTCGGAGCGGGAACCGGTGGCCTTCGAATTCGGCCAGGAGGACCTGTCGGTCGGGGTCGGCGGTGGCGAACGCGGTGACCACGAGGGTGGCCCCGGCTTCGTGTGCGCCCGGGGTCGGCTCGCGGGGCGCGAACGCGTCGGTCGGCACGTCCGCGAGCACGGCGGCGGCGAAGCCGTGGTCCTGGCCGATCATGTGCGCCAACAGCGCCCGCAGGTCCCAGTCCGCACACGGGGTCGGGCGGGACAGGTCGGTGGGCCGGACCTCGGCGACGATCGGTCGGATGGCGTCGAACGCGCGGCGGTGGAGGTCTTTAATCGTCTGCATGTGCTTACTATCTACCTCAGTAGATCGTTGGTCAAGGTAGTACTGTCACGCCGATGACCGGACAACGCCATGACCTCGGGGCGTCGTTCGCCCGGCTCGCCAGGGCGATGATCGAGGCCGAGACGCCGATCCTGCGCGCCCACGACATCGGGATGTGGGACTACGTCGTCCTCGCCGCACTCGAATCCGCCGCCGCGCCCACCCAGGCGGAACTGGCGGTGGCGGTGCACCGGGACAAGACCCGGCTCATCCCGATCCTGGACCGGTTGGAGGCACGGCGGTTGTTGAGCCGCACGCCGGACCCGGCGGATCGGCGCAACCGCGTGGTGGCGTTGACCGACGAGGGGCGTTCGGTGCTCGCCGCCTGTCAGGGTGATATCCGGTCGATGGAGGCGGAGTTCCTGGCCGCCGTTCCGGCGGCGAAGCGCCGGGTTTTCGTAGAGGTGCTGGACGCACTCGCCGAACGCACCATTCGTCGGGCCGACGGGGCCCCGTGAAAGGTGGCCCCGTCCTCTTCTCGGACGTCCGACGGATGTCCGGAGTCAGGTCGTAAAGCGTGGAAATGTACGAGGCGAAGAAGAAAAGCAAAAAGGCCCCGGTTTTTGACCTGGGCCTTTGGTGCGCCGCCAGGGACTCGAACCCCGAACCCGCTGATTAAGAGTCAGCTGCTCTGCCAGTTGAGCTAGCGGCGCTCGCCGGACTTCGCCTTGCCCCGTCCGACGTGGAGAACATTAGCACAGCGTCCTACGCGGCTCCCAATCGCCTGGTCAGGACGGGTGTGCGGCGCTGCCCCAGGGGGAACTTCGCGTGGGTAACGATCCAGCATCTCGGGCAACGTCGTCAACCCTCAAGGCGTCACCTTGTAGTGGGGACACCAAAGTGGAATCGGTGTCTTGGGGAGCGAAGCGGAGGCGTGGGATGTCGGTCCACCGGGGGGCACGGCGAGTGCTCGGAGTGGTCGCGGTCGGGTTGGTTGCGGCGTTGGTCGCCGGGTGTTCGTCCGGTGAGGCGTCGGGGGGCGGTAACGCGTCCGCGGACGGGGCGACTACGACGACATCGTCGACACCGCCGCCCAAGCCGGTGACGTTGACCACCGGGCCGCTGGACCAGGCGGTGGACGTCCCGCCCGGGTCGCCGGTCGTCGCCACGGCCGCGGACGGGAAGATCACGCAGGCCGCGCTGACCAACCCCGAGGGCACGGCGGTGGCCGGGCAGGTGTCGGCCGACGGGTCGCAGTGGACCAGCAGCGAGCCGCTCGGGTACGGGAAGACCTACACGCTCGCCGTCACGGGCCAGGGCGCGGACGGGAAGCCGGTCACCAGGACGTCGACCTTCACCACCGCCACGCCGCGCACGCAGACGTTCCTCTCAGTCAACCCGATGGACGGCACCACGGTCGGCATCGGCCAGCCGCTGGCGTTCTACTTCGACGAGCCGATCGCGGACAAGGCCGCCGCCGAGGCGACGATCGCCATCACGACCGAGCCGAAGGTCGAAGGCGCGTTCTACTGGTACAACGAGAAGGAAGTGCACTGGCGCCCGCAGAACTACTGGGCCGCCGGCACCAAGATCACCGTCAACGCCAAGATCTACGGAAAGCACCTCGGCAACGGCGTCTACGGCCAGGAAGACCGCGTGGTCAACACCACGATCGGCGACGCGGTCGTCCACGAGGCGGACGGCGGGACGCACGAGGTCGTCACCAAGATCAACGGCGTGGTCGCCCGCACGATGCCGACCTCCATGGGCAACGCGGCCAACCCGACCCCCACCGGCACCTACGTGCTGATGGAGAAGCACGACCACATGGTGATGGACTCCCGCACGTACGGCCTGGCTCTCGACGCGGGCGGCTACGTCACCCCGGTCGACTGGGCGACCCGGATGTCCAACAGCGGCATCTTTTTCCACAGCGCGCCGTGGTCCATCGGGGACCAGGGCAACCGCAACGTGAGCCACGGCTGCCTGAACCTGTCGCCGGAGAACGCGAAGTGGGTCTTCGACCTCTCCAAGCCGGGCGACATCGTGATCGTCACCAACTCCGGCGGCCCCGTGCTGGAGTCGTGGGACGGCTTCGGCGACTGGCAGGTCCCGTGGGACCAGTGGGTCCAGGGCAACCGCTGATCACCTAGAGATCCTTGACGCGACCCGCCGCCACTTCCAGGCGGCGGGTCGTGCGCACTTTGGCCAGCATCCGGCGGTCGTGGGTGACCAGGAGGAGGGTGCCCGGGTAGGTCTCCAGGGCGGCGTCGAGCTGTTCGATCGCCGGTAGGTCCAGGTGGTTGGTGGGCTCGTCCAGGACCAGCAGGTTCACGCCCTTGGCCTGGAGCAGGGCCAGGGCCGCCCTGGTGCGTTCGCCTGGGGACAGGGACGACGCGGGGCGCACCACGTGGCCGGCTTTGAGGCCGAACTTGGCCAGCAGTGTGCGCACGTCGGCCGGCGTCCAGTCCGGGATGGCCTGGCTGAAGGCGTCGGACAGCGGGTGGTCGCCCTCGAACTGGGCTCGGGCCTGGTCGATCTCGCCTACGACCACGCCGGGGCCCAGGGAAGTCGAGCCGGAGGTCAGTTCGGTTCGGCCCAGCAGGGCGGCCAGGAGGGTGGACTTGCCGGCGCCGTTGGCTCCGGTGATGGCCACGCGGTCCGCCCAGTCGATCTGGAGGTCCACCGGGCCCAGGGTGAACGTGCCGTGGGTGACCGTGGCGGCACGGAGGACGGCGACGATCGCGCCGGCTCGGGGCGCGGCGGCGATTTCCATCCGCAGTTCCCATTCCTTGCGCGGTTCTTCCACCACGTCAAGGCGTTCGATCAGGCGTTCCGTCTGCCGGGCCTTCGACGCCTGCTTTTCGGTCGCCTCGGTGCGGAACTTGCGGCCCTGCTTGTCGTTGTCGCCCGATTTGCGCCGTGCGTTCTTGACGCCTTTCTCCATCCACGCCCGTTGCGACCGCGCGCGTTCTTCCAGCGCGCTTCGGGTGTTGGCGTACTCGTCGTAGTCCTCACGGGCGTGCCGGCGCGCGATTTCGCGTTCTTCCAGGTACGACTCGTAGCCGCCGCCGTAGCCGCGGACCTGTTGCTGCGCCAGGTCCAGTTCCACGACCCTGGTCACGGTGCGGGCCAGGAACTCGCGGTCGTGGGAGACCAGCACGGTGCCGGCGCGCAGGCCCGTCACGAACGACTCCAGGCGGGCCAGGCCGTCCAGGTCGAGGTCGTTGGTCGGCTCGTCCAGCAGGAAGATGTCGTAGCGGCTGAGCAGCAGGGACGCCATGCCGGCGCGGGCCGCCTGGCCGCCGGACAGGGACGTCATGGGCTGGTCCAGGCTGACCGTCAGGCCCAGGTCCGCCGCGATCTCGTCGGACCGTTCGGGCAGGTCCGCGCCGCCGAGCGCGAGCCAGCGCTCCAACGCCTCGGAGTAGCCGTCGTCGGTGCCCGCCGCCAGCGCCTCGGTCGCGCGGTCCAGGTCGGCCTGGGCCGCCGCCACGCCGGTCCGGCGGGCCAGGAAGTCGCGCACGGTCTCGCCGGGGCGGCGTTCGGGCTCCTGCGGCAGGTGGCCGACGGTCGCGGACACGGGGGAGAGGCGGATCACACCGCTCTCGGCCGGGACCAGTCCGGCGAGGGTGCGCAGGAGCGTGGACTTGCCCGCGCCGTTGACGCCGACCAAGCCGACGACGTCACCGGGCGCGACGACCAGATCGAGACCCGAGAACAGCACGCGGTCGCCGTGACCGGCCGCCAGGTCTTTCGCGACGAGTGTGGCACTCACGGCAGGAAACTCCCCGTAGTCACGGAAAACGCCCCCCGGCCGGGTGGCCGGAGGGCGTCTCGCTCGCTTGGGGTGAGTGACGGGACTTGAACCCGCGACACCTGGGATCACAACCCAGTGCTCTGCCAGCTGAGCTACACCCACCAAGACCGGTCGACCCGGCGGCATGAAGCATACAGTGCCCTACCGCCAGGTCCGAAATCGACCCTATTTCGCCCGGTCGGCGGCCAGCAGTTCGGCGGCGACGGCCTGGGCCTGCTCCGTGGTGGGTCCGGGCTGTGCCACGAACGCCGTGCGCCGGTAGTAGGCCAGCTCCCGGATGGACTCCAGGATGTCGGCCAGCGCCCGGTGTGCCAGGCCCTTCTCGGGCTGTGCGTAGTAGATGCGCGGGTACCAGCGCCGGCACAGTTCCTTGATCGACGACACGTCGACCATCCGGTAGTGCAGGTGCCCGTCCAGCACCGGCATGTCGCGGGCGATGAAGCCCCGGTCCGTCGCGATCGAGTTGCCCGCCAGCGGCGCGGTGCGCGGGTCCGGCACCCACTCCTTGATGTACGCCAACACCTGCGCCTCGGCGTCGGCCAGCGTCACGGTGGACCGGCGCACCTCTTCGGTGAGGCCGGATTTGGCGTGCATCGCCATCACGACTTCCGGCATCGAGTCGAGCGCTGTGTCGTCGGCGTGGATCACCACGTCCACGCCGTCGCCGAGCACGTTCAGCTCCGCGTCGGTCACCAGCGCGGCGATCTCGATCAGGGCGTCCTTGCCCAAGTCGAGCCCCGTCATCTCGCAGTCGATCCACACCAAGCGATCCATCACCCGCGCGAGCCTAGTCGTCGGATCGTCGGACTCCGGTGTCGCTTCGAGTGGCGGGTCCTTCCAATCTCATTACGCTCGTCGCAATGACGGCTCAGACCGATATCGCGGCCGGTTACGCGTCCGAGGGTGCGGCCATCGAACTCGGGGCCGTGCTGGTCGACGGCACGGTCGAACCCACCGCCCGCGTGCGGCTGCCCTTGGCGACGTTGAACCGGCACGGCCTGGTCGCGGGCGCGACCGGCACCGGCAAGACGAAGACGTTGCAGCTCGTCGCGGAACAGCTGTCGGCGGCGGGTGTGCCGGTGGTGATGGCGGACGTGAAGGGCGACCTGTCCGGGCTGTCGCGGGAGGGCGCGGCGAACGACCGGATCACCTCGCGGGCGTCCGAGACGGGCGACGACTGGCAGCCGCAGGCGTGCCCGGTGCAGTTCCTGTCGTTGGGGACGGGCGGCGCGGGTGTGCCGGTGCGGGCGACGATCACCAGCTTCGGGCCGATCCTGCTGTCGAAGGTGTTGGGGCTCAACGACACCCAGGAGTCGACGCTGGGGCTGATCTTCCACTGGGCGGACACCCGTGGGCTGCCGTTGCTGGACACGAAGGACCTGCGGTCGGTGATCACGCACCTGACCTCGGAGGAGGGCAAGGCGGATCTGAAGGGGCTGGGCGGGGTGTCGTCGGCGACTGCGGGCGTGATCCTGCGGTCGCTGGTGAACCTGGAGGCGCAGGGCGGTGACACGTTCTTCGGCGAGCCGGAGCTGGATCCGCGCGACCTGATGCGTTCGGTGGACGGGCGCGGTGTGGTGTCGCTGCTGGAGTTGGCGGAGTTGCAGGCGCGGCCGGCGTTGTTCTCGACGTTCCTGATGTGGTTGCTGGCGGAGCTGTTCCAGGAGTTGCCGGAGGAGGGCGACCTGGACAAGCCGAAGCTGGTGTTCTTCTTCGACGAGGCGCACCTGCTGTTCGCGGATGCTTCAAAGGCGTTCCTGCAACAGATCACGCAGACCGTGAAGCTGATCCGGTCCAAGGGGGTCGGGGTGTTCTTCTGCACGCAGCTGCCCACGGACGTGCCGAATGACGTGCTGTCGCAGTTGGGGGCGCGGGTGCAGCACGCGTTGCGGGCGTTCACGCCGGAGGATCAGGCGGCGTTGGCGAAGACGGTGAAGACGTATCCGACTACGCCGCACTACCAGTTGGACAAGGCTTTGACGTCGTTGGGGATCGGTGAGGCGATCGTGACGGTGTTGAGCGAGAAGGGTGCGCCTACGCCGGTTGCGTGGACTCGGTTGCGTGCGCCTCGGTCCCTTATGGACACTATCGGTGCGGAGGCGATCCGGGCGGCGGCGGATTCTTCGGAGCTGCACGGGAAGTACGCGGAGACGGTGGACCGTGAGTCGGCGTACGAGAAGCTGACGGCGAAGATTGTGCCTCCTGCCGAGGAGGATCAGCAGGAGGCACCGCCGCGTGAGGAGGAGCGTGCGGAGCCCGGGCTGGTGGAGAAGGTGCTGGGCAACTCTGCGGTGAAGTCGTTCTTCCGGTCAGCTGCG
Source organism: uncultured Saccharothrix sp. (assembly GCA_965995405.1). Classification (GTDB taxonomy): domain Bacteria; phylum Actinomycetota; class Actinomycetes; order Mycobacteriales; family Pseudonocardiaceae; genus Actinosynnema. The sequence continues at coordinate 21,607 of CBHFOL010000100.1, forward strand.
AGTGCGTTGGGACGTGAGATCACCCGTGGAATTTTCGGGACCGCCCGCAAGCGTCGGTAGCGACGACGAGCGGTACGACGAGGCCAGGCGGCGGGCGCTGGCGGCGTTGGACGACGCGACCGATCGCGGCGGGGTGAGGTGGAAGCGCGAGGAGTTGTGGGAGTCCGAGGACCTCCAGGACGGAAGGGGTTCGCAAACCTGAAGGTGTGGTCCCGTTCCGTCCCGGAGGCTGAGTCCGGTCAGCCGCGCGCGCCCTCGGTCGTGAGGGTTTCGGGACCGCCCGCAAGCGTCGGTGAGCGGCGGACGCGCATTGACAGGAAGGCCGCGCCGATGCTGAGTGCGCCGGCCACATACCAGGCCGGGGCGTAGTTGCCGAAGTGGTCGCGGGTCAGGCCGGCTGCGGTGGCGGCGATGGCTGCGCCCAACTGGTGCGAGGCGAAGACCCAGCCGAAGACGACCGGGGCGGAGAGGCCGAAGACCTGGCGGCACAGGGCGACCGTGGGTGGGACGGTCGCCACCCAGTCCAGGCCGTAGAAGATGATGAAGACCAGCATGCTCGGGTGCACCGAGTCGTGGAACAGCTGCGGCAGGAACAGCAGGGACGCGCCGCGCAGGGCGTAGTACGTGCCCAGCAGGATGCGTGAGTCGACGCGGTCGGTCAGCCAGCCGGACAGGATCGTGCCGACGATGTCGAACACGCCTACCAGCGCCAGCAGGCCCGCTGCCGTCGTGGTGGGCATCCCGTGGTCGTGGGCCGCCGGGATGAAGTGGGTGCCGACCAGACCGTTGGTCGTCGCGCCGCAGATCGCGAAACCGCCCGCCAGGTACCAGAACGGGCCGGTGCGGGCCGCTGACGTCAGGGCCGTGATCGCACGCTTCGCGGCACCGGTGCCGGCGGCCGGGCGGGGCACGATCTCGTCGCCGCCGTACGGGGGAACGCCCAGGTCGGCAGGGTATTCGCGGAGGAAGAACAGGACCAGCGGCACCACCGCCAGGGCCGCGATGGACACCAGGATCGACGCCGAGCGCCAGCCGGACGACTCGGCCAGTGACGCCACGGCCGGCAGGAACACCAGTTGCCCGGTCGCGCCGCCCGCCGTGAGCACGCCGGTCACCAGGCCCCGGTGCTTGACGAACCAACGGCCGGTGATCGTCGCCACGAACGCCAGCGCCATCGAGCCCGTGCCCAGGCCGACCAGCACGCCCCAGAACAGCACCAGCTGCCAGCTCGTGGTCATGAACACGGTCAGCCCGCTGCCGATCGCGACCACCGTCAACGCGCACGCCACCACCCGCCGCACCCCGAACCGCTCCATCAGGGCGGCGGCGAACGGCGCGGTCAGGCCGAACAGCATCAGGTTCACCGACACCGCGAGCCCGACGGTGGCGGTGGACCAGCCGAACTCCGCTTGCAACGGTTCGATCAGCGCACCCGGCGTCGCCCGGAACGCAGCCGCGCCCACGAGCGCGATGAAGCTGACGCCCGCGACGGCCCAAGCCCACCTGCTTCGAGTCACGTCGAAGAGCGTCGTTGATCGGGTGTCGCCGGACCAGTGGCCTGACGGCCATCATGTGCAAGAATCCGGCCATGGTGCATCAGGTGGCCGTGCTGGCGCTGGACAACGTCGTGGCCTTCGACCTGGGAACTCCGTCGCAGCTCTTCCACGCCGCGCGCGCCGACGACGACCTGCGGTTCTACCGGGTGCGGGTCTGCACGCCCGGCGGACGTCCGGTGCGCAGCGCGTCCCAGTTCACCATCACGCCCGATCACGGGCTGGAGCTGCTGGCCGAGGCGGACACGGTGCTCGTCGCCGGAGTGCACTACGGGGCGCAGGTGCTGGCGGACGGCACCATCGAGGACGAGGTGCGGGACGCGCTGTGTGCGGCTGCCGCCCGTGGTGCGCGTGTGATGTCCATCTGCACGGGGGCGTTCGTGCTGGCCGCAGCGGGGTTGTTGGACGGGCGTAGGGCGACCACGCACTGGATGCACGCCGACAACTTCCGGCGGCTGTTC
>CBHFOL010000101.1:0-23433 GCA_965995405.1 uncultured Saccharothrix sp.
TCGGCACCGAACAGCAGAAGAAGCAGTGGCTGCGGCCCCTGCTGGACGGCGTGATCCGCTCCGCGTTCTGCATGACCGAACCCGACGTCGCCTCCTCGGACGCCACCAACATCGCCACCCGCATCGAACGCGACGGCGACGACTACGTGGTCAACGGCCGCAAGTGGTGGTCCTCGGGCGCGATGAACCCCGACTGCGCGATCCTCATCGTGATGGGCAAGACGGACCCCGACGCCGAACGCCACCGCCAACAGGCCATGATCCTCGTCCCGCGCGACACACCCGGCGTGCACGTCACGCGCGGGATGCACGTGTTCGGCTACACCGACGCCGCGCACGGCGGCCACGCCGAGATCGTGTTCGACAACGTCCGCGTGCCCGCCGGGAACCTCATCGCCGGCGAAGGCGAGGGATTCGCGATCGCCCAGGCCCGCCTCGGCCCCGGCCGCATCCACCACTGCATGCGGCTGATCGGCATCGCCGAACGCGCCCTGGAACTCATGTGCCGCCGCACCGCGCAACGGGTCGCGTTCGGCCGGCCCCTCGCCACCCAGGGCGTCGTGCAGGAGTGGATCGCCGAGTCCCGCGTCCGCATCGAACAGGCCCGGCTGCTCGTGCTCAAGACCGCGTGGCTGATGGACACCGTGGGCAACAAGGGCGCGCACACCGAGATCCAGGCCATCAAGATCGGCACCCCGCTGATGGCCGAATGGGTGCTGGACAAGGCGATCCAGGCGCACGGCGCGGGCGGCGTCAGCCAGGACTTCCCGCTGGCGAACCTGTGGGCACAGGCCCGCACCCTCCGGCTGGCCGACGGCCCGGACGAGGTGCACCGCATGTCCCTGGCCAAGCGCGAACTGCGCCGCTACGCGTAGCGGGTACGGCCGAGGTCGGCGGGCGCGAGTCGGGCGTGGTCAGGCGCCGAAACGCCGTTGTCGGTGGCTGTACGAGCGCAGCGCGCGGAGGAAGTCGACTTTCCGCAGGTCGGGCCAGTGGCGGGGGCAGAAGTGGAGTTCGGCCTGTTCGGCCTGCCAGGTGAGGAAGCCGGAGAGGCGTTGTTCGCCGGATGTGCGGACGATGAGATCGACGTCGGGTTGACCGGCGGTGGAGATGTGCCGGCTGATCCGGTCGGCGGTGATGAAGTCTTCGAGTTGCCCGGTGGCGGCCGTTGTGCCGTCGCGGAGGAGTGCGCGGACTGCCGAGACGATGTCCTCGCGACCCGTGTAGCCCAAGGCGAGGTTGACCAGCATTCCTTGCGTGTCGAGGGTGGACCGCGTCGCGGTGTCGAGGACTGTGCGGGTACGGGCGGGGAGCAGGTCCAGTGATCCGATGGGGTGCAGTCGCCGGCGCTCGGCGAGGGCGCGGATGAGGTCTTCGGTGAGATCCGGTGACGCCTGGTCGGCGGCGCGTCGCAGGTTCGCGGGAGACAACATGTAGAGCGTGACGATTTCGATGCCGACGTCGTCGCACCAGCCGATGACTTCGACCGCCTTGGCGATGCCCCGCCGGTGTCCCTCGGCGGGGGTGGTGTGGTGGTCGCGGGCCCACCGCCGGTTTCCGTCCGGGATGAACCCGATATGTCTGGGTAGGCGGTCAGGGGTGATGGTTTTTCTGCCTAGCCTGCCGAGCACTGACACGCGAGTCACCTCGTGCGCTTCGGTTTCCTTTGATCAAGCAGGTCGGTTGTACTGTGCGGGCCGGGAAGGCCGGCTAGCGGATTTTGCGGAAGCGGAGGATTCTCGTTTCGAACAGCCCGTCTCGCCAGCCGCGGAAGAAGCCGGCGTGCCGGCGGATCGAGCGGAGCAGCCTCCGGGTCTCGTCCTCGGTGACCCCGGGTCTTCCGAGCTGTTTTTCCGACCAGGCCAGGGACTGTACCCAGAATTCGCTCACCCGGTCGGTGACGTCCTCGTTCCGGTCGAGCCGGAATCCGGCCGCTTCGGCCGCCTCCAGATATTCGGCGCACGACCCGATCCGGGTCTTCCAGTACGCATCGAAGTCCGCCTTCATGTCCGGTGCCCTGGTGAACACCTCCTCGATGGCGAAATATCCTCCGGGGAAGAGCAGCGAAGCAGTGTTGGCGAAAATCCTGTCGCGTGGCATGTAGCAGAGACTCTCCATGGCGACTGCCGCGTCGAAGGGACGTGGTGCGGTCATCGTGCAGGCGTCGGACGTGACGGTCTCGACGCGCGAGGCCACACCGGCCACCGATGCCAACTCCCTGACCAGTGCCGCCTGTTCGGGCACATTGGTCACGGCCGTCACGTCGACGTCGCACGTCTGCGCCCAGTAGATGGATCCCCCACCGAGGCCGCAACCGATGTCGAGGAGTCGTCCGGAGAAGACGGCCTCGGATTCCCACACTTCCGCCGAATACCTCATCATCCGGTCCTGTGCCGCGACGATGTTCCTGCGGATCTCCGAGATGTCGCCACTGGTGTCCGACGGTCCGTCCCAGAGGCCGAGATTGAAGTGGATCCGCGGCCCCGGCCCGAACTTGTCGCGGATGGAATTCATCTTGTCCCGGTAATAGGAGACGACCGGGTCGTCCGCGCTGTCGGCGGCGGAGTGTCGCGGTATGGTGTTCATCGATATCGGGCCCTCCTCCGTCCGCGAGGTGTCTCGATTTCTGCGGTTACGGCAAGCGACGATGTCACGGAACCGACCAGCTCTCGTCGGTCGGTTCGTCGTCGCGGTGCGGGGGCGTCGTCCGGTCGGTGCGTCGGGTGAGGCGCAGACGCAACTCGTGGGGAATCAGGATGATTTTGGCCTGGGGACGCACGGCCTGGTGACCGGGGAGTGCGTGCACCTGCCAGCGGGCGGCGATGGAGGCAAGGGTCAGGGTGACTTCGACGAGACCGAAGTTGTCGCCGATGCAACGGCGGGCGCCGTGGCCGAACGCGGGAAAGGGACCGGGCGGGTCGGTGGTGAGCCCGGTCCACCGTTCGGGAGTGAACTGTTCGGGGTTGTCGTACAGGTCGGGCCGGTGGTGCAGCAGGTAGGCGCAGCAGATGACGACCGTGCCGGCTGCGATGAGGTGTCCGCCGAGTTCGGTGTCGGTGGTGGCGGTGCGGGGGACCATCCAGATCGGCGGGTACAGGCGCAGCGTCTCGGTGACCACCTCGCGGGTATAGGTCAGGTTGACCAGGTCGTCCCAGGTCGCGGTACGGCCGGCCAGGACACCATCGGCTTCCCGGCACAGTCGGCGCTGCACGTCGGGGTGGCTGGCGAGCAGGTGCAGTGCCCAGCTCAGCGTGGTCGCGGAGGCCTCGCTGCCGGCGCCGAAGATGGCGGACACCTGGTCGCAGATTTCGGTGTCACCGAGCGGTCGGTCCTGCTCGCTGCGGGCGGCGAGCAGCATGGACAGCACGTCGCCGTGGTCGATCCCGGCGCTGCGGTAGTCCTCGATGAACCGGCGGGTGATCCGCCGAAGGGTCGCGATGGCGTGGTCGTAGCGGCGTTTGCCGGGGGTGGGCAGCCGATCCAGCGGCGCGGGGGTCAACATCCGCCGGTAGGCGCCGTGTACCAGCACCGGCACGACGTCGCGCAACTCGGCGACGAGCTGGTCGTCGACCGGGGCGGCGACCATGGTGCGGGCGGCCACCCGTGAGGTCAGTGCCTCCATGGCCGCGGGCACGTCGATGATCTGCCCGTCGCGCCAGGAGTCGGTCATCACCGCGATCTGCCGGCTCATCACCGCGGCGTAGTCGGGTAGCCGGGCGGGGTGGAAGGCCGGCTGGATCAGCCGACGCAGGCGTCGGTGTCGACTGCGCGGTGCGTTGATCACGCCGTCGCCGACGACTTCGGCGAAGCGGTCCCACATGAGACCTTCCTTGTCGAAGGCACGGTCGTCGACCAGCACCTGTCGGATCAGGTCCGGATGGCAGATCACGATCGCCTTGATCGGACCGAAGCCGATCCGGACCAGGTCGCCCAGCGCGGGCAGCGAGGTCATGAACCCCAGCGGGTTCCTCACCAGGGCAAGCGTGTGGCCGAGCACAGGCAGCCCACCGGGGGCCTTGCCCATGCGGAAGGCTGTCGGCGGCGAGTCGTCGGTGTCGGCGTGGTGCGGGCACCGCTGCCGGTCACTGGTGCCCTCGGCGGGCCGTCGCCGGTCGGTCGTGGCGTGGGACGGGAACGGGTCGGGACGAGGGACCGGGTCGGGCGTCATCGATGCTCCTGTCGGCCGGGCGACACTGATCGAAGACGTGTGCCGCGCTGGGTCACGGGGTGGTCAGCCTTCCTGTCGTGCGTAGTGGCGCCGGTCGTCCTGCCAGTAGGTCTCGGCGGCGGCGGCGCAGCCGTTCACCCATCCGCTGATCGCGGTCACCATGCCCGGATCACATCGCCCCGGGGCGGCGGCCAGGCGGGCGCATCGCAGGTCGAATTGATCCTTGATGGCGGCATGGACCACCACAGCCGCACGAAACGCCTCAGCGGTGTCGAGCCGGTAGTGATGGGCCAGGACGGTGACGAGATTGACCGGGTCGGCGTGGTCGTTCTCGAACCGCCAGCTGATCAGGTCGTTGGCCAGCCCGCCGATCAGGAACGCCTGCTCGGCGAGATCGACGAGTTCGGACGGCAGCCGTTCATGCCCGGCCCCGGCCGTCACCGGCAGGAAGGCCAGGCGGTGCAGGTACAGCACATGGCAGCCCCCGGTGGCGGCTCGATCACGCAGATAGTCGGCCAGCGCCGGTACCCGACCCTCCACGCGCCAGGGACCCTCACGGGCGCACGCATCCAGGTAGCCGGCCAGACCATCGGCCAGTTCCGGCAGCAGCACCGCACCGCCGCGCTCGATGATCTGACGACGCAGATCGAGGAGAGTGTCCAGGAAGTGACGTCCTCCCGGTTCGCTGCCGCGAGCCCGGCCGTGCTCCAGCACACCCGCCGGGTCCAGTGCGCGGTAGACCTCCGACAATGCCGCGTTCTCCACGGCCTGGTGATCGAACACGAACAGCCAGCCCACATACCGGGCGGCCAGGGTAATCACCTCGTACGGCGCGTCGGGCATACAGGCGCTCACCAGATAGCCGACCCGAGGGCGTTCCAGACATCTGATCGAAACCGGATCGTCATGACCACGCTCCCGAACCCAGGAACGCACATCAGCCTCTATGGCCGGGGTATCCGGGTGGAGCCGCAACGGAGGAAAAATGCGTATGAGATGTTCCCGCGCGAAGGCAGTCAACTCCCCGGGGGTATCGCCCGCACGAGTGGGCCGACTATGCGCGTCATCGGCCATGGCGATCAACTGCGGAGACAGCGTCCACGATCTTGTCCATCCCCATGCTCAGGGTCACCTCCTCGGCGTTTCCGCCGGTAGACCGCCGACGCTTGCGCGCTTGCCTTCTGCGAGCAGAAATTGTGGTACGCGACTACGTGTTTACGCGCACCATCGATCGGCGTCCAGGGCCGCCACACCGTTGGGCGAAGCGTCAACCCCCGTAAGCACGCGCTCAAGCCTGACGCCGGGAATACCGCTGACGGAAACAGCATCATTTGGCGAAGATCCGTGACACCGGTTCCCCCGGTTGGCTGCACCCGCAGTAGCGCTCTCAGGAAAAGCCCACCGTCCTCAGTGGTCTCTCAGCGTCTCAGCATATTCACAGGTCGTGACCGGCACTCTCTCGGTGAAGATCACGACCCGAGGAGAGACCATGCATCCCACGTTCAGCCGCCGGCAACTGCTCGCCGGCGGCGTGGCCCTGACCGCGACCGCCGCCGGGACCGGGTCCGCAACCGGGTCCGCCTCGGCAGCCGACCCACCACCTGCTCGACACACCGTCGCCCCGCCACCCGACAATCAGGTTCGTCCGATGACCGCCGTGGACGTCATCCGCCCGAGGCCGGCCCCGCAAGGCGCGGTACTCCCGAAGCCGACCCAGTGGTGAATGCGGTGAACCGGCCGCGCCACGGGCGCAGACAGGAGGGCACCGTCACCGGCTACTCCTCCATCGCCACGGCTGTGGTCGACCGCATCGGCACCGGCGCGCGGGACCACCGCAGCGGTCAGGAAGCAACCAGAATGACAGCGACCAGGTCAATCACCGACATCACGACGGTACGGTGTGGCCATGAGGATCCTGATCTCCGCTGACGTGGAGGGCGCCACCGGGGTCACGTGGACCGCCGACTGCGTGCCCGACGCCACCCACCTGGCCGCAGCCGCCGCCGTCGTCCCCACGGTGGACCTCGTCGGCCCGCGCCGGGTCGGCTGCGACGCGGCGTCGATGACCCTGGCGATGCAGGCGTTCAAGGTCGTCACGGGGATCGCGGCGGGGGCGGTGGAAGAGCTCTATGGCTGAGGACGTCGTCGACCTCTGCGCCGCGCTGCTCCGGTTCGACACCACCAACCACGGCGGCGGCAGGTCGGCCGGCGAACGGGAGGCCGCCGAGTTCGTCGCCGGCCACCTGGACGCCGTCGGCGTGTCCCCGTGCATCCTGGAACCCGCGCCACGCCGCTCCAACGTGCTGGCCCGGGTGCCCGGCACCGATCCGACGCTGCCCGCGCTGCTGGTGCAGGCGCACCTGGACGTCGTGCCCGCCGACCCGGCCGAGTGGAGCGTGCCGCCGTTCGCCGGCGTCGAACGCGACGGCTGCCTGTGGGGACGCGGCGCGGTCGACATGAAGGACATGGTCGCCATGGTGCTGTCCGTCCTGGGCACCTGGTCCCGCGAAGGCCGCCGGCCCCGCCGCGACATCGTGCTGGCGTTCGTCGCCGACGAGGAGGACATCGGCGAGTACGGCGCGCAGTGGCTGGTCGAGCACCAGCGCGACTTCTTCGCCGGCGTCACCGCCGCGATCAGCGAATCCGGCGGCTACTCCTACCGGGCCGGCGGCAGGCGCCTCTACCCCATCGGCACCGCCGAACGCGGCACCTCGCACCTCAGGCTGACCGCACGCGGACGCGCCGGGCACGGATCGCGCCGCAACACCGACAACGCCGTGGTCCACCTGATCGGCGCGCTCGGCCGGATCGCCGCCCTGGAGCACCCGGTGCGGCTCACCCCCGCCGTGCGGGCGTTCCTGGAACGCACCGGCGAAGCGCTCGGCGTCCCGGTCGACCTGTCCGATGTGGACGGCACCCTGGCCCGGCTCGGCCCGGCGGCGGCACTGGCGGAATCCACCGTCCGCAACAGCACCACGCCGACCGTGCTCGACGCCGGGTACAAGGTCAACGTCATCCCCGGCACCGCGACCGCGCTGGTCGACGTGCGTACCCTGCCCGGCACCGTGGACGAGCTGATGGCGTCGGTGGACGCCGTGCTCGGCCCGCACGTCACCCGCGAGCTCGTCGAGGACCAGCCGCCCGTGCAGGCCCCGATCGACTCGCCGTGGTTCGACGCGATGGCCGACGCGCTGCGCGCCGAGGACCCGGAGGCGGTCGTCGTGCCGTACTGCATGGGCGGCGGCACCGACGCCAAGGCGTTCAGCCGGCTGGGCATCGACTGCTACGGCTTCGCCCCGCTCGCCCTGCCCGAGGGCTACGACTACCGGTCCATGGCGCACGGCGTGGACGAACGCGTGCCCGTGGCGGGCCTGCGGTTCGGGACGCGCGTCCTGGACAGGTTCCTGTCGTCCTGACCCACCGGCACGGGCCGACTCACAGGTACGGGTCGGTGATCTCGCGCAGCCGGGTCAGCGCGTCCCGCAGGGCCGCCATCCGCCGCTGGCCCAGGTGCGCGGTCCACTCCGCCTCGATCGCGGCGATCACCGCCGACGCGACCGGGATCGCGGCCTGGCCCCGTTCGGCGATCCGCACCAGCCGGGCACGCGCGTCGGTCGGGTCGGGGGTGCGCTCCACGTACCCGGCGCGTTCCAGCTGGTCCACCAGGAAACCGGCGGTCTGCTTGGTGACCTGCGCGGCCTCGGCCAGCTCGGTCAGCCGCGACCCGCTGGGGCCGATGCGCTGGAAGATCCGCGCCTGCGCCGGCGTCACGTCGTCGAACCCGGCTTCCGCGAGGGCCGCGAACACCCGGTTCTCCAGCTCGCGGTAGGGGATGTAGAGCAGCAGTCCGATATTGGGCTCCGCCAACGTCACTCCTTGACGATAGTCAGAGAGACTGATTAAAGTAGTCAGTGGATCGTACCAAACTCGGAGGTGGACGGTCATGTCCGACGAAGCCCTGTGGCAGGCGCTGGACCGACAGCGGTCCGCGGTCGCCGACCTCCTGGACACCCTCACCGCCGAGCAGTGGGCACACCCCACCCTGTGCCCGGACTGGACCGTTCGCGACATCGCCGCCCACCTGGCCATGGGTCCCCGCTTCGGCGTGCCCGCCACCCTCGGCGCGGTCGTCCGCGCACGCGGCAGCTTCAACCGGATGATCCACGACAGCGCCGTGCGCTACGCCGCACGCCCGACCGACGGGATCGTCGGGGAACTGCGGGCGGTCGTCGGGCTGCGCCGGCTCGCCGTGGGGCAACGGCTCAAGGACGCCCTGATGGACGTGCTGGTGCACGAACAGGACATCGCGATCCCGCTCGGCCTGCACCGCCCGATGCCGGCGGACGCCGCCCGCGTGTCGGCCGAACACCTGTGGCGCATCGGGTTCCCGTTCCACGCCCGCCGCAACCTGCGCGGCCTGCGGCTCACGGCCACCGATGTCGACTGGTCGGCGGGCGAGGGCGCCCAGGTGACCGGCCCCATCGACGCGCTGCTGCCGCTGCTCGCCGGTCGGACCGCGACCCTGGACCGGCTGTCCGGCGACGGAGTCCGGGTGCTGCACCGGGCCTGAACCCCCGGAAATCAGCGGACCGTGACGCGGCGACCCCGTACCGTGAGAGGTAAGGGGGATTCACCATGATCACACTGCCCGCACCCACCGGACCGCACCCGGTCGGCTTGGCCGTCCGACACCTCGTGGACCCGGCACGGACCGACCCGTGGGACGGGTCCACCCGTGAACTGATGGCCTCGGTGTACTACCCGGCACACGACGTCGCCGGATTCCCGACCGCGCCCTACATGACACCCGGCGCGGCGGCCCTGTTCGTCCGGCTCGACACCGTCTACCTGCACCCGCAACTGCCGTCCGAAGGGGTGGACTGGACGGCCATCGGCACCCACGCGCACGTCGGCGCGCCGCCGGCGGCCGGGCCGTGGCCGGTGCTGGTGTACTCGCCGGGAGGCGGCGACCCGCGCACCCTCGGGACCGCGCTGGCCGAGGACCTCGCGTCGCACGGCTTCGTGGTGGTGACCGTCGACCACCCTGGTGAGACCAGCGAGGTGGAGTTCCCCGGCGGCCGGGTGCGGCCGGTGGCGACCGACAAGGACCGGCGCGACGACCCCGAGGCGTTCAGGACGCTGGTCGCCGTGCGGATCGACGACGTGCGGTCGGTGTTGGACAGGTTGTTGGCGGCGACGGGGGGCTGGCCTCCGGCCCCCGGTTCCATCATCCCACCGGGCACCGACAATCCCGGCCCTGCCGATCCGGCCGCGCACAAGCCGGACGCAGACCGTCCGGGCACCGGCGATTCCGCCCTGCTGCCAGACGGGCTGGAGGTGGACCGCGGCCGGGTCGGGACACTCGGGCACTCGGCGGGCGGAGCGACCGCCGCCAACGTGCTGTTCGAGGACAAGCGGGTCGGGGCGGCGGCCGACATCGAGGGCTACCTCGACTACCTGCCCACCGAACCCGGCGGTGAAGGCGAGCTGTTCCCGGTCGCCCGGCACGGCGTGGACCGCCCGCTGCTGTTCTACGGCACCGACGGGTTCCGCGACGCCCGGTTCGACCGGGCCTGGGCGGCGGTCTCCGCGCACGCCGGGGCCGAACGGGTCGAGAGCGCGCAGGGGCAGCACTGGGGACTGACCGACTTCTCCGCCATCGCACCGCAACTGCGCCACGCCGGCCTGATGACCGCCGAACAGTGCGACGACCTCGTCGGCACCCGCGACCAGCTGACCCCGCTGCGGTGGCACGTGCGGGACTTCTTCACCCGCGTCCTCTAGTCGAACCGGATGTGCCGCACCCCGGCACAGCCCAGCTCTCCCGGCGCAGCGAGGCGTCCTTGCCCAGCAGGACCCGCGTCGCGTGCCCGAACCCCAGGTCCGGGCGGTCACGGGCGGCGGGCGAGGCGGGCCATCTTCAGCGCCAGGTGCAGCTCCAGTCGCGCCAGGCCGTCCGTCAACGCCCGCCCGGTGACCGCCTCGATCCGGCCCAGCCGGTAGTACAGGCTGGTGCGGTGCAGGTGCAGCGCCTCGGCCGTGGCCCGCGCGTCGCACCCGTGGTCCAGGTACACCTCCAGCGTCGTCCGCTGCACATCCGACAACCCCGCCAGCACGCCCTCCGGCGGATCACCCAGCAGCAACCGGTACCCGCCCAGATCCGACCAGTGCGCCACCCTCGGCAACGCCGGATCCAACCGCGACAGCTCGGCCGCCGCCGACGCCTGCTGGTAGGCGACACCCGCCCGGTCCGGCGGGTGCGGATCGCTCACCCCGACGTGCCCGGCCAGGTCCGGCACCGCGTCCGCCGCCGGCACCGTCCGCACCGCACGCGGCTCCAACGCCACCACCACCCGCACCGGAGCCCGTTCCCCGACCTGGATCCCGGCCGCCAACGCGGGCAGGTGCCCGACCACCGCCGCCGGGTCCACGTCACCCAGCACCCACAGGTAGCCCACGAGCACCCCGTTGTGCCGCAACGGAAACCCGACCCGCTCCTGGAACCCGAGCTCCTCGTTCGCGGGCACCCGCACCGGACCGGCCGCGCCCGCCACGCCGTGCCGGTCCTGCCACGCAGCCACCTCCGGCGGCACCCGGCGGGTCAGGATGGCGCGCACCCGCGCCGCGTCCACCTCGTCGGTCTGCGCGCTGTGCGCCACGACCCGGCCGGACACGTCGTCCACCGACACCCCGCGACCCAGCACCCGGGACAGCTCGTCCACCAACTCCTGCATTCCGACAACTGTAGGAACATCTCGCAACCCCGGGCGGTCGCGACCCGCCGGCCGCGCGGCCTAGCGTCGGCAGCGTGACGAACAGCGGCGCAGCGAACACCGACGTGACCGACAGCAGGGTGCCGAACAGCAGGATCGCCCCGTGGGCCTCGCCGCGCGCGCAGCGCCGCCTGGCCGAGGTGGAAGCCGCCGTGTCCGCCGACCTGAGCGCGACGGGCGTCGCCGACACCGTCCGCAAGGCCCTCGGAGCGCACGCCGGGCAGGTCGACGACGACGGCATCGTGCTCTACGCGGGCACCAACGTGCTCAGCCCGGCCGCCGCCGAGGCGAACCTGCCGACCGTGTCCAGCCGGCCCAGCATGGGCTGGCCCGGCGAGAAGTACCAGGTGGGCCTGGAACACCTGGACACCCTGGAGGTCCTCGCGCCGCTGCTGGTCGCCGAGCTGATGGAAGGCGTACACGCCGAGGTGCGGCTCCAGAGCGCCACCCTGGCCAACCTCGCCGTCTACACCGCGTTCGCCCGTCCGGGCGACAAGATCGCCGTACTGCCGGAAGCCGCCGGCGGGCACGCCAGCCACCACGCCCAGGGCGTCCCGGCGGTGCGCGGCCTGACCGTGGTCGACCTGCCCTACGACCCCGCGCGGCTGGACGTCGACTACGCCAGGCTGCCCGGCTTCCTGCGCGTGCACCGGCCCCGGGTCGTGGTGATCGGCGCGAGCATGATGCTGTTCCCGCACGACGTCGCGGCCGTCCGCGCGGCGTGCGACGAGGTCGGCGCGATCCTGCTCTACGACGCGTCCCACATGGCCGGGCTGGTCGCGGCCAAGGCGTTCCAGCGGCCCCTGTACGAGGGCGCGCACGTGCTGACGTTCTCCACCTACAAGTCGTTCGGCGGGCCGTCCGGCGGCTGCGTCGTCACCCGCGACCCCGACCTGGCCGAACGCGTCTCCACCGTCGCCTACCCCGGCCTGCTCGCCAACTACGACGCGGGCCGCCTCGGCGCCCTCGCGGTGACCGCCGCCGAACTAGCCGAACACGGCCCGGCCTACGCCTCGGCGTGCCTCGCCAACGCCCGGGCACTGGCGAAGTCCCTGCACGACAACGGGTTCGACGTGGCCCGCCGCGACGACGAGTTCACCCGCTCCCACCACATCGCGGTCGACGCGCTGACCCTGGGCGGCGGCGACGCGGCCGGCACCCTGCTCGGCGAAGCGGGCATCTACCTCAGCGGCATCGGCCTGCCGTGGCAGCGCCACGACGAGGGGCTGCGCGGCCTGCGCATCGGCACCCAGGAGATCACCCGCCGGGGCTTCACCCCCGACGACCAGCCGGCCGTCGCCTCCCTGATGCGTCGCGCCCTGCTGGACCGTGAATCCCCCGAACGCGTCCGCGCCGACGCCATCGCCCTGCGCCGCGAGGTCAACCACCGGCCCTGACCCACTCCGTGCCGGTCACGCGGAACGGCCACCCGCAACACCGCCGGTCGGTCAACGCGGTCGAGCGCAGCCCCGATCCGGCCGACCTGTCCCACAGCCCCGGAACCGGTCCATTGCGGACCGCATCCGTCCGCAATGGACCGTAGGCTGCACCCCGTGGACCACTCGGTGATCACCCTGCGCGGGCTCAACCGCGCCCTGCTGCACCGCCAGCTCCTGCTCGCCCGCGCCGAACTGTCCGTGCCGGACGCGGTGGAACACCTGGTCGGCCTCCAGGCGCAGGAGCCGCCCGCCCCGTACTACGGCCTGTGGTCCCGCCTGCGCGACTTCACCCCGAACGCCCTCGGCGACCTGGTCACCGAGGGCAAGGTCGTCCGCGCCCCGCTGCACCGGGCGACCATCCACCTGGTCACCGCCGCCGACCACGCCCGCGTCGAACCGGTGCTGCGGGCCATGCTGCGCCGCCGGTTCACCTCGTCCCCGTTCCGCGCCGTGCTCGCCGGACTCACCGAGGACGACTTGGTCGCGGCCGGTGCGCAACTGCTCGCCGAACAACCCCGCACCCGCCCCGAACTGGGACGATCCCTCGCCGAACGGTGGCCCGACCTGGACGCCGAGTCCCTGGGCCACGCCATCACCTACCTGCTGCCCGTGGTGCAACTCCCGCCGCGCGGCGTGTGGGGGCGTTCCGGACGGGCCGTGTGGGCGAGGGCGGAGCAGTGGCTGGGCACGGTCGGCGACGAGGCGGACCTGACGGCGTTCGTCCGCCGCTACCTGGCCGCGTTCGGCCCGGCGACGGCGAAGGACGTGCAGCTGTGGTCCGGCCTGACCCGGCTGCGGGACGTGCTGCGCGACATGGACCTGCGGATCCTCCTCGACGAGGACGGCCGGGAACTGTTCGACGTGCCGGACGGCCCGCTGCCCGACCCGGACACCCCGGCCCCGGTGCGATTCCTGCCCGAGTTCGACAACCTGCTGCTCGGCCACGACGACCGGACCCGGGTGATCTCGGCGGAGGACTACCGGCGCGGCATCGTGATCGGCGGGAAGCCGACGGTCCTGGTGGACGGCTTCGTGCACGGCATCTGGCGGTTGGCCGACGGCCTGGACGTGCAGGTCTTCCGCCCGTTGACGGCCGCGCAGCGGGCCGACGTGCTGGCCGAGGGTGCCCGGCTGCTGGCGTTCGCGGGGGTCGACGGCGAGACTCGGATCACCACCTGACCCCGATTTGGACGGTCGTCCAGTACGATCGTCCAAACACCGGAGGTGGGGATGTCGGTTCGGGAACGGCTGCTGGCGGCAGCCGCGGAACTCATCGCGGAGAAGGGCTGGGGCGCGGTCAGCACCCGCGTGCTGGCCGACCGGGCGAGCGTCGGGTCGGGCGTGGTGCACTACCACTTCGACTCGACGCAGGCCGTGCTGGTGGAGGCGTCGGTCGGGGCGCTGCGGGCCGCGGTCGCCGCAGTGCCCGACCTGCTGGCGGCGGCGGGCGACCCCGAGGACGCACTGGACGCGCTGCTGGCCGCGTTGGACGAGGCGGGCGGGCAGGAACTGGTCATCGAGACGTTCCTCGCCGCCACCCGCAACGACGAGCTGCGCCGCGAGATCGGCGCGGTGCTGACCGAGTTCCGCCGGGTCGTCGCGACCTGGCTGGCGGACCGGGACGTGCCGGACCCGGAGGCCACGGCGGCGGTGCTCGCGGCGGCCGTGGACGGTGTCCTGCTGCACCGGGCGCTCGACCCGGGGCTGTCCCGCGCCCTGGTCGTGCCGGTGCTGGGGAGGGTGCTGCGATGAAGGTCCTGATCTGCGGCGCGGGCATCGCGGGCCTCACGCTCGCCGGCCGGCTCGGCGCACTCGGCCACACCGCGGTCGTGCTGGAACGGTCCGCCGGTCCGCGCCCCGAGGGCTACATGATCGACTTCTTCGGACCGGGCTACGACGCCGCCGAACGGATGGGCCTGCTCCCCCGGATCCACGAGCTCGGCTACCGGTTCATCGAGGCCGGCTACCACGACGAGACCGGCCGGCGGCGGGCCGGGCTGAGCTTCGAGCGGTTCGCCGAGGCCATGGGCGGCCGGATGACCAGCATCATGCGGCCGGACGTGGAACTGATCCTGCGCACCGCCCTTCCGCCCGGCGTGACCGTGCGGTTCGGCGCGGACGTGACGGCCGTCGACAACCGGCCCGACGGCGTGTCCGTGCGCCTGGCCGACGGAACGTCACTGGGCGGGGACCTGCTGGTGGGAGCCGACGGCATCCACTCCACCGTGCGTTCGCTCGTGTTCGGCGAGGAATCGCGGTTCTTCCGCTACCTGGGCTTCCACACCGCCGCGTTCACGTTCCGCGCCCCGCGGATCCACGACCTGGTCGCGGGCCGGTTCTGCCTCACCGACACGGTCGGCAGGCAGGTCGGCTGCTACGGCCTGCGGGACGGCCGGGTCGCCGCGTTCACCGTGCACCGGACACCCGATCCGGCCAGGCCGGACGACCCGCGGGCCGCCGTGCGGGCGGCGTACGGGACGCTCGGCTGGATCGTGCCCGAGGTGCTGGACCACTGCCCGCCCGAGCTGTACTACGACCAGGTCGCCCAGATCGAGATGCCGCGCTGGAGCGAGGGCCGGGTGACGCTGGTCGGCGACGCGTGCGGCGCGGTGTCCCTGCTCGCGGGC
This sequence comes from uncultured Saccharothrix sp., assembly GCA_965995405.1. Taxonomy (GTDB): domain Bacteria; phylum Actinomycetota; class Actinomycetes; order Mycobacteriales; family Pseudonocardiaceae; genus Actinosynnema. The sequence goes on from CBHFOL010000101.1 coordinate 15,008, forward strand.
CAGGGCGCGTCACTGGGCATGGGTGGTGCGTTCGTGCTGGCCGACAACCTGGCCGACCCGACCGCGTACGAACGCCGCTGGCGGCCGGTCGTCGAGGAGAAGCAGCGCGTGGCCCGCGCCGGCGCACGCTGGTTCCTCCCCGCCACCGCGCTGCGCCTGCGCGCCCGAAGGCTGGCGATGCACCTGGCCCGCGTGCCGTTCGTGGACCGGCGCATCGCCGTCAGCCTGGTCGGCAAACCCACCGCCCTGGTCGGCGACTAACCCCGTGCCGCCCGCAGTTCCTCCAACGCCCGGTCGAGCTGGGCCTCGGCCCGTTCCGCCCTGGCCAACGTCTGGACCCGGGCTTCCTCGACCGCCGCCACCCGTTCCCGGGTGACCCGTTCGGCCTCGTCCAGCCGGCCCTGGTGGGCCAGACGCGCCGCGTCCAGCTCACCACGGGCCCGCGCCAACTCGCCCCGCACGTCCTCGACCGCCCGCACGGCCCGTTCGGCGTCCGCGCGGGCCTGCGCAGCCACCCCGACCTCGCGCCGCAATTCCTCCCGGGCCCGCACGACCTCCGCGTCGCCCCGCGCCACCCGCTCCTCGGCCTCGGCCCGAACTCGCCCGACCTCAGCCTCGGCCTCACTCCGAGCCCGCCCGACTTCGACGTCGGCCTCTCCTCGAACCCGCTCCACCTGTGCCGCAGCGTCGGCCCGGACCCGGGCGACCTCGTCCCGCGCGTCGCCCCGGGCCTGTTCGACTTCCTTGACGGCCTGCCGCCGAGCCTGCTCGGCCCGGGCAACCGCATCCTCCCGAGCCCGCTCGACCTGGGCGGCGGCCTCCAGCCGAATCTCCTCGACCACAGCGGCGGCCTCGGTACGGATGGCGGCGATCTCCAGCTCGGCCCGCTCCACCGCCGCCGAAGCCTCGGCCCGTGCCGAGTCCCGCTGCTCGTAGGCACCGGCCGCATCGAGTTCCGCCCGCTCGGCAGCCTGAACCGCGTCCTCGGTCGTCTCCTCGGCGGCCTTGCGCCCCTGCTCGGCATCCCGCCGCCGCCGCTCGGCCTTCGCGACGGCCGCCTCGGCTTCCGCGACCTTCCTCGCCGCCTCCGCTTCGGCGGCCTGCACCTGACTCTCGGCGACACTCGGATCTGCAATGGCGGCCAACTCGCCGACCGCCCCGTTCAACGTGGCGGCAACCTGCTCGGCCAACACCGTGAACCGCTCAAGCAACTCCTCGGCCCTGATCTTGCCGGCGGTGATCCCCTGCGGGCCTTTCGTCACGGTGACGACCTCGCCACCCTCTTCCACCTGGGCCAACCGCTGCCGCTCCCGCCACGCCCGCCACCGGGTGTGCTCCGCCAGGTCGCAGTACTCCGATGGCCGCCCAGGGCCACCGCCGCGCAGCACCGGACGCGTGCAGCCAGGGTAATTGCAGGTCGAGGCAGGTGATTCGGTCGTCGTCACGGCAATATCGTAGCACCATTTCGTCATCTCAAACGTTATTGGGCGCGACGCAACGATATGAACCCGCGACTGGGTGACTTCCGATAAGTGAACCTTATCGGAAGTCAGAACACGGACGCCCGACGACGATCAGTCGCCCGCCTGCGACCAGGCACGAAGTTGTCGGTGGGAACGGGCAGCTCGTGTCAGTGCGTAGCGGTCATTCGTGTCAGTAGCAGCGTGTGACCAGGTGTTCTAGTTCGACCGGAGTGACGGCGCAGGCAGACTGGCGGCGCTTGAACTGGTCGACGCAGCGGCATGTCTGCGGATGCGAACAGGAACCCGTCAGTGGGAGCGCACGCCGAATATCAGTGACCGGCCAGCCTGTCGTACGCAAGAGGCTGTGGGTGCCGGTGACTGTCGGCCACTCCCCCGACTGCGGCTTCGTGATGCGGACCACCTGGGATCAGTAACAGTGTTGTGGTGGACAAGGGTCGTTATCCACCACAACATGAGGCGAATCCCGATGTGGAAAAGTCAGTCGGGGACTATGTCGCCGATCAGGTGAGGGTGGCGCCGGAGGAGTTAGACGGCTATGACTGGTCTGGGCGGTCGGTGGAGTACCACCGGGAGCAGGTGCGGGCGGCGTTCGGGTTCCGTGAGTTCACGCGGGGTGACGAGGACAAGGTCGCGGCGTGGCTGGCGGAGGAGGTGTGCCCGGTCGAGTTGCGGGAGGAGCGGTTGCGCCGGGCGGTGCTGGTGCGCTGCCGCGCGGAGCGGCCCGAACCGGCGCGGTCCGAAATATCGGAAGTTGTTCCGGGCTCCTGGAGATTCGCCACGTCAGCAGTATCGGAAGTCACTCCGGGACACGTATCAGAAGCTGGGTCGCAACAGCTTCGACGTCGACGCGGGGCGGACTCGTCAGTACCCCATCAGCGTGACATGGGACGGCTTTGGGCAGGCGGCCAGGGTTCGGGATCGGCCCACGTTATCTCGACCGAGGCCGGCCCGTCATCCTCGTCATCCTCTCCGTGCTCCGCCACAAGGAAGCCCGACGGCTGGTATCGGGTGGTTCCAGAGGTCCAGTACCACGCGTCGAGTCCGGTGATTTGCAGCACCATGTGGTGCGCCCAGGTTTCCATGCCCTGCCGATGGGGGCCGAAGTCGGGCAACGGCGATACGAGTCTGTCCAGCTCGGCAATGTATCCGTTGGCTATTTCCAGAGTCTTGGCCGCCGCCTCCTGCAACGAGATGCCGTACTGGTCGCGGAGGACGAACATGATGTTGAAGGTCTCGCTGTCGCGGGCGACTTCCTTGCCGATGGACGCCATATCGTTCTGAATCGCGATGATGATCGCCTGCAGGTGGCGGATCCGGGTGACGACCGGATGGTGGTACAGATTCTCGGGTACTGTGAACCCGGACGACAACTCCGCGAGGAGGCCATATGCTTGTTGCCCGATGGAGTAGGCTCTGACCTCCAGGAACAGGTCGAGCGGGGGGCATGTCCCGGTGGTCCGGTAGGTCCACTCCGGCATGATCCCCCAGGTGGTGAACTGCCAGAACGAGAGGGCCATCCGCTCGACCCAGAACTGTGGCATGCCGGCCGCCAGGAACTCGTCACGTCCTGTGGCCATCTGCCGGAGGATTCCCGGGTCGCCCGGGCGCGGGTTGTCGTCGCCGCGCATCACGCTGAACACCCGGTCCCGAATCGGCGCGAACTTCTCGATCGGCGTCATGCCGTAATGGTCGTCGAACACCGTCTCGTAAACGATGAACCTGGCCGTGGGGCGCATCACCTCGACCGAATCGACGGTCGGTGCCATGTATGCGGCCACCCTGGTTATTTCCTGACTGATCCACCGGCGGACTCCGTCGTCGCCGAGCATTTCCCGGTAGTCCCGGTCGAGCCATTCGGTTTCTTCGTCGAGGAACCCATCTGTACGCGGACTCGGTATGGTCGCCCATGGATAGGCGAGCCTGGGTACGACAACCTTCTCGCGCAATTTTCTGCGCTCCTTTTTTATCCGAACGGGACGCGATCCCGCTCGATCCAGGACCGGCGGCAACCGCGCGGACATCGCAGCCGAGGTGCGGCGAATTACCACTCCCCGCCACGCGCCTCGGAAAACGGTTCGAGTACGTCTCCGCATCACCGCAGGTGGATCACCGGCGGGCACCGCACTGTCCGCTCCTTGTCAGCACCTCCCTCGCGATGGTCGGGCCGGGGTGCCGCCCGTCACGACGCGCGCCGAATTCCGTGCTCTTCCACCGCCACGATCGCAGACATGTCTGCGGTCCTGCCGTCCCCGGACCGGAACTTCACTCGCCCGGCCGAGCGGACGGTTTTGTCGAGGTCGGCGGCCACCGGTTGTGCGTCGTGGCCGTCGATGCGGTGGCGTGGGACGAAGTGGACGAGTTCGCCGTCCTCGAACCGGGCGATCGACGGTTCGGAGGGAGGGATGTCGGCGAACTTGGCGCGCAGCCTGGCGGTGGCTTCCATGGCATCGCCGGCTTGTTCGGTCTGATCATCGCGACCAGAGCCAACCAGGAGCAGCTGTCCAACTCGCCGGAGCGCCCCCTCGCGAATCCGCCAGTTCTGGTTCCCCGGGGCCTGGCCCGGGACTGCCATAGATGACCCAGAGTGCAACGTAGCGGGAAAGACCCTGGTCGGAGGTCACGGGATGGCGCACAGCTGCCGGAGCGATCGGCGTGGGTGCCGGGGTGTTCAGTCGCCGATGCCGCGGAAGTCCGGGCTCTGCGGCGTGATCGGGCGTAGCCCGGTGACGGTCGCGGGGACGGGTTCCAGCGAGCACAGAGGGCCTGCGCCACCACCGCGCGGCGTCCGGCGGACGGTCGGACGCGAGGGGTCCTGGGGACCACCCGTTCCCAGGCGTCCCCACGACCCCCCCGACACCCCGTCTGCCGTTCACGAGGAATAGCTGACGACCACCCTGTCGGTGGATTCCCAGGAATTCGGTCCCGACTGCCTGACGGAATCCCATGACCCAACTCCTGGGAACGACGAGCCCGCGCCCCGCAGGACCGCCACGGACTGTTCCATGCCTACTACGCCACCCTCTACGAACGCGAGATCGGCAAGGACACCCCCGACTCCCGGCTGATGGACGCCCAACGCCGCAACGTCGACCGCATCCACGAACGCGTCGGGCTGCTGCTGCAGATCCGTGCCGAGAGCGCAGGCGAGGCCGAGGCCCACCTTCCCCGAGCCGAACTGCGACACATGATCCACGACCGCCTCATCGAGGAGGAATACAGCCAGGACAAGGCTGCGCAAATGGCAGGACGGCTGCTCGTCTGGCCACCGACCGCCTCGTGCCCTCACCGTGCTGCTCCGCATCGCAGGGAACGGCCCACGCACCGGTCACCCCTGGAAGCCGCCCTCACCCAGCTGGCACAAAACACACCGCCACCGACCGACAACGACGACGCCCAACAGATGGTGGTCGACTTCGTCAACGGGCTCGACACCCACATGTGGCCCTACGCAGCCGAGATCCAGCAACAACTGCACCACACCTATACCCGCCAGCCAATCGACAACACTCTCATCGTGGGACTGACTCGACCACAGACCGATCCACACCAGCCCGGCCCGTGCTGATCCATCCAGCCGAATCGGGTCGAGTCGCAACCGACACACCTGGCTGCGCGGGGCACGGTCCGACTGCAGCCGGGACGCCAGCAGAGCTTCATCTTGTCACCAGAAGCACCAGATGGTCACTACGTGTCGCGATGGGTACCTGGCCTACTGACAACTTCGTGACCGCAGGCCACTGTCAACTTCGTGCCCGTTCGCAGCCGACGACACCGCCGACCTGACCGGCCCCCGCGTCGTGAAGGCGAGCAGGTGCTCACCGAGGAAGTCGACCAGCCGCCGCGGCTCGTGGCCGGTCACGGCCCGGACGGTGGGCGTCGGCGTCTCCCGGTGCGTTCGGGTGAGGGCCTGGATCTCCAGCAGGTGCTCGACCAGCCATCCCGGCTGTCCCATTCGGTCGAGTTCGCTGCGCATCCGGTCCGGGGGCAGGTCCAGGTACCTGGTGGGCCGGCCGAGCGCGGTGAGCAGGTCGGCCACCTCCGGGTAGCTGATGGCCTCCGGTCCGGTCAGCACGAGCGCCTGCCCTCGGGTGGACCGGCTCGTGAGCGCGACGGCGGCCACGTCGGCGACGTCGCGGGCGTCAACCATGTTGAGCGGGTGGTCGCCGGTCGTACCGGTGAACATTCCGGTGTGCCCGATCATCGGCGCGAGGCGCAGCAGGTTCTGGTGGAACGCGTAGGGCCGCAGGAACGTGTGCTCCAGTCCGGCGGCGACGACGGCGCGCTCGACCTCCCGATGGATGCGCGCCACGGCCACCGTGTCGGCCGCCGGGGCCGAGAGCTTCACGAGGTGCTCGACGCCCGCCCGCGCGGCGGCGTCGACAACGCCCAACTCCAGCCCGCGCTGCCGGGGCCCGTTGCCCATCGCGAGGAACACCTGGTCCACCCCGGTGAGGGCGGCGCGGAGGGAGGCGGGGTCGCCCGCGTCGCCGACGACGTACCGCACGCCGGGGACGGGCTCGGCCGGCCCGGTGCGGACCAGTGCCGTCACGGGCACGCGGCGGGCGACGAGGCGGGGCAGCAGCGCGGAACCGACGGTTCCGGTGCCTCCGATGACGATGATCATGACGAGGTCCTTTCGGCGGGGGCGCGGACGGTGTCCGCGGGGGCAGCGGGCGGGGTGCGTCGGCCTCGGCGGCGGGTGCGGGACCGCACCCACGCCCGCGCGGACAGGCCGCCGCCGAGCGCGGCGGAGCCGAGCGTGAACTGGAGGATCGAGAGGTCCTGGAGGCCGTTGCCGATCAGCACCGCGCTCGCCGCGCCGGCCGGCGCGGCGCACACGAGAGCTGCCACGGCGACGATGCGGGCGACCCGGCCGCGGCTCGGCGTCTCGGGCGGGGTGCGACCGTGCAGCCACAGCGTGACGAGCGCGGACGCGGCGGCGGACGGGATGGCGATGGTGGTGTACGAGGCCAGTTCGAGCCGGGCCGCGAGGTCGGGGTCGGGAATGATCTTGGCGTTGAGGTAGGCGGTGACGGCCGGGAAGGCGTAGGCGGGCACCGCGCTGCGGATCACCGCCGACAGCCGGCCGGGCCGGGATCTGGCGTGGTTCACGAGTTCCTCCGATGTCGGACGGGACACGAGGAACGCTACGAATGTTGCCGCTGGAGCACTAGATCTCAGCTCGCGAACACATTGTTCGCCGGTGTGCAACGATGTCGCCATGCCCGTACCCGACCTCCAGCTCGACGACGTCGCCGTGTTCGTCCGGGTCGTCGACACCGGAGGCTTCACCGCAGCCGCCGACACGCTGCACGTGCCGAAGTCGACGGTGAGCCGGCGGGTCGCCCGCCTGGAACGGCGGCTCGGCACGCGTCTGCTGAACCGGACCACCCGCGCGGTGACGCCGACCGAGGCCGGCCGGTCGTTCTACGCCCGCGCCTCGGCGGCGCTGGCCGAGCTGCACGACGCGGCGAGCGCGGCGTTCGACGAGCGCGAGATCCCACGGGGGACGGTGCGGCTCGGGTCACCCCCGGACGTGGGTGCCGAGGTGCTCCCGGCCCTGCTCGCCCGGTTCGTCGCGGAGCACCCGCAGGTGCGGGTCGAGGTGACGTTCTTCGTGGATCCGCCGGACCTGGTGGAGCAGGGTCTCGACGTCGGCCTGCAAGTCGGCCCGCCGCACCACCCGGCGCTGGTGGCGGTGCAGTTGCAGGACATGGGTTTCGGATTGTTCGCGGCACCGTCCTACCTGGAACGGGCGGGCGCGCCCGCGTCGGTCGCGGAACTGGCCGACCGGGAGTGCGTGGTGTTCCGCCCCGACCGGGACCGCGGCCGGTGGCGGCTGTACCGCGCCGACGACCCGGCCGGCGCCGTCGACGTGGTGGTGCGCGGCCGGCTCGCGGCCAACGACATCACGTTCGTGCGCCGCGCCGCGATCGCCGGCGCGGGGGTGGCCCTGCTCCCCCGCCTCGTCGGCGAGATCGCCGTCCGGGAGGGGCAACTCTGCCCGATACTGCCGGAGTACCGGACCGACGGCCGGCCCCTCTACCTCGTGTCCCCCGCGTCGCCGCACGTGCCGCTGAAGGTCCGGGCACTGCGCGATTTCCTCCTGGAGCACTTCCCGCGCTGAGGGGGGATCACAGGGAGCACGGAGAGCCGGGATCATGAAGAGCAGGGCGTCCCGTACATCACGTGGATGGAAAAGTGGTATTGGCCGCCGGAATCCAGGGCGCATACGCTGGTCCCGGGCGCACGTATAACACATTTGCCACACGGGATGGACCAAAGGGACCACAAGTATCCTCGGGAGCCTCCAGTGAGAAGCACAAGGATTGTGCTGTTTGCCCTGCTCATCAGCTGGATCGCCAGCCTCTCACCCGCCGCCGCTTCGACGATCGCGCCGGCGTCGTCGGCAGGCCAGAGCGCGTTCGCCCTGTCCAGCACCGCCTTCGCCAACGGCGGCCTCATCCCCAAGATCCACGAGTGCACCAGCGGCGGCGGCAACGACCCCGCCAAGAAGAACGAGTCCCCTCCCCTGGCCTGGTCGGGCGCTCCGACCACCGCCCAGAGCTACGCGATCGTCATGCGCGATCTCAGCAACAACAACCTCCTCCACTGGATCATCTACGACATCCCACCGGCCACGACCTCGCTCCCCCAGAACGTCCAACACGTCTACCAGCCCCCGGTTCCCGCGGGAGCCAGGCAGATCTACTACCGGGGAAGCGCGAGCCTCTTCGGCTACCAGGGACCGTGCTCACCATCGACGGTGAACACCTATGAGTTCGTCGTCCACGCGCTCAACCGCGCGTCGCTGACCAACCTGAACTCCAGCTCGTCGATCCAGACCGCCGCCAGGGCGATCACCGCGGCCTCGATCGGCTCGGCCAGGATCACCGGCAGGTCATAGCTCCACCGCGTTGACGTGGGGGGCGGCCCGCCCCG
>CBHFOL010000102.1:0-23377 GCA_965995405.1 uncultured Saccharothrix sp.
CGGGGCCCCGCCGCGCGCCGGCCGCGCCGAGCGGGGGGCCCCGCCCCCCCCCGCCCCACGCCGACGTGGCCCCGACGCGCATCCGGTTGCCGCCCAACGGCAACAGCCCACAGGACGCCGCCGGATCCGTGCCGAGCACCGGCAGCGGCGGCACGTCCTCGCCCACCACGTCCAACGTCATCCCGCGCACCGGGACGACCTGCCCGGCGAGCCCGTCCGGCAACCCGGCGATGGTCGAGACGGCGGCACCGGTACACAGGACGACCACGTCGGCCGGCAGGTAGTCGCCCCGCACAAGGTGGACACCGCGCACCCGGCCGCCGACGACGTCCACCGCCCGCACCGAGTCCGGACAAATGGTGCCGCCCAACGCGGTCACCGCAGCCGACAGCGCCGCCAGGTACTCGTCCGCGACGACGGTCCCCTCGCCGGTGGTCCGGACACCGCGCACGACCGAGGAGCTCAGGCCGGGAAACAGATCCCGGCACTCGGTCGCCGTCAACGGTCGACAGTCCAAGCCCGCGCGGGCCGCTGATTCGGCCGCCCGGTCCAGCACCGGGTCCTGCTCGGCGGTGGACACCCGCAGCAGCGCGGGCCGGACGGCGACGGTGGTTCCGGCGGCGGAACCGACCCGGTCCACAAACCCGGGAAAGCCGCGCACCGCCTCGGCGTGGAAGTTCTCGACGTTCTCGGAATCGGTGTCGGCCAATGTGAACAGCCCACCGGAGGCCACCGCCGCACCCTGACCGGGGCGCGGATCCACCACGGTGGTCTCCACGCCACGGCTCAGCAGTTCGAACGCGGCGGCCAGGCCGATCACGCCGCCACCGACGACCAGCGCGGTCACGCGCATCCTCCGTTCACAGCACGTGGGACAGGAAGTCGCGGGTTCGCGGGTTGCCCGACTCGTCGAGCACCTGCGCGGCCGGGCCGATCTCGATCAGCTGCCCGTCGGCCATCACCCCGATCCGGTCCGCGATGCGCCGGGCGAACGTGATCTCGTGGGTCACGATGACCATCGTGCGCAGCTCGCTCGCGATGTCCTCGATGACCCGCAGCACCTCCCCGACGAGCTCCGGGTCCAGTGCGGACGTCGGCTCATCGAAGAGCAGCAGCCGGGGATCCATGGCCAGCGCACGGGCGATCGCCACCCGCTGCCGTTCACCACCGGACAGGCTGTGCGGGTAGGCATCCCGCCGGTGTGCCAGGCCGACTCGGTCCAGCAGCTCTTCGGCCCGCCCCTCCGCCTCGTCCCGGCCACGGCCCAGGACGATCCGCGGGCACATCGCGACGTTCTGGAGGGCGGTCTTGTTGGCGAACAGGTTGAAGTGCTGGAACACCATGCCGATCCGGGACCGGGACGCGGCCAGCACCTTGGGCGACACCTCCACCAGGTGGCTGCCGCGGTCCTCGTAGCCGATCAGATCCCCGTACACCGCGAGGCGTCCGGTGTCAATGGTCTCCAAGTGGTTGATACAGCGCAGAAAAGTGCTCTTGCCCGCCCCGGACGGACCGATCAGGGCCAGGATCTCCCCACGCGGCACGGTGACGGTGACGTCGTCCAGGGTCACCCGCCCGTGGAACATCTTGCCGACGCCCACCGCTTCGACGGCGGGCGGCTCCACCTCGTCCGGCACGACGCCGCCGGGACTCCCTTGACTCATCGGTGCCTCCCTGGTTCGCCGGGTCACAGCGCGGTCCGCCGGGCCGCACTCCTGGAGAAGTGCTTCTCCAGCCGGCCCTGGCCGAGAATGGCCAGCGAGGTGAGCAACAGGTACCAGCCGGTGGCCACGAGCAACAGCGGGATCTGCTGGAAGTTCTGCGCGTAGATGTACTGCACGCTGGTCAGCAGTTCGGCGTAGCCGATGACGATGACCAGCGAAGTGCCCTTCAGCAGCCCGATCACCTCGTTGCCCAAGGGCGGGATGATCACCCGGATCGACTGCGGCAGCACGATCCGGCCGATGATCTGCCCCGGCCGCATACCCATCGCGCGGCCGGCGTCCACCTGTCCCTGGTCCACGGCCAGCACGCCGCCGCGCACGATCTCGGCGATGTACGCGGACTCGGCCAGCGCGAGTCCGAGCAGCGCCGCGGTGAACTGGGTGATCAGGTCGTTGGTGGGGACGGTCAGGAACTCGGGGCCGAACGGGATGCCCAGGGACACCCGCGGCAGCAGGGCGCTGACGTAGAACATGAACAGCACCAGCACCAGCGGCGGGATCGCCCGGAACACCCAGACGTACGCCCGGTTGATCAGGCGCAGCAGCAGGACGTCCGAGAACGACATCATCCCGATCGCGGTGCCGGCGATCAGCGAGACCGCCATCGCCGACACCGTCAGCACCAGCGTGCGCCCGACACCCTGGAGCACCTGCGGGTCGAACGCGTACTGGAACACCACGTCCCACTGCCAGCCGGGCCCGGTGACGACCAGGTTGGCGAACATGGCGAGCAGCAGCAGCACGACCGCCGACAGCAGCCAGTGCAGCGGTCTGCGCCGACGGCGGATCGGGACGGCACCCGCGTTCCCGGCCCGGACGGGGACCTGGTTCACAGCTTGGGGCCCCAGCCGAACTTGCCGCCCTCGTTGATGGTCGCCTTCTCGACCGCGGACTGCTCCTGGCCCCACTTCTTCAGCGTCTCCAGGTACTTGCCATCGTCCATCATGGACTGGATGGCCTTGGCCACCGCCGTGCCGAGTTGGGTTCGGTCCTTGGCCATCGGAATGCCGGTCAGCGCGACGAAGTTGGTCGGCCCGGTCTGCCGGAACGTGTCGGCCTTGATCTTGCCGACGTACATCACCGCGTCGCTGTCACCCGCCACGACGTCGACCCGGTCGCTTTGCAGGGCCAGCAACTGCTCGTCAAAGCCGGGGAAGGTCTGCACGTCGATCGCCGCTTGACCGCGCTTTTGGCAGTCGGCGGACGCCTCGGTGACGATGTCGGTCTGGGCCGAGCCCTTGGCCGTGGCCACCCGCAGGCCGCACAGCGCGCCGGCGTCGGCGTACTCGTTCTTGTTGCCCGCCTTGGTCAGGAAGGAGAACCCGGACTTCTGGTAGTTGACGAACGAGACGACCTTCTCGCGCGAGGCGAAGTCGCCGATCTGGGAGATCGACAGGTCGTACCGCTTGGCCTGGATACCGGGGATGATCCCGTCGAAGCTGGTGTACTGCCACTCGACCGCGACGCCGAGCCGCCGGCCGATCTCCTCCATCAGGTCGACGTGCATCCCGACGACCTTGCCGGACTCGTCCTTGAACGTGCCGGGAGGCTTGCCGATCTGGGTCGCCACCCGGAGCTTGCCCGCGTCCCGGACATCCTGGGGAAGCTCCGCGGACAACGGGGTCTGGGCCGTCCCACCGCCGCCGGCCGAGTCGCCGCACGCGGTGGCGGCCAACGCCACCGTGCACACGAGCGACAGGAGTACGTGGGTTCCGCGCCAACGGCGAGTTCTCGTCACAGCCATTCGGGTTCCTCTCGATCCAATCCCCCTGAGACAGGACGTATCCCCTCGTGCTAGTGCCCGACGAACGCCTCTCGCTGGTAGTCGGCGATCACGGTCGGCACCACCTTGCAGTCCAGCAGGAGCGGACCGGGTGTGCCGTCGGCGAGCCACTTGTCCACCACCGCCAGGTCCGCCCGTTCCCGGACGGTGGCGGCCCGGATGCCGAAGCCCCGCGCGATGCTCTCCAGATCGGTGTCGGGAAAGCTGACCGTCCCCAGGTCCGCGCCCGTTTCCCGGAAGTGGTGCACCTCGGCCCCGTAGGCGGCGTCGTCGTACACCACGACCAGCACCGGCAACCCGAGCCGCTGGAGGGTTTCCAGTTCCACCAGGCTCATGTGCAGCCCGCCGTCGCCGATCGCCAGCACCGTCAGCCGGTCCGGACGTGCCACGGCGGCACCGATCGCGGACCCCAGGCCGAGACCGATCGACTGGAACCCGCCCGCCGAGAAGACCAGCCCCGCCGGGTCCGGCACCGACCAGTACATCGCCGGGAATCCCACGAAGTGCCCGCCGTCCACGACGACCGTCCGCTCATCCGGGAGAGCTGCCTCCACCGCCTGCGACAGGGTCCTGGGGTCGATCTGGCCGGCGACACCCTCGTCGGTGTACGCGTGCGACGCCCACGACGTGGCCGCCACCCGTTGCGCGCCAACGAGGTCGAACCAGCGCGGCCGGTCGGTATCGCGGCCGGCCAGACCGGCTCGCAGCGCCGCCACCACTTCGCCGACGTCGCCGAGCACCCGCAGGCCGGCACCAGGTCCACTGTCGAGCGCCTGCGGATCGTGGTCGACGTGCACCACCACGGCATCGTCGGCGAACGCCGTGTCGTGCCGGGTCGTCCACTTGGTGTAGGACAGGCCGAGGCCGAGCACCAGGTCCGCCTCCCGGACCAGCTCCGCGGCAGCCGGGGACGCGAAGCCGCCGCAGACTCCCAGGGACGCCGGATGCCCGGTGAACATCCCGGAGGCCGCCAGCGAGGTGGCCAGCAAGGCCCCCAGGTCATCCGCCAGCCGCTCGACGGCTTCCGCCGCCCCGGCGACGACGGCACCCCGCCCTGCCAGGATCAGTGGCCGCTTGGCAGCGGCGACGGCCGTCACCAGGTCGTCGAGCCCCACGATCGGCGGCCCGGCGGCCAGGTCGGGAGACTCACCGGAAACCGGCTCGCCACCGACCACGGGCAGGTGCTGGACGTCGAGCGGCATGTTCAGCACCACCGGACGCCGTTCGCGGACGGCGCGGTCGACGGCGCGCTGCACCGTGACCTCCGCGGGTTCGTCCGCGTTCAGCCGCTCCCGGCCGGCCCCGAGCAGATCGCACAGGTCGTTCTGGGCGACGTAGAAGTTCGACCGCACGGCGTCGTCCGAGGTGTCGCCGGACAGCAGCAGCATCGGGGTCCGGCTCTTGACCGCCTCGACCAGCGCGGTCAGCGTGTTGGTCAGGCCGGGCCCCTGGTGCACGCTCGCGACGCCCAGCCGTCCGGTGACCCGGGCGTACGCGTCGGCCATGCTCACCGCGCCCGACTCGTGCCGGGCGGCGACGAACCGGCCGCCCGACCGCACGAGTTCGGCGTTCACGACGAAGTTGCCGCTGCCGGTGACCCCGAAGAAGTCGGTCACCCCGTGTCGCGCCAGGGACTGCGCCACCAGGTGGGCCACCGTCGTTTCCGCCATCGCTCGCACTCCTTCGCAGGGCCGGCACATCGGGCACGACCCTAGGAACGGAGGAACCGAGACGTTGTCACTCAAGCGGGTACTAACGACCTGCACTTTCACCAGACCACGGCGGTACCCGAACGGGTGACCTCGGGCATTCGCGCGGTCTGCTTAGCATGAGCCGCGGACCGCCCGGCACGACAACGGGCCACGGACGACACGACAGCCGACCGCGCGGCGGACGCACAGCACCACACCCCACACCAACGGGATGGAGCCATGCGAACCAGGAATTCGGTCGGCGACTTCGAGAAAGCGGCACGGAACCGGTTGCCCCGCAAGATCTACGGGTTCATCCGGGCGGGTTCCGGTGCCGGACTCACGTTGGACCGCAACACTTCCGCCTATCGCCGCTGGGCGTTGCGCAGCAGGGTGCTCACCGATGTGTCCACAACGGACATCTCGGCCACCGTCCTGGGACAGCGCTACGACCTGCCGCTCTTCCTCGCCCCCACCGGCCTCCAGGGCATCGTCTGGCCGGACGGCGAACTGGCGATGGCGCGGGCGGCCCGCAGCCGGGGCGTCGGCCTGGCGGTCAGCGCCAACGCGGCGTGCCCGCTGGAGCAGGTCGCGCAGGCGCACGGATCCGGGCCGCGCTGGATGCAGGTCTCCCTGTGGCGGGACCCGAGCCTGCTGGAGTCGTTCGTGGAGCGGGCCGAGGAGTCCGGCTACACCGGGCTGGTCGTGCTGCTCGCCGACCGGCTGGCCTCGCCCCGGCACGGCCGGCTCGTCCGGCCCACGCCGGCCGACATCCTCGACGGGACCCGACGCCTGCGCTGGGCGGCGCGGTTCGCCCGCAAACGGGTGGTACTCGGCAACTTCCGGCCGTACAGCGCGGACCGGTCGCTGCGGGGCACGCTGGAGTACTCCCAGCAGCAGATCAACCCCGGGGCCCGGTGGTCGGACCTCGAACGCCTGCGCCGCCGGTGGAAAGGGCACCTGCTGGTCAAGGGTGCCGAGCACGCCGAGGACGCCCGCCGGCTGGTCGGCCTGGGGGTGGACGGGTTCGTCGCGTCGAACTCCGGCGGTCGCGGGCTGGACCCGGCCGTGCCGTCCACCGACGTCCTGGTCGAGCTGCGGACCGCGGTGGGCCACGAGATCCCGATCCTGGTCGACGGCTCCATCCGGTCCGGCACCGACATCGTGATCGCCCGCTGCCTCGGTGCCGACGCGGTCCTGATCGGCCGGGCCGCGCTGTGGGGCCTCGCGGTCGGCGGGCAGCGGGGCGTGGAGGAGGTCATCGATCTCCTGGCCACCCAGGTGCACGAAACCTTGGTCGGTATGGGAATCCCGGCGGTCTCGCAGTTGGGCCGGGACCTGTTGCACGACACCGGACAGCCCCGACAGCGTTGACAGGGCTCGACAGCCGTACGTGGTGGCCCCCCGGTAGGCGGCCCCCACCTACGGCCGGGGTAAATGCGCCCCCTGCACCAACTACAGCCCCGGCCCCAGGTCGAAAAATGCCGTGCGGTGGGGCGCCCACCACGTACGGCCGGGTTCAGAGCGCGCCGTGCACGACGTCCTGCCACGGCACCTGGTCGAGAATGGCCTTGCGGTAGGTGACGAGCCGGCGCGCGCCGTTGACCGACAGCGCCCCGCGCAGCACCCCGTCCCGCCCGAACAACGCGACCAGCGACGCGTCACCGGTCCGGACGAAGTGGACGTCTCCCGCCGCGTTGGCCCGGCCGACGAAGCGCATCTTGGCGTCGAACTGGTCGGACCAGAAGTAGGGGACGGGCGCGTAGGCGTCGTCCCCGCCGAGCAGTGTGGTGGCCGCGTGCCGCCCCTGCTCCACCGCGTTGCTCCACTGCTCGATGCGCATCTGCTCGTCGAACAGCGCGTTGTACCACCGGGCGACGTCCCCGGCCGCCACCACACCGGGCACGCTGGTGCGCAGGGACTGGTCGCACAGCACGCCGTCGGCCACGTCGACACCGCTGCCGGCCAGCCAGTCGGTCGCCGGGCGCGCCCCGACCCCGGCCACGACGACGTCGGTTCGCAACCGGGTGCCGTCCCGCAGCTGCACCGTGCTGCCGTGCTCCCCCGGCTCGATCCGGTCGAGCATCCCGCCGCAGTAGAACGTGACGCCGTGTTCTTCCTGGTACTGCCGGAACCAGCGGCCGACCTCGTCGCCGAGGACCCGGGTCAGCGGCACGGGAGCCACCTCCACCACCGAGACCTCCAGCCCCATCTCGCTCGCGGTGGCGGCGACCTCCAGCCCGATGAACCCGGCGCCCACCACGACGACGCTGCGCGCCTGGCACAGCCGACGGTGCAGCTCCACGCTGTCTTCGACTGTCCGCAGCACGTGCACGTGGCCGGTGCCCGGGTAGCCGGACAGCGTCCGCGGTGTCGAGCCGGTGGCGATCACCAGCCCGTCGTAGGGCAGCGCGGTGCCGTCGTCCAGCAGCACCTGCCGCGACCCGGCGTCCAACTGCCGTGCGGTCCGGCCGAGCCTCAGCTCGACGTCCAGGTCCGCGTACCACTCCGGTGCCCGGAGCAGGATCTTGTCGATCTCGACGCCGTGCCGCAGCGCCTCTTTGGACAGTGGCGGCCGGTCGTACGGCAGCTGCCGGTCGGCTCCGGCCAGGACGACCTGCCCCTGGAACCCGTGTTCGCGGAGGCTCTCGATCGCGTGGACCGCGGCGAGCGACGCCCCGACGATGACGACGCGGTCCATCCCTCAGACGTCTTCGGTGGTGATGGCTTTGGCCGGGCAGCCCCGGACGGCAGCGGCGACCGAGGCGCGCAGCGACTCGTCCGGCGATTCCATCAGCAGGATCACCTTTCCCGCGTCCTCGTCCAGGTCGAACACCGCCGGCGACTCCATGACACAGCAGGCGTAGCCCTGACAGCCGGCCATGTCGACCCTCACCCTGATCCCCATTAGTCGGTCCTCCTCACGCTCGTTCGTGCCGTGTAGCGGTGGTGGTGTGCCCGGACTCAGCCAAGGTGCGGCAGTTCGGGGGTGCTGGTCGCCAACCGCGCCGCGCGGGGCGTGTTGCGGCTGAGCATCGCGCGCACCGTGCCGTCCGTGACCACGGCACTGATCCCGGGCAGGTCGCCGATGCTCAGCGCGCCGATCGCGTCGTTTGCGGTCGACCCCCACGGCGCGTCCATCACGATCAGGTCCGCCGGACGGCCGGGCTCCAGCAGACCGGCCGGCAGCGACCAGGTCCGGGCGCAGTTGCCGGTCGCCATGGCCCAGACGACCGCCGGGTCCATCCCGCTGAACGAGGACAGCTCGGCCACCGTCTTGAGCATTCCCAACGGCATCACGCCGGTGCCGGTGGGCGTGTCCGAACCGATCACCACCCGGTGCAGGACGCCGGCCTCGTCGGCCCTCGCCAGGATCCGGAGCGACGAGCGCAGGTTGCCCGCCTGCACGAGCTGGAGCGCCATGTCGGTCCGGTCGATGATGGCGTCCACCCCCGCCTCGTCCAGCGAGGTCGGCCCGCCGTTGACGTGGCCGCAGACGTCCGGGCGGAGCGCCATCAGGTGCTCGGGCGTGATCGGCTTGCTGCCCGGGATGCTGGCCCCGCCGGAGTGGCACATCACCGTGATGCCGTGCTCCTGCGCCCATCGCACCTGGGGCACCCCGTCGCCGGGGTCGGCGTACCGGCCGAACCCGAACTTCGCCAGGTGGACCCCGGCCCGCTGGAGCTCGGCGAAGTCCTCCTCGCGCAGCGTGGGTTCCAGCACCACGGCACCCGCGTGCACCCGCATCCCGCCCGGCCGGAAGTTCTCGAAGCACGAGCGCGCGGCGATGGCCAGCGCCTTGACCCCGATGGCGTCGTGCGGACGGCCGGGTGCGTGGATCTCGCCGGGTGACACCACGCTGGTGATGCCACCGTGGACGTAGCTGGCCAGGAAGTCGACCGTCTTCTGGCGCGGGGTGTAGTCGCCGAGCACGACGTGGCAGTGCGAGTCGATGAGTCCCGGTGCCACCGTGCTGCCCTTGGCGTCCAGCACCACGTCACAGGCGTCGATCCGGTCGGCGAGGTCCGCGGCGCGGCCGATCGCGACGACGACCCCGTCCTCGCTCACCACGGTGTCCACATCGGACAGTACGGGCGTGGTGAGGTCGCCGGACAGCACCGTGCCGGCACCGACCACCGCCAGGCCGCGTGCCGTCACCGGTCCTCCTTCGCGGCCTCGGCCACGGTCATGCCGCCGACCCTGGCGTTGATCCGGCCCCGGTTGGCGACCGCCGCGATGACCACCAGCTCGTCCGGCAGCGGTGCGTCCGGCAGGGTCACCGGCATCGCGTCGTAGTGGCTGCGCACCCAGACCTCGTCCTTGTACGCCAACGGAACGTCGATGGTCGCCCCGGCGCCGCCGACCTTGGTCACCGAGGTGATCCACGCCGCGCCGCCGCCGATCGCGGCCCGGAAAGCGTTGCCGAACACGGAGGTCAGGGCGGCGTTGACGTGCTCCTGCTCGCCGTTGACCCCGACGACACCCGCCTTCCCGTAGCTCTGCACGGGTTCGCCGAGCAGGGCTGCGGCCTGTGCTCCGATCTCGTGCCCGATGCTCTCGGACGCCGCCACGATCGGCGTGAGGTCTTGGACGTATCCCAGGCCGGCGAACGGGTTGACGACCACCGCGCACACGGCGACCTTGCGCAGCGGTCCCCCGTCGTCCATCCGCCCGGCCACCAGGCGGGTCTCCGCGATCTGCGAGTAGATCCCGCGCACGGTCAAGCTTGCGGTCACCGAATCCTCCGATTTTCGTGGCTGGGCCGGCCGGCCGGTGCGGCGAGCCGTGGCGCGGCCGTTGGAACGACCCTAGGAAAACGGCGCGGTCCGCTCGTCCCCCCGTCGGGTCAATTCGCTGTGCCCGCCCGATCCGGCGGCTTTTCCGGCGACGGTCCCGCAGCCGGGCACCGTCCACCGGACTTCGACTCCACCCCGGAATGCCGCCGAGAATATGTTCTCGATATGTTCGGAGTCGGCCGGACAGGGGGCAGCGCGGGCGCGTTCGCCGACTTCAGCACGGCTGTTCGTCGGTCGCAGTACCCGAACGGGTGTATTTCGAAATCGATCGAACACCGGGCCCAAATTTTCGCCTCGCCGGGCTAGTCGGCCAAAAATATACGTCCGCCCGCGTCGACCGTTGCTGTTGCTAATTGACCGCCCATTGGTCATGCTGCACCCCAATGCATCCCAGGTAGCCGCCGATCGTCTAGGGGTGATGACAAAAATGCAGCCTTCATCCGCATACTCTCCGGATGGACGTCAGCGGTTCGCCGCCGCCCTCCAGACGGCCCTCACGCTGGACGAGGTCGGACAGGTCTTCCTCCGGTGCGCCGGCCAGGTCATCCACACCGGCGCGTTCGGCCTCTACCACCTCGACGAGGAGTCGGGTGGGGTGCTGCGGGTCCTGGTCAGGACCGAGACGGACTTCCTGGAGGACTACGAGGAGTACGGCCGCGCCGACGACCCGGTGCTGAGATTCGTGGTCGAGCAGCGGCGTCCGATCGACTCCTCCCGGGTGGTGACCGAGGCCGAGTGGCAGCAGTGCGGTGCCCGCGCCGCCCTGGGCATCGGCGGCTACGGCCACTCGCTGGAAGCACCGGTCCTGGTGGCCGGCACCCTGTTCGGCACCATCAACTTCGCCCGCCTGCCCGGCGATCCCGAGTTCTCCGAGGCCGACCTGATCTCCGCGCGACTGGCCGGCGAACAGCTCGGCCTCGCCACCGAGCGCGCGCTGCGGTTCGAGTCCACCGGGCAGCGGGCGACCATGCTGGAGAACGTGCTGAACCGCGTCCCGCAGGCACTGATCGTCACCGATCTCGACGCACAGGTGCTGTTCCGCAACCGGGTCGCGGTCAACGAACTGGGCCGCCGCATGGCCGGTGGCCGGACATCGTCCACTCCGGACCCGATAGACGAGACCATCCGCGAGGCGATGACGGAGTTCCGGCTGCACGGCAAGCGCGTGCACACCGCCAGCGTCCGCGACCACCGCACCGACCAGCAGGTCATCGTCAAGTCCTACCGGCTGGCCGACAGCCACAACGCCGCGGTGACGCTGATGTTCACCTGCGGCCAGGAACAGGGCGACCGACTGCCCGCCTGGGACGTGCTGTCGCCCCGGGAGCAGGAGATCGCGCAGCTGGTCAGCGAGGGCCTGACCACCAAGCAGATCGCCGAACGCGCCTACATCAGCGAGAACACCGTGAAGCAGCACCTGAAACGCGTGTTCGCCAAGACCGACGTGCGCAACCGCGCCGAACTGGTCCAGCTGATCTGGGCGGCCGGCGGCGAACAGGCGGCCGGCTCCGCGAGCTGAACGGGCGGCAAGAACGAAATCCCGGCCGGCGCACGACAGCGCACCAGCCGGGTCTCCACAGTCTTGTCCGTCCTCAATGGACGGTGGTCAGCGTCGGCCGCCGTCGGTGCCGATCACCATGCCGGTCACCACCCTGGCGGCGACCGGATCCGCCAGGAACAGGAACGCCCCGGCGTGGTCCTCGGGCGCGGGCAGCACCCCGAGCACGTTCCCGGCCCGGATGCGTTCGTCCCGGCCGGCCCGGCTGTCCACCGGCTGCTGCCCCAGCGACCGCGTACCGCTGAACGACGTGCCCGCCGTCCCGCCGGGCGCGACCGCGTTCACCCGCACCTCGGGGGCGAGGTCCTTGGCCAGGTGGCAGACCACCCCGCGCAACGCCCATTTCGAGCTGCCGTAGAGCACCCCTCCCCCGACCGGGTGAAACGCCGACTCGGAAGCCGTGAGCGTGATCGATCCCGAACCGGCCCGCAGCCACGGCCACGCGGCGTGCACCGCGAGCAGGGTGCCCAGCACGTTGGTCCGCCAGATCTCCTCGCCCGCCGCGCACAGGTCCGCCGCGCTCAGTTCGCGCACCGAGGCGTACCCGTCGAAAACGCCCACGCAGCAGGTGAGTTGCGCGACCGGACGCCCCGCGCCGGCCGCCACCGCGACCGCCTCGGCCAGGCGCTCGGGATCGGTGGCGTCGCCGGTCAGGACCCGTCCCCGGTCACCGAGTTCGGCGGCCAGCTCCTCGGCGGAGCGCGCGGAACGCTCCAGCACCGTCACGTGCGCCCCTTGGGCCAGGTAGGCCCGCACGGCCGCGCGGCCGATACCGGACCCGCCCCCGGTGACCAGGCAGGACGACCGGGCGAGCGAGCCGGTCATCCGCCCGGCCTCCGTTCCAGCATCGCGGTGAACGTCTCCTTGTCCTGGTAGCTCAGGCAGTCCAGCTCGACCGCGTCCAGCTGGACCCGGCTGCCGCGGCGCGGCGACCAGATGTCCAGCCGGACGCCGTTGCGGGTGCGCACCCGCGTGACGACCACGTCCGCGAACTCGTTGGAGATCATGATCGGACCGTCGTCGCGCTGGTCGTCCGGCATCCGGCCGAGCAGCGCGCCTTCAGCCGGCCAGTCCCCCACCTCGAACCGGCCGATCGCGGGGTCGTCGTGCTGCTCGGTCATCGGAGTCCTCCGCCGGTCAGATGAAGATCGACATGTTGTGGGCGTTGACCACCGACTGGTCGAGCGCCGCCCAGCGGTGCACGATCAGCCAGGAGTCGCCGCTACGTCGGAGCAGATCCTTGCGCTGCACCGAGAAGATGCCCGGGTCCGGCTCGTCGCCCCGGCTGCGGTACACCAGGCAGTTGGACCTGGCGCACACCTCGTCCGGCTTCTCGGTGGCCTGCACCAGGACGTTGGTGACGAAGTGCCGGGTGCGGGACGGCGGCTGCTCGGCCCAGGCGAAGTCCGTCTCCAGCCGTTCCACCCGGAACTCCAGGGTGCGCCGGGTGTCGTCGAAGATCCGGGCGTTCGGGGCCAGCTCCCACTCGGCGAGCTTGTCCCGGGTCACCCGCACCGGCACCTCGTACCGGGCGTCCGGGGCGAACGCGGTGAGCCAGTCCCGGAACCGCCGCTCGTCCAGGGCGAGCGCCTCCAGGTAGAGGAAGTCGCGGACCGACTCCCGCACCTCGGCTCCCGCCAACGGCACGTGCAGGCTCACCTCAGTCCTCCTCCATGTAGCGGGCCCAGGTGGACCAGAGGTTGCGGAAGTTGTCGTCGGTCACGTACGGCTCGACGGCGTGCCCGGGGCCCGGGAAGTCGGCCAGCGGTTCCCGGTCGAGTCCCTGGATGTAGGGGAACGTCAGGTTCCTGGCCAGCGAGCTGCCGGCCATCCGGGTGACCTTGATCCAGTTCTCGAAGTCGTCCTGCTCGAACGTGCCCGCCTGGCCGAACGCCAGGGTGTACGCCTGGTACGCGGCCTGCTTGTACTCCTCGGAGGCGTCCTTGGGCACCAGGCACCACGACCACATCTCCATCCGGCCCGGCCCCACCGGGTGGTAGAGCCGCATCGTGCAGAACCGCACCCCGGGCTCGCCCGGCTCCAGGCTCAGCGGCTGGATCAGGAAGCTCAGGTTCGGGAACACCGAGCCGACGGCGGTCCTGGTCTTGCCGAACACCTCCAACTGTTCCGGCGACAGGCTCTGGCGCATCTGCTCGACCAGGTCGTCCGGGTAGCCGAAGAACGGCGGCATCCCGGGCGTGTGCCCCATCCCGATGCTGTGCCCCTTGCCCGGGATGTGCACCGCCCAGCCCTTGCTGTGGGTCGCGCCCGAGGACGGGAAGTACCCCAGGTGGAACCCGAACTGGTGCGCCACGGGCGTGTGGTACCCGTCCCCGGAGAAGTTCTCGACGCAGATCTTCCAGTCCGTGTCGGCGAGCCAGTGGTCCGGCGGGCCGTACACCTCGCTGCCGTTGACCCCCTGCTTGAGGTAGATGTCCAGGTAGAACTGGAATCCGCCCAGGTAGTCGGCGAGGCTCTCGGCGGCCGGATCGAGCGTGCCGAACACCAGGCCGCCGTAGCTCTCGGTGCGCACCTTGACGAGGCCGAACTCGCGCCGGTCGAGCTTCTTCCGGTACGCCTCGTTGAAGTACGGCACGCCGACCAGCTCACCGGAGTTCTTGTACACCCAGCCGTGGTACGAGCAGCGGAAGTGGGACGCGTTGCCCATCTCCGACTTGCACATCATGTTGCCCCGGTGGCGGCACATGTTGAGGTGGGCGTGCACCTCGCCTTTCTCGTCCCGCGCCACGATCACGTTGTTGTTCGCGATGTTCCTGGTCACGTAGTCGCCGGGACGCGGGATCTCGGTCTCGTGCGCGAGGAAGCACCACGTCCGGCCGAAGACCCGGTCGATCTCGCGCTCGAACACCTCGCGGTCGTTGAAGATGCGGGCGGGCACCCGGCCGGCGGGCACCCCGGCCCGCATCTCCCGCCCCACGTCGGCGCGTCCGCCCGGAGTGTCCTGTGCGGCCCAGGTCAGCCCGGGACCGTGTGGGTCCGACCCAGGCGGTCCGCGACCTCTTTGACGACCTGCTGGTACCGGACGATGTGGTCCTTGGTGTCCTGGACGTGCTTGTCCGGCACCAGGTCCTCGGTGTACGGCGGCCGGCACTTGCCGACGGCGATGTAACCGGCCTCGTTCACCCGGATCTTCTCCAGCGGCACGTTGTACTTCGAGAACTCCATGAAGTCCTGGCCCACCAGGAACGGCTCGTGCGCCCAGCGCAGCCGCTCGGTCAGCCAGCGCGCGTCGTCGGTCCGGTTCTCGCGCAGGGCGTCACGCAGCGCCAGGACCGGGGCCGGGCCGCACGCGGTGGTCGACGACCACGCCATGCCGACCAGTTCCTCGCCGTACATCTCCCAGGCGGGCAGCCAGTCCGTCTCGATCGGCATCAGCGGGAAGTGGGTGCCGGTGTGCGCCATGTCGTTGTGGTAGCGGAACCCGACCGACGCGCCGCCGGCGTACTTGACCGCGACCACCTGCGGCAGCTCGACCAGCGTGCGGTAGACGCTGCGCGGGATGATCCCGCCGAACGCGGCCGTGTTGTCGTAGACCACGATCGCCAGCTCGGGGACGGCCTCGGCCACGTCGCGGTAGAAGCGCTCCATGATCGGGCCGACCATGTTGCCCCACATCGGCCGGCCCAGCAGGGTCCCGGTGATGCCGAGATCGGCCAGGAACCGCATCCGTGCCACGGTGTCCCGGGTGTTCAGCGTGGTGGCGCCGATGAAGACGGGGAAGTCGGGGTTCACGTCCCGGAGCGTCTCGGCGACGCAGCCGGCGTACGCCTTCCACTCGTCCAGGGTGAGGGTGTGGCACTCGCCGAGGGTTCCGTTCAGCGCGATGGCGTCGACGCCGTCGGCGATCAGCACCCGGATCATGCGTTCGGTCTCGGCCAGGTCGATCGTGTCCACGGCGTCCACCCGCTCCGCACCCGGCAGCGCCGGCGTCGGCGGGTAGGCCATGACGCCACGCATGTCGCGGCCGGAGACCTTGGGAAGAGTGCTCATTGTGGTCGGGTCCTCCAGTGACTCGGGTCAGATGCGGGCGGCTGCCACGGCGGTGCCGGTCAGCCATTCGGGAACAGGTTCGTAGGCAAGGGTTTCGAACGGCGCGTCGGCCGCGCCCGCCGCCACCAGCCAGGTCCGGATCTCGTGCGCGCCGTTGCCGGCCGCGTCGATCTCCGCCTCGGTGTAGGCGGTCAGCCGGTCCGGGTCGCCGGCGGCCAGCCGGGCCAGGAAGTCCCGGTCGAAGTCCTCGTTGACGCGGCCGGACTCCGGCATCCCGACCCAGTGCGACAGTCCGCCGGTGGCCAGCACGACCACCCGCCGGACCTCGTCCTGCGCCTGCACGGCGGCCCGGATCATCCGGCCGAAGTCGAAGCACCGCCGGGCGGTGGGCCACGGTGGGTTGACCCCGTTGACGATCACCGGCACGAGTGGGTAACGCGTCTCCGGGTCGAGGTGCCGCAACGGCACGCAGAAGTTCTCGTCGAACGCCATGCCGCCCTCGACCAGCGCGGGGTCGAACTGGGAGTCCAGCGCGAACCGGTAGAGGTGACGGCCGAGCGGGTCGTGCCCGGGGTACCGGCGCTGCTCGACGTTCAGGAACCGGGCCATCTCCGCCGTCACCGGGCCCGGGTACCCGTCGGCCGTGCCGATGGCGAACGCGGGCAGGTTGGCCAGGAAGAAGTTGGTGAAGTGCTCGACGGAGACCACGATCAGCGCGTCGGGTTCGAGCGCGGCGATGCGGCGGCGGGTCTCCGCGAAGGCGTCCTCCACGTTGGCCCGCTTGCGCGCGTCGGCCCGCTCCGGGAAACCGGTGATGCCGGGCGAGTGCGAGGTGGCGAACGCCCCGACGATCCGGCCCTTCTGGTGTCCCATCAGGTCAGCTCCCCTCGCACGCGGGCGTAGTACTCCGCCCGGTCGACTCCGATCTGCAAGGCGCAGAAGTACAGCAGGTAGGGGTTGGCGCCGCGGTCGTACAGCGTCTTGAAGTCGAGTTCCAGCATCGCGACGCGCTCCACGCCGTCGATGCCGTACTCGTCCAGCACCCCGTCCGGAGCGGCCCGGAAGCGCTCGGCCAGGTCGAGGTCCTTGCGGATATCCCACAACAGCTTCTGCAACCGGTACATCGAGCCGGACCTCCCGCCGTCCCCTTTGGACGGTCATGACGCTACGAAGGCCGCCGCCCGACCACATGACCCCATGGGGTCAATTCGACTCGGGACCGGCCGGCGGGCAGCCGAAATGACCCGGTCAGGGAACAGTGGCCGCGGACGTGACCGCCTACGTTGGCCGCGTCGGCACTCAGAAGGGCTTATCCGTGACCAACGATCTCCAACTCATCGAACTCTTCCCGCAGCACGAGGACTGGTCGCTCCAGACGATGCGGCTGCTCGCGCAGGTCCCGGTCGGTGGGGCCGACCTGTTCGAGTGCGCCCGCACCGCCGCCCGGATCGGCGACACCACGGACGACGACGTCTGGCACCGCGAGTGGCGGCGCACCGCCGTGGAGCTGGCGGAGTACGGCCGGGCGCAGATCGCGGCCGGCCACGAGCGGACCGGTGCCGACGCCCTGTTCCGGTCCGGGAGCTACTGGCGGCACAGCGAGTTCTTCCTGCCGTCCGCGCACGAGGGCCGGGTCGAGGCGTACACCGAGGGCACCCGCTGCTTCCAGGAGGCGGCGGCGTTGCAGGGCGGCCGGATCGAGCGGATCCACGTGCCCTACGAGAACGGCCAGACGCTGGACGGCTACCTCGTGCGGCCGGACACCTCGGGCAAGAAGCGCGCGACCGTGCTGTTCCTGGGCGGCGCGGACTCCTGGGCCGAGGAGCTGTACTTCCTCGGCGGCACCCAGTTTCCCGCCCGCGACCTGAACCTGGTGCTGGTCGACACCCCGGGACGGGGCAGTTCGCTGCGCTTCAAGCAGATCCACAGCCGGTACGACTACGAGGTGCCCGCCGGCGCGGTCCTGGACCACGTGACCACGTTCCCGGACGTGGACGCGGACCGGATCGGCGTCGCCGGGGTCAGTCTCGGCGGCTACTACGCACCCCGGGTCGCCGCGTTCGAGCCGCGGGTCAAGGCCGTGGCCGCGTGGTGCGGCACCTGGAGCATCCTGACCGACTTCTACGAGTGGTACCCGCCGCTCCAGCAGCAGCTCCAGTGGCTGACCGGTTCCCGGGACGACGCCGAGGCCAGGGCCAAGCTGGCCCGGTTCACCCTGGACGGCGTGGCGGAGAAGATCGGCGTCCCGGTGTACGTGATGCACGGGACCGAGGACATCATCATGGACGTGAACGGAGCCCGCCGCTTCGTGGACGCGCTGACCGTGGACGACGTCACGGTCCGGATCTTCGACCAGGCGGGCCGCCTGCACTGTAGCTACGACCACCACGCCTACGCGGTGGCGGACATGGTCGACTGGTTCGTCGACCGGCTCGACGCCGACCGCTGACCCCGGCCGAACGCGCCCCGGCGCCCGTGGGAGGCGCCGGGCAGCCGCACCCTCCGAGCGGCGCGAAGCGGGATTGTGTCCCGGCATGGTGGGCACAACCGTCGAGGAGGGTGCGTGCTGGAGGTCGTCGCCGCCGTCCTCACCGCACAGCGCGACGCGCTGTGCGGTGCCCGTGACGAAGGCACGTTCGACGCCGACGCCCTGTCCGCCGCGCTGCGCGACATCGACGCCACCCAGCTCACCCTGGAACCGCGCGGCGGCCCGACCGGGTGACCACCTCGGGCGGTCCATCCGCGGTGTCGTGCGTATCGCCCGGGTGATCCGGCTCGGCGAGCGCGGCGGACAGTTCGGCTCGGCTGTGCACCCCGAACTTGCCGTAGACGCGGTTGAGGTGGTTGTCCACGGTCCGGACGGACAGGCCGAGCTGCCCGGCGATGCGCCTGCTGGACCGACCCGCGACCGCCAGCAGCGCCACCTCCCGCTCCCGCCTGGTCAGCTTCACCTGCAACTGCACCTTGTCCAGCAACGGGGTCCGGGCGTGCGGGTAGCGCCGGAGGATCTCGGCCACCCACGCCTCGATCGAACGGCTTCGGGAGTACCGCCCGGCCGACGCCGCCGCTTCCGCCGCGTGCAACTGCATACCGAGCGAGCGGAACTCCCGGGCGGCATGCCAGAGTTGGTCACCGTCACCCGCCGCCAGCGCCTCGGCCGCCCTGGCGAACACCGGCAGCACCGTTCCCGGCAGGTCGCACGCGAGTTCGGCGAGCCGGCCCCGTACCGCGCGGGCCGAGCCCAGGCGTGCCGCGTCGTAGAGCGCCCAGCCCTCGATCGTGGGCTGACCTGCGTGCCGCGCGAGGCCGGCCGCCCGCAGTGCCGTCGTGGCCGCGGTGGTGCGATCGCCGTTGCCGGCGCACGTCCAGGCGTGGTCGAGTTCCATCCACGGCACGAAGAGCCGACTGGGTCGGCGTAGCGGGTGCAGCGCCCGCACCAGCAGCCGCTCGGCCCGGCCGCCGTCACCGGAAAGCGCCCGGGCTCCGGCGAACTCGGCGAGGCACGGCGCCGCCAGCCGGAAGGTGTCGTATCCGGCCAGCAACGTCAGCGATTCGCGCAACGCCCGGACAGCGGTGGCGAGATCACCCCGTGCCTTGCCGGCCACACCGCGATAACCCGCCCACACGCCGACCAGTTCCGGGGTGCCGGAACGGATCGCGACCCGGTATTCCCGGTCGGCCAGCCCACACGCCTCCTCCACCCGCCCCACCGCCAGCAAGGCGATGCAGTACGCACAGCAGACCTGCATCCGCCAGTTGTGCTCGTCCGGGTGTGCGCCCGCGACCGCCATGCCACGCAGGTAGAGCGCGCGGGCCCGATCATGGTCACCGAGCACGCCGGCGGACGCGATCGCCGCGCCGGCCGCCCACACCAACGCCTGCGGCTCCGCGTCCGGATAGCCGAGCACCGTCTCCCCGATCCGCAGCGCTTCCCGGCACCGGCTGTCGAACAGCAGCAGGAAAGCGTGGCTCGCCTCGGCTGCCCGGTGTCCGGGCGCGGAGCCGGCGTCGACCAGCGTCCGCTCGGCCTCCGAAACCCGGCCGAGCCCCCAGAACAGGACGTCGGAGCGGACGATCGCCCACCGGATCCGGGTCGTGGTGTCGGCGGTGTCCGGCACCGCGGGCAGCGCGTGCCAGGATTCCTCGAACCGCCCCAGGTAGCTCAGGATCCGGGCCAGGTCGTGGTCCGCGGACCGGCCGCCACCCGAATCGCGGGCCGCCCGCGCCAGTCGCTCGGCCAGCGTGTTGTCCAACCTGCTCACCGCCTGTCCCGCCGCCGCCAGCAGCAGGGCCGGGTCGCCGGGGCGACCGGAGCGCAACTGCCACACTCCCGCGCGCAGCGCGTCGTCCCGGCGGCGCATCGGCGTGTCCGCGAGTGCCTCGGCCAGTTCGCCGGCCACGGCGCGCGCCCTGACCTCGCCCTGGGTCGCCGTGACCACGTCGCCGTACAACGGATGTACGAGGCGGGCGATCGTCCTGTTCCCGGACCGCCGGATGTCCACCAGGCCCTGCCGCTCGGCCGTCGCGACGGCGTCCGGGTCGGCCAGTCGTTCGAGGATCGCCACCGGCAGCGGTTCGCCGGCGGTGACCAGTTCCAACACCCTGGTCACCGGTTGGCCGACCCGGCCGAGGTGGTCGGCGACCACGTCGAC
This sequence comes from uncultured Saccharothrix sp., assembly GCA_965995405.1. Classification (GTDB taxonomy): domain Bacteria; phylum Actinomycetota; class Actinomycetes; order Mycobacteriales; family Pseudonocardiaceae; genus Actinosynnema. Next base: position 20,216 of record CBHFOL010000102.1, read on the forward strand.
CAGCCGGGTGGTCGGCCGCACCGGGCCGTCCCAGTGCCAGGTTCCCTGCCGGCAGCGCAGGACGCCGGTGTCCAGGCCCGCCCGGAGCGTTTCCCTGAGCAGCAACGGATTGCCCGCGCCGAGCCGGGATATCCGGCGTTCACTCGCCGGGTCGAGCCGGCCGTGGAAGGCCCGCTCCAGCAGGGTGTGCACCGCGTCGGCGGACAACTCGGGCAACTCCAGCCGACGCGCCCGGCCTTCTTTCCACAGGGCGGTCATCGCATCCGGGCACCGCGCACCGGTCCGGGACGTGACGAGCAGGAACACCCGGGCGTACAGCGCGAGGTGGTAGAGGACTGCGGCGGAGGCGTCGTCCAGCAGATGCGCGTCGTCCACGGCGATCACCGGGTCACCACCGTCGGCGCGGTCTTCGACAAACCGGGCGACCACGCCGCGCAACACGGACAGTCGATCACGGACGGGCCGGGTCTCCTCCGGCAGCAGGTGGGAGACGGCACCCAACGGAATCGCGGCGGTGGCCCGGGTGGCCGTCACCCATTCCACGGTCCGGCCCGTATCGCTGAACCGACCCAGCACCTCGGCGGCGAGCCGGGTCTTGCCCACTCCCGCCGCGCCGCACAGGACGAGCCCCGCGTGGTGCGGCGAGCGGGTCACGTCCTCGATGACCTGTAATTGCCGCTCCCTCCCGGCCAGAGCCCATCTGTCGAGCACGATCGGCGTCCGATTTTTCACCAATGCCCCTCCCCAGGCAGTGGATGCCGAATTTACAGGGGTCGGCTGAATTCGCGCTGAACCGCCGCTGACTCCGCATCCGACGGCATGGGAAGCGCCTTTGAGTAGTCGGGTTGCTCAAGACAGCTGCCGACGCCGTGTCCTACCGTCCAACGGTCGAACCTCGAATAGATGTGGAGGCAAGATGAAAGTGCACAGCCGATTGATCGCCCTCGTGGCGATGCTTGTCACCGGTATCGGCGTGGCTGCGTCGCCGGCAAGGGCGGATCAGTCCGCCGGTCCGGAGCCGGCCGACTCAATCGCGTCAACCGCGTCGGTGACGTCCATTCCGCTGCTGGTCCGGGACTCGCCACCGGGAACGACCGAACCGGCGGGCATCAGTGGCCGGTCCGTGGTGGGCAATCAGATCTGCTTCAGGCAGAACGTCTTCGACACCGCGTGCATCCAACCCATCTCCCAGGATGGCGTGCGATGGACGGGCCTCCAGGGCTCCTACGCCTATGGAACGGGACGTCCGGAAACCAGCCGTGTGTGGGACTGAACGTCGGGTTGCAGTCCAACCGGGGCAACGTCGGTGCCGCGCCCGGATCAGTGTGCCTGGGGGCACCCCTGGTCCGCGAGTTCCTCAACCTCCAGCTGTCCGGAGGTTATTGCGGGTACGTGGTCTTCCAGGACCAGCGGCTCGGCTACACGTTCCCGACGCCGTCCTTGTGCTTCGCCTAGTACGAAAATATTTCGGAGGTACTGACAATGAACTACCGAAGTCGATTCCGGGTCGCCGCGCCGGCCCTGATCCTGGCCGTCCTCGCGCTGGTCGGCTTGGTTTCCCCGGCCGGCGCCGCCCCACTGCCCGCGGACGCGCCGGCCGGCGCGCCGGTTCCGGCGGACTGCGCGGCGCAGCCGATCGGCCCGGCCGTCAGCGGCGGCACGGCGTTCTTCGAGGTCGACATCCAGTGCGATTTCGTGCCCTCGTTCGCCAACATCAGCGTGCAACTCAGGACGGACCTCGGCCTGGTTGCCTCCAACTCGGTGAACTGCTCCGGCCGCACCCGGTGCTCGGCGTTCGCCGCGGCCCAGTGCCAGCCGGGAAATCGCTACCAGGGCTCGGGCGAAGTGTTGTACCGGCGGCCGGACGGGTCCCTCCAGCGGATCGCCGGGACCGTCCCGCCCGTCACCGGGATCGTGCTCTGTTGAGTCTTCGCCCCGTTTCCCGGGCAATGTGACAGGAGGTGGGCTGAAATGAGAAATCGACACCGACTGGGTGCCGCCGGGTCGGTCGTGGCGCTCGCCGTCGCCGCGGTGGCCGCAGGCCCCGGCGTGGCCGAAGCCGTGAACCGCCAGATCGGTCCCCCGGGTTGCAACACGACCATCGGACCGGAACAGCGTCCCGGTCCCACCGTGGCCTTCAGTGCCGCTATCGCGTGCCCGAACGGGTCGTTCGTGGTCCTGCGGGTGGGCCTTGCCTTCAACGGCCAGGAGTACGCGACCAGCTCCCCGGCGACCGGCACGATCGTCGGCACGGGCGTGCAGGTCCCCTGTCTCGTCGGGATCCACAACGGCTTCATCGACTACGAAGTCACCTACCCGAACGGCCTGCGCTTCGCACAGGTGGAGCGCACTCCACCCGTCCGGTTCGATTGCTGACCAACACCACCGAAGAGGGGGCCTGCCCGGTCTGCGCCGGGCAGGCCCTATCACGTCATCGCCCGGCAACGGGTCCGAGCCACTCGACCATTCCCCCGCCGGAGCCGGTACGGCAAGTGTGAAAAACATCCGGATGAGATGTGCGGTACATTCCAATTCGGCACGAAAAGGACATGGTCACCGCAACACCACAATACCGCCACTCGTGATCCGGCACACTCGACCCGGTGTTCACCCGACCGTGGCCGGGACACCACGAACCGTGTCCCACGATCGGGCACCGCGCCGGGCGTCGGACGTGACCGACGCAACGAACTGCGTTGTCCGGAATCGGTGGCGACATCCGCTGACATCGGGTCGGGTGGTTGTCCGACACGACTCCGTGAACCTGACAAAATCCCGGTATACCCGCTGCGACCAGCACGGACACCGATCTCCGTGACGTCGGCCACTTGTCCGGACGAAGTACGGCGTGCGGCGGAGAATAAGCCGTGCCATCCTTGGTGCTAGGGTCGATGCGATTCATGAGCATCGCGTTCACGGCCGCCCCGTGTAATTCGACGGGGTTTGTGCCGTCGACGGCACGAGGGAGGATGCAGCTCGATGAGGAAATCAACTACCGTATCGGCACTTGCGCTGTTCACCTGCGCAACGCTGCTGGTGGGGGCGTGCGGTGGCGGCACCTCGGGGTCGGGTGACCAAGCACTCCAGCAGAACGCCGACCCCGGCGCGATCGGTGGTCAGGACGAGCTGTTCAAGCGTCCGAAGGTGGACGACATCGGTGAG
>CBHFOL010000103.1:0-23209 GCA_965995405.1 uncultured Saccharothrix sp.
GGGGTTCGCGGATGCGCGGTGCCGGCGCGGCCCGCGCCGGGCAGTGCGGCCGGTCCACAGCGCGATCAACTCCCGCCGCAGCGTGACGACCGGCCGGGCGTAGACCCACTGGTAGACGGCGAGGACCACCGGGCCGGCGGCGGCGAGTTCGCGGACGTTGTCCATGACGGCGTTGCGGCTGTGCGGGTCCACGCCCGCCGTCGGCTCGTCCAGCACCAACGGTTCGTGCGGCGGTCCGAGACCCGCGTTGAGCTGTCGCTTCATGTCAATGAGCTTGGCCGCACGCCCGGACAGCCCGTACAGGCGCGCGAAGAGCCGCAGGTCCGATCCCCACCGGCATCGTCCGGGTCGAGAGCCGACCCGGACGATGTCAGTCCGTTGTCATGGGTTGACCAGGAATGTTCGCTGGCTCAGCGATTCGAGGCCGTTGTTCGACAGCACGGTCATGGTCGCCGAACCTGGTTGCAGGTTGGTCGGCAGTGTGACGTTGATCTGCCGGCTGGAGTCGTACCACCATTCCGAGCCCTGTTGGATGGTCCACTGGTTGGGGAACTGTCGGACGATGATCTTGTCCGGCGGGAGGAAGTTCGTGCCGAAGACCGCCGCCACGGTGCCCGGGTGGAGGTCGTCGGCCCGGTAGTTCGCGCCGTTGACGATCCCGTCCACGTTGATGCGCGGGTAGGTTTGCAGGCGCCATCCCTTGTCCGACGGCGCGTCGAACCAGGTTTGCCGTGGGCTGTACTGGGGGTAGTACCAGCACCTGCCGTCTTCGAGCTTCCAGGTGTCCAGGTTCATCAGCACCCGGTGTCCGTAGACGCCGTAGTCGGCCTGGAACGCCGTGCGCGCGGGCACCGTGAAGGTGTCCGTCACCGTTTCGTTGATCGAGATGCTCGCGGTGACGTTGGTGGACGTCGTGCGCGTCTTGTTGATGCCCTCCGCCAGCGTCGTCGCGGTCGCGTTGGTGTTCGTGGTGCTGATCGACAGCGTCGTGTTCACGCCGAAGGATGCGACGCGGCCGGCCGTGGAGTCCGTCTCGTTCTCGACGACCTGGCCGTTGCCTTTGAAGAAGGCAGGCTCGGTGTAGAGGATCCAGAAGATGTACAGCCATCTTCCGTCCGCGGACTTGACGTAGCCGTTTCCGGTGTTCGGATGTTCCCGACAGTCCGGGAAGGTGTCCGCCTGGGCGGTCGCCGCGCCGGTCACCGCCATGAGAGCGGACAACAGTCCCAGGAGCGCGGTGAGCACCCCGAGTCGCCGTAGTGGCCCGGGCCGTCGTACAGGTGATCGCGATGGGGGCATGTCTCCTCCTCTGCCTGACCCAGTCCCCGCGCACCCTGGCAGGGCGCGATGAACCGGCGCTGACTCGGCGCTGACTCGGCGGGATCGGGGCCGGCCGAACGGCTCGTCCGCGGTCCCGCCCGCGACCGCCGCGAGGATCTTGACGTGCCTGCGGGGCACGCGCCGCGAGGACTGCGACCGTTCAAGACCATTTGTCAGGTGGTCTTGACACGGATCGGCTGTCAGGAAATCCTGACGGCATGAATGGCGAGCAGCCGCCGGCCGTCGCACTGGCCGCGCAGGTCACCGACAAGGACCCCGCCGTCGGGTTGGAGGCGGTCTCCGCACTGCGACGACTGCTGGACGAACTCGAACGCCTGCACGTGGACAACGCCCGTGACCGGGGCTGGACATGGCAGAACATCGCGGCGGCGCTGCACGTCAGCAGGCAGAGCGTGCACGAGAAGCACGCGATCCGACGCAAACTGACCGGCAAGGAGAGCTGACGGTGTCGGAACGACTCACCGAACAGGCCAAGCGGGCTGTCGAGGCATCCGAGGAGGCAGCCCTCGCCCTGGGGCACGACCACATCGGCACCGAACACCTGCTGCTCGGCCTGGCAGGCACCGCGGGCACGGCCGGCGACCTGCTCCGCGAGCACGGCATCGAACCCGGACGGGCGCGCGAGGAGACCATCCGGCTGCTGACCGGGAAAGGGATCCCCGCAACCGGGGGCCGGTCGGCAGGCGACGCCCTGTCCTCGATCGGCATCGACGTCGCCGAAATCCGGCGCCGGGCCGACGACAGCTTCGGACCGGGCGCCTTCCGTTTCCCCGGCCGGCCTTCACCCCACGCGCCACAGCCGTCTTCGAACGGACGCTGCGGGAGGCGCAGGTTCTCGGGCACCGGGACATCGACACCGGGCACCTGCTGCTCGGCCTCCTCGCCGAACACGAAGGGGCCGCGATCCAGGTCCTGGGCGTGTTGGGGGTGCAGACCACCGCGCTGCACCAAGTCGTCCGCGCTCGCGTCACCCGGCAAGCCCCGTAGCCGCCGTACCCGAACCCCCACACGAACGGCCCCGCCGGTGCGTTGACCACGAACATTGGTTGGTCAGGTTGCCGGCGGTCCGCCCCGGCATTGGTGGCGTTCGCCGCGGATGGCAGAGAAGGGGGTACTTCCGGACCTGGTGCCGCCGACGGCCACTCTGGAGAACCGGTGACCGCAGACGGCGGCGCGCGCATCGTGCGCGGCGAGGAGCTGCCGACCGTGATCGGTGCCGCCTGGGCCGTTGCGCTGTCCGGGCGTAGCTGTGGTCTAGACCTTGATCTAGCGTGGTCTGAACCATGCCGTCGCCGCGGCCAGTGCGAGGAGGACCATGTCGATGAAGAGGTGGGGTGCCGCCGTCGTGGCCGGTGCCTTGTTGATCGGGTTGTCGGTCGCCGCGTCCCCGGCCCAGGCCCATGACCACCACGGCGGCAGCGCCGTACGTACTGTCGGGTACTACACGCAGTGGAGCATCTACGACCGCAACATCCCGATCCGCTACCTGGTCGAGAACGGCACTGCGGCCAGGCTCACCCATCTCAACTACGCCTTCGGCTTGCTCGACGAGCGGGGCGGGTGCGTCAGCTCCGACCCGTGGGCCGACTACCAGCGGCCGTTCTCGGCGGAGGAGGCGGTCAACGGCAAGGCCGACGCGCCCGGTCAGGCACTGGCCGGCAACCTCAACCAGATCAAGCAGCTCAAGCGGAAGTTCCCCAGGCTGCGCGTCTACATCTCGCTCGGCGGCTGGACGGGGTCGAAGTACTTCTCCAACGCCGCGCTCACCCCGGAGTCGCGCGCTGCACACGTGAAGTCCTGCATCGACCTGTGGCTCAAGGGCAACCTGCCGGGCGCACCCGCCGGCGCGGCCAAGGGCGTGTTCGACGGCGTCGACCTGGACTGGGAGTGGCCGTCCACCGAAGGCAACGCCGGCAACGTCGTACGCCCCGAGGACAAGCAGAACTTCACCGAGCTGCTGCGCGAGTACCGCGTGCAGTTGAACAGGCAGGGCTTCGGCGACCGCAGGGGCTACGACCTCACCGCGTTCCTGCCCGCCAACCGGGAGGCGATGGACCGCGGGTACGAGATCGCCGACGTCTACAAGCTGCTGACCTTCGCCACCGTGCAGGGCTACGACTACCACGGCACCTGGGAGAAGATCACCAACCAGCAGTCGGCCATCCGCGTGCCCGAAGGCGACCCGACCACGCCCAAGGACAGCGGCGAGATCGTCGTCGACGCGCACATCCAGCGCGGGGCGCCCCGCGACAAGATCACGCTCGGCGTGCCGTACTACGGTCGCGGCTGGACCGGCGTGACCAACCAGAACAACGGCCTGTTCCAGCAGTCCACCGGCCCCGCCCCGGGCACCTACGAACCGGGCTACGACGAGTACCGCACACTCAAGACCCTGGTGGCCGGCGGGAAGTTCAAGCTGTACCGCGATGAGAAGGCCGGCCACGCCTGGCTGTTCGACGGCACCACGTTCTGGACCTACGACGACCCGACCGAGCTCAAGCGCAAGGGCAGGTACATCCGCGACCGCAGGCTCGGCGGCGCGATGATCTGGTCACTGGACGGAGACACGCCACAAGGCGAACTGATCAAGGCACTGGACGCCGGTCTGCACCGACGCTGAGCGTCACCGCGTTCGTGGGGCGGTCCTGTGGTTGCTCGCCCCACGAACGTCACCCGCCCAGTAGGAAGGCAAACCAGCGCGGGGTAAGTGTCTACTGTGGACCAGCGACGGTCCGTCGAAGTCCCGGGCGGGTCGTGGTCACGCGGGTCGGCAGCGGGAGCGTTGCCTGCCCAGGCCCGCGATCTCGACCTCCATGACGTCGCCGGGCCGGAGGTAGTCGAACCGTCCGGACAGCGCCACGCCCTGCGGGGTGCCGGTGTTGACCAGGTCACCGGGTTCCAGGACCAGGTACTGCGAGAGGTCCGCGATGATCTCGGCGACCGGGAAGATCATGTCGGCGGTGGTGGCGTCCTGGCGCGGCTCGCCGTTCACCCGGGAGCGGACGGCCAGCGCCTGCGGGTCGCCGACCAGGTCGGCCGGGACGAGCCACGGCCCCAGCGGGTTGAACGTCTCGCACGACTTGCCTTTGGTCCACTGGCCACCGGGGCGGCCGAGTTGGAAGGCGCGTTCCGAGACGTCGTTGGCGGTCACGTACCCGGCGATGCAGGCCATGGCCTCCTCCGGTGAGCCGAGATAACGGGCGGTGCGGCCGATGACGACCCCCAGCTCCGCCTCCCAGTCCGTCCGCGTGGAGCCCCGGGGGAGCAGCACGTCGTCGAACGGGCCGACGACCGTGTTGGGCGACTTGTGGAACACGATCGGCTCGGACGGCGGGGGAGCACCGGATTCCGCGGCGTGGGCGGCGTAGTTCTGGCCGATGCACAGCACCGCGCCGGGCCGCGCGATCGGCGGGCCCACTCGCCGACCGGTGACGTCGACGGGCGGCAGTTCGCCTGCCGCCAGCGCTTCCCGGGCCGTGCGCAGGCCGTCGGCCGCCAGGAACCGGGCGTCGATGTCGGCGGTCAGCGGGGTGAGGTCGTGGTGCGTGCCGTCGTCGGTCAGCAGCACGGGCCGCTCCGCGCCGGGCGGGCCGAATCGCATGAATCTCATCGGTGTCCTTTGTGGCCATCCATTGTGGACTGTGAGCGGCGGGGCCCCGCTGGGGAGCCCCGCCGCGTGTGTCGCTAGCGGTTGAAGGTGGTGGGCGCGACCCGGATGGCGATGTCGTTGAACATCGCGTGTCCGTTACCCGTGGTGTCGGTGATGGTCACCTTGACGTACCGGACGTTGCGCTCCGGGCGGAGCGGGATCCAGTCGTAGTCGTCGGTTCTCTTCATGGTGTACGTCCGGATGGTCGACCAGTCGCCCGATCCCGTGGCCGAGACCTCGACCTGGGCCGACTCCTGGTACCCGGGTTTGAGCACGATGCCGACATCGGTGACCGGATACCCCTGCCCCAGGTCGAGTTGCCAGTACCTGGCCGGCGGGGCCGCCGAGTTGGCAGCCGCCCCGTACCAGTAGGAGACGTTGCCGTCCAACGGTGCGGAGGGCTGCATCATCGGTTTGGAGGATGCGGTGTGCGTCAGGTCGGTCTGGAGGCTGACCTGACCGTTCTGGTACATGTTCGCCAGGTTCAGCGTGACCGGTTCCGGCGTGATGTAGGTGCCGCCGAGGATGCCCTCGCCGCGGTCGTAGTAGACGGTGAAGATCCGTCCGTCGTCGAGCAGGACGCCGGCCGGGTAGGACATGTCCGACCACACGCCGGGATTCCGGTAGATCAGCTTGCTCTCGGCGCCGGTCCACCCCAGCGAGTCGAGGTACATCCGGCCGACCACCGGACGGCCCTGCGTCCAGGCGTTCGACCGGTCGCCGTAGGTGAACAGGTGGGTGCCACCGGGCAGCTTGAGGAAGTTCGGGGCGTGCCCCTTGAGCGACGGCTCGTCCACCGGTTGGGTCCAGGTGTCGCCGTTGTCGTAGGAATGGCTGACCCGCATCACGTCGGCGTGGTTGTTGGTCCTGGAGACCATCATGATGTGCCCGTTGCCCAGGTTGGCGAGCGCGGGTTCCACGTGCCAGACGGTCACGTTCGGGACGAACACGGGGCCTTCCCACATCACCACGCGTTCGTCGTCGCGGCTCCAGGTGTAGCCGCCGTTCCCGTCCGGACGCCCGCGGACCACGTGTGCGCCGGGCGCGCCGAGACTTCCGTTGCGGTGCCGCATCGAGGTGAACGGCAACAGCAGGTCGCCGTTGTCGAGTTCGATCATCTCGCCGTTGCCGGCCGCGTAGCCCTGGGCGCTGTCGTACGAGACGGTCGGTGGGACCACCGGTGCCGACCACGTCTGCCCGTTGTCGGTGGAGCGCCGGACGTAGATCTTCCGGGGATTGACCCGGTTGGCGACGTAGTCGTAGTACCACATCATGATGTCACCGTTGCGCAGCACGGTGAGGTTCGGTTCCTTGTCGTCGATCGTGTCGTCCACGATCACCTGCTGCGGCGACCAGGTGAGCCCGTTGTCGGTGCTACGCCGGGCCACGATCTGGCTGTAGTTCGAGTGGCTGATCGACCAGCTGTAGGCCAGGTAGAGATCGCCGTTGGCGAGTTTGACCATGGACGGGAACCACGGGCACGGAACGACTTCGTTCTCCGCCCGAGTCTTTGCGGGGTCCCACTTCTCGCAGTCGCTGTTCTCCGGGCTGACGATCTTGACGTCGGGCACGGTCGGGTCGGTGACCGACGGCGGTGTCGCCGCCGCCGGGGTCACCGCGGACGTCAGCAACGCCCCCGCGATGACCGGGATCGACAACCACCTGATGACTCGGCGCATCCGTTCAGCACCTCCTGAGCAGGTACGGCAGTGATCGGGCCATCGAATGCGGAACGTCGTTCCATGTCAATGATTTGGCGGTGGGCGGTCAAGGGGCCGACGTGCCGTCGATCTTCATCCCGCGCAGCACGTCGCGGGCGGCCTCCAGCGTCCGGTCGACGTCCTGCTCGGTGTGCGCGCCGGAAATGTGGTTGCGCTTGAGCGACATGGGCAGCATGAGGAAACCGGCGTCGGTCATGCGGCGGTGGAAGGTGCGGTAGGCGTCGTCGTCGTTGCGCAGCAGATCCCGGTAGCCCTTGATCGGCGCCTCGGCGAAGTACACGACGAACACCCCGCCGAACCCGGACACGGTCGCCGGGACCCCGAGTTCGTCGATGATTCCGGCCAGGCCGGTGCGCATGCGATCGCCGAGCCGGTGGGTGTGCTCGTAGAACTCCGGGTGGTCGCGCAGGTAGGTCATGGTGGCGATGGCCGCCGCCGACGTGGCGGGGTGCCCGTTGAACGTGCCGGCGAGCAGGACGTCCCCGTGGGCGAAGTGGAATCGCTCCATCAGGTCCCGGCGGCCGGCGAGCCCGGCGACCGGGAAGCCGTTGCCCATCGCCTTGCCGAAGGTGGTCAGGTCCGGCCGCACCCCGCACACCTGCTGGTAGCCGCCCAGCGCGTGTCGGAACCCGGTGATCACCTCGTCGAAGATCAGCAGGGACCCCTCGGCACGGGTGATCTCCCGCAGGCCCTCCACGAATTCCCGGGTGGGCAGCAGGGCTCCGACGTTGTGCGGGATCGGTTCCAGGATGACGGCCGCGATCCGGCCCGGGTGCGCCTCGTACAGGGCGCGCACCGAATCCAGGTCGTTGAACTCGGCGATCAGCGTCGAATTCGTGGCCTCACCGGGGATTCCGGCCGACAGCGGGTCGGACCGGTAGGCGCGTTCGGGCGGGGAGATGACGTTGCGGGCGACCGAGTCGTGCCAGCCGTGGTAGCAGCCCTGGAACTTCAGCACGAGCGGGCGCTCGGTCACCGCGCGGCTGAGCCGGATCGCCTGGGCGACGGCTTCCGAGCCGCTCATCGCCGCGATCATCATCTCCGCGGACGGAATCATGTCCACGACGAGGCTCGCCAGCTCGATCTCGGCCTCGATGACGCCGATCCCGGTCAGGTCGACGCCGTGCAACGCGCCGGCGACGGCGTCGTTCACGACCGGCGCGTTGTGGCCGAGCAGAATCGCGCCGAATGCCGCGTGGTAGTCCACGTAACGTGCGCCGTCCGCGTCGGTGAGGTATGCGCCGTTCGCGCTCACGAACGCGTACGGCTCGCCGACATGGCGCGTGGCCGAGTTGACGCCGCCGGGGATTACCGCGCACGCGGCGTCGTACCGGGCGCGGCCCAGGGGCTTGTTCGACGTGAATGTCACCGCTGGCGAATTGTCGAGTGTCATGGGTTTGGGTTCCCCCTCAGCGAAGGATTCCGAAGATGTGCCGGGCCGCTCTTCCGCCCGGTTCCGGTCCACTGGATTTCGGACAGCACGAGCCGGGCGGGGGTCCGTGCCGGCACTGCTGGATCGATAATTGTCCTGGTGGTGCCGGGGACCGAGCGTCAGGGAACATGGAAAGTCGTTCCATGTCAATCCCCGGTGTCTCCGGCCGGTCTGTCCGGAGGGAGATTCGCCGTCGGACGATGTTGTCGACCGGCCTGGGATCAACTCTTGACAGGTGAGGGCCGTCACCTCATGCTACCGACATGGAAAGACGTTCCATGCTCACCGGTCAAGGACGACCGCTGGGAGTGCTGGTGATTGGTGCCGGCGGGATCGCCGACTTGCACACGGCGGCGATCGACCGCCATCCGGGCTGCACACTGGTCGGTTTCGTGGATACCGCGCCGACCCGGGCACGCGAGGCCGCGCGGCGGGCCGGAGGTGTTCGGTGGACGACGAATCTGAATGAGGCGCTGGCGTGGCCGGAGGTCGACGCATGTGTGGTGTGCACGCCGAACAGCACCCACGCTGACCTGGGCATCGAGGTCGCACGGGCGGGCAAGCACCTGTTGTTGGAAAAGCCGCTCGCCACCAGTATGGCGGACACCGCGTTCGTTCGGGAGTTCGCCGAACGCGGCCTCGCCCTCATGGTCGCGCACACGCACCGGTTCTACGACTATGCCGTTTCGATCAAGAACGCGATCGACGCGGGAACGGTCGGCCGGCCGGTTCTGGTGCGCCTCGCCCTGCTGGGTGGCTGGATCTGGCCGGACTGGCGGTCGTGGATTCTCGACGTCGATCGGTCCGGTGGCCATGAATTGCACAACGGTGTGCACGTGCTCGATCTGGTGACCTGGTGGATAGGTCGGAAGCCGGTGAGCGTGTACGCCCGCGGACAGCGGCGGACCGCCGCCGAGCTGGATATCGACGACTATCTGGAATTGGTGGTCGAGTACGACGGCGGCGCGGTGGCGATCTGCGAGATGAGCCGCGCGCACCGCCCCGCGAACCTGTCCCTGCGGGATGTGGTCGTGCAGGGAACCGGGGGATTGTTGACGATTCCCTGGGATGCCGAGGGTACCGTTCTCGCCGACGAGCGCGGGACCTCTCATCTGCCCGCCGCCGGTTCCGACGCGTTCACCGACCAGCTCGACGCCTGGCTTTCGGTGATTCGAGGAGAAAGGCCCGCGCAGGTCGCGGGCGGACCGGAAGCCACGCTCGCGGTCGCCCTTTCCGTGGCGGCACGGCGTTCGATCGCGACGGGCCGGCCGGTCCAGGTCGCCGATGTTCTGGCGGAGGTGGCGTGAACGCACCGAATACCCTGGGTGTGCTGTTGGCGGGGTTTTCCGGCCTGGCCCACCAGAATCACCAGGGCGACATGTACGCGCCCGGGTTCGGGGCCCATTCCGGATTCCGGGTCGTGGGCGTCGCGGACGCCCCCGAGGCCACTCCCGAGGAGCTCGACCGAAGCCGTGCGCACGCCGGGCACTTCGACGTGCCCGTCGCGCCGGACCTGTACGCGGCGCTCGACCGGCCCGACGTGGACGTGGTCAGCGTCTGTGTCCCGTTTGGACACCGGGTGGACGTGGTCACGGCCGCGCTGCGGGCGGGCAAGCACGTGCTCGTGGACAAGCCGATGGCGTTGACCGTGGCGGAGTGCGAGAAGATCGCGGCGGTCGCGGCCGAGACCCGGCGGGTGTGCGTGCCCGCCCACCACCAGCGGTTCAGCCCGCCGTTGCGGACGGCGCGGGACGCGGTCGCCGGCGGACGGGTGGGCCTGCCGTGGAACGTCCAGGCCGATTTCGTGGTGGCCGGTGGCGGTGAGGTGTTCCCGCTCGGCGAGCTGGTGAACTTCGCGCCGTACCCGATCGATGTCGTCCGCGCGCTGACCGGTCTCGAAGTCACCGACGTGTACGCGACGGCGGGGGCCAGGTTCCACGACGATCCGGCGGGGCCGGACGACCTCGCGGTCCTGTGCCTCACCCACGAGCGCGGCCTGACCAGCACGATCGTCGTCGGCCGGAGCAAGCCTCTCCCTGGCGTCACCGGGCCCGCCCTGCACCGGTACCGGATCAGTGGTTCCCACGGGACCCTGGTCACCGACGCGACCCGGCCGGCAGTCCAGGTGCGCACCGTGTCGCCGGGGCCGCACCCGCGCTGGGCGAGCGCCGGCACCGTCCATCGATTGCTTGACGACCTGCACACGTCGATCACCACCGGCAGACCGGCGGAACTCGGCCCGGCTGACGCGATCGCGGCCGTCGCGGTCGTCACGGCGTGCCAGGAGTCCATCGCGACCGGCCGCCGAGTGTCGCTCTCCTCCCCGAAAGTGGTGTCACACCGATGAAACTGGTGACGTTCCAGCACGACGACCGCGTGCTGCACGGCTGGTTGCCGGACCCGGACCACGTGGTCGAACTCGGCGACGGCGACCTCACCGGCCTGCTGCGCGCCCGGGACGACTTCGCCGGGTGGCAGCCGACCGGCCGGGCGGTCCACGAGCTCGGCCAGGTCCGCCTGCTGGCGCCGTTGACCAGCCCCGGCAAGGTGATCGGCGCCGCCGCCAACTACCAGGAGCACGTCACCGAGTCCGGTGCCGCACCGCTGGAGCGCGCGTCGCTGGTGCCGCGGCTGTTCCTGATGCCGCCGACCGCGATCACCGGGCCGGACACCGACGTCGAGCTTCCGGACGTGAGCGGCCAGATCGACTGGGAGGCCGAGCTCACGGTGGTGATCGGCCGGCCGGCGAAGTCGGTCGCGCCGGCCGAGGCCCTGGACTTCGTGGCCGGCTACACCGTCGGCAACGACATCTCGGCCCGCTCGATGGACTACGGGTTCCCGCGCGACACCGGCGACGCGGCGGTCGGGTTCTTCGACTGGCTCGCCGGGAAGTGGCCGGACGGGTTCGCCCCGATCGGCCCGTACCTGCTCACCGCCGACGAGATCGCCGACCCGCAGGACCTGGCCGTGGAACTGCGGGTCAACGGGGAGGTCCGGCAGCAGGCGTCCACAAAGGACATGATCTTCACGGTGGCCGAGCTGGTCGCCTTCGCGTCCCGGCTGATGACGTTGCTCCCGGGCGACGTGCTGCTGACCGGCACCCCGGCCGGGGTGGGCGCGACCACGGGGGAGTTCCTGCGGCCGGGCGACGTGCTGGCCGTGACCATCGCCGGGCTCGGCACCCTGACCAACAGAACCGTGAGGAGGACGACGTGATCACCCGCCGCCGACTGTGGATCCCGGTGCTCGCGGTCGCGGTGGCGTTCACCGCGGCGTGCAGCGACCCGACCGCCACCCAGGGCTCCTCGGACCAGGGGAGCGTGCTGAACCTGCACCTGTACCAGAAGCCGAAGCGGTTCAGCCCGCTCGACCCGTCGCACGGCCCCGACCAGCAGGTCATGCAGCTCGTCTTCGACAACCTGCTGACCGTGAACGACACCAACTCCTACGAGCCCCGGCTGGCGGAGCGCTGGGAGATCTCGAAGGACGCCAAGACCTTCACCTTCCACCTGCGGGAGGGTCTGAAGTGGAGCGACGGCACCCCGTTCTCGTCCAGCGACGTGCTGTTCACCTACAAACTCCTGGCGGACAAGAAGTCCGGCAGCGCGATGGCCGGGAAGTACGCCGGTGTCGCGGAGTTCACCGCGCCGGACAAGAACACCTTCGTCATCACGCTCAGCCAACCCAATGTCGGGTTCCTGTCGCTGATCGCCGGGCCGTACGCGTTCATCCTGCCCGAGCACGTGCTGGGCAAGACGCCGCTGGACAAGATCGCGTCCGACCCGTTCTTCAACAAGCCGACGGTCGGCATGGGGCCGTACACCTTCGTGCAGTACAAGACCGACCAGTACATCGAGGTGAAGGCCAACCCGAACTACCGCAAGCCGGTCGCGATCCAGCGGATCTTCCTCAAGCCCGTGTCGTCCGACGTGGCCACCGCGCAGCTCGGCACCGGGGAGATCGACCTGGCCCAGGTGTCCCCGACCGATGTCGGCACGGTGTCCGGGATGAAGGGGGTGGACGTGGTCACCAAGCCGAGCCCGGGGTTCGTGCGGATCGCGGTGAACCAGGGTCAGCAGCGGTTCGCCGACCCCCGCGTGCGGCAGGCGATGCTGTATGCGATCAACCGGCGTGGACTGGTCGAGAAGGTGCTGTCCGGCAAGGGCATCGTGCAGAACTCCACGTTCATCACCTCGTGGGCGCTTCCCGGTGACCTCAACGAGTACCCCTACGACCAGGAGAAGGCCAGGCGGCTGCTCGCCGAGGCCGGCTGGGACTCCGAAAAACCCGTGGTGCTGAACTGGATTCCGGGCACCCGGGACCGGGACGCGGCCGTCACCGTCATCCAGAGCGAACTGACCGCCGTCGGCATGAAGGTCGAACTCAAGCAGACCCAGTCGGCCGAACTGCTCAGCGGCTACGAGAAGGGCACCTTCGACCTCGCGCTCTACGGCGGCGGCACCTACGCGGCCGACCCGTCCAGCAGCATGGTCGCCCTCACCTGCGCCGGGTTCTACCCCACCGGGGCGAACATCCCGCACTTCTGCGACAAGGACATCGACGCCCTGGCCACGCAGGCGGACGCCACGGCCGACCAGGGCGAGCGCACCCGCCTCTACCAGGAGGCGGCCCGCAAGGACAACGCCGCCGCGTCGTACGCCTGGCTGTACAACCCGGAGACGATCTGGGCGCAGAGCAAGCGGTTGCGGGGCTTCAAGGCCAACGGCGACTTCACGGTCGGCTACTGGAACGCCGACGAATGGTCCATCGCGAGCTGACCACGACGCCCCCGGGCCACCGGGGGCGTCCCGACCCCCTTCGCGGCGGTAAGGAGTGATGGCGGTTGCTCGCCTATGTGATCCGACGGGTTCTGGTCAACATCGTCGTGTTCTTCTTCATCAGCATCGCGATCTTCCTGCTGGTCCGCGCCGCGCCGGGCGATCCGGTCCGGATGATGGTCAACCCCGAGCAGATCCAGGCGTCCGGGCCGGAGTTCATCGCGGCGAAACGGGCCGAGCTGGGCCTGGACGACGGTGTCGCGGTGCAGTACGCGCGCTGGCTCGGCAACGCCCTCAGCGGCGACCTGGGCTTCTCGTTCGTGAGCCAGCGGCCGGTGCTGGAGGTGCTCGGCGAACGGCTCGGCCCCAGCGTGCTGCTGATGGGCACGGCGCTGGCCATCGGGCTGCTGATCGCGATCCCGGTCGGGATCGTCGCGGCGAAGCGGAAGAACAGCTTCGTGGACTACCTCGCCGCGATCCTGAGCCTGGGCACCATCTCGGTGCCGAGCTTCTTCATCGGCATCGCCGGGATCTCGGTGTTCGCGCTGACCCTCGGCTGGCTGCCGTCGGCGGGCATGTCCACGCCGGGACTCGGCGGCCCGGACGACATCCTGCGGCACCTGATCCTGCCCGCGTCGATCCTGGGCCTGCTCGTGGCCGGGCCGTTCGTCCGGTACGTCCGGGGAGCCATGCTCACCGAACTGTCCGCCGACTACGTCCGCACCGCGGAGGCCAAGGGCGCGGCGCCACCGCGGGTGCTGTTCCGGCACGCGCTGCGCAACGCCCTCATCCCGATCATCACGGTGGTCATGATCTACATCCCGCAGATGCTCTCCGGCACCGTCGTGCTGGAGCAGGTGTTCGCCTGGCCGGGACTCGGCCAGCTCGCGGTGAGCTCGACCGGGCAGCTGGACTACCCGGTCGTCGTCGGGTTCGCCCTGTTCGTCGGCGCGCTCGTGCTGCTGTGCAATCTCGTCGCCGACCTGTTGTGTGCCGCCGTCGACCCGAGGATCCGCCTGCGATGACCGCCGTATCCGACTCGGCTGAATCCGCCCCCACTGCATCCAATCCCACTGGCCGGCGATCACCCGCCGGGCTCGCGTTCCGCCGTTTCCTGCGCAACCGGCTCGCCGTGACCGGCGCGGTGCTGTTGCTCGTGCTGATCGCGGTGTCGGTGTTCGCGCCGCTGATCGCCCGGTTCGACCCGACCGCGGTCAGCATGGACCTGGTCAACCAGCCGCCGTCGGGCGGGCACTGGTTCGGCACGGACGGTTCCGGCCGGGACGTGTTCGCCCGGGTCGTGCACGCGGGCCGGGTGTCGCTCATCGTCGGCCTGGTCGCCGCCCTGCTCGCGGTCGTGGTCGGGCTCCTGCTCGGCGCGATCGCCGGGATGGCCGGTGGCGTGGTGGACACGGTCATCATGCGCGCCGCGGACGTGATCCTGTCGTTCCCGCCGCTGATCGTGGTGATCGTGCTCGCCGGGGTGTTCGGCCCCAGCGCGACCATGCTCGTCGTGGTGTTCGGCGCGTCGAGCTGGCCGACCACCTGCCGCGTGGTGCGCGGACTGACGCTCTCGTTGCGGGAGCAGGAGTACATGCAGGCCGCCCGGTCCGCCGGGGCGGGTGGCCGGTGGATCATCGCGCGGCACGTCATCCCGGCGATGCTGACCCAGGTCGCGGTGGTCGGGACCCTGCTGGTGGCCCAGACCATCCTGCTGGAGGCCGCGCTGTCCTTCCTCGGCCTCGGCGTGCAGGCGCCGCAGGCGAGCTGGGGGAACATGCTGACCGACGCCCAGAACCTCACCCTGATCCGGACCACGCCGTGGCTGTGGATCCCGCCCGGACTGGCGATCGCGCTGACCGTGCTGAGCGTCAACTTCGTCGGCGACGGACTGCGGGACGCCTTCGACCCGCGACAGAGCGGAGGGAGGTGAGCATGTCCGTCACCGACGAGCCGCTGCTCGCGTTCGACGACCTGGCGGTGGAGTTCCGGACCGAGGACGGGGTGGTCCGCGCGGTCGACGGGGTGTCCTACGACATCCGGCCGGGCGAGATCGTCGGCGTGGTCGGCGAATCCGGGTCCGGCAAGAGCGTGACCGCGATGTCGGCGCTGGGCCTGATCCGGCCGCCCGGCCGGATCACCCGGGGAGCCGTCCGGTTCCGGGGCCGGGACCTGCGCTCGCTCCCGCCCCGGGAGCTGCGGGGCATCCGGGGCGGCGAGATCGCGATGATCTTCCAGGACCCGATGACCGCGTTGAACCCGGTGATCCCGGTCGGCAAGCAGATCGGCGAGGCGATCCGGCTGCACGACTCCACAGTGGACTCCGCCGGGGCCCGGCGACGGGTGCTGGACCTGCTGGCCAGGGTCGGGGTGCCGAGCCCGGACAGCCGGTACCGGCAGTACCCGCACGAGTACTCCGGCGGGATGCGGCAGCGCGCGATGATCGCGATGGCGCTGGCCAACGGGCCCGCGCTGCTGATCGCCGACGAGCCGACCACGGCGCTGGACGTCACGATCCAGGCCCAGGTGCTGGAACTGCTGCGCGAGGCCCAGCGGGAGACCGAGGCCGCGACCATCCTGATCACGCACGACCTCGGCGTGGTCGCCGAGCTGGCGGACCGGGTCGTGGTCATGTACGCGGGCCGGGTGGTCGAGCAGGGTGACGTGCGCACGATCTTCACCGCGCCGCGGCACCCGTACACGATCGGCCTGATGGCGAGCAAACCCCGGATGGACACCGACGTGGGCGAGCTCCAGCCCATCCCCGGCAGCCCGCCGAGCCTGCTCGACCCGCCGCCCGGCTGCCCGTTCCAGCCCCGCTGCGCGCTCGCGGGCAGTCGTGACCGTTGCCGGACCGAGCGGCCGGAACCGGTCCCGGTCGGCACGGGCCACGTGACGGCGTGCCATTTCCACGAAGAGCTGGCGGCGGAGGTGACGATCGGATGACCGGCGAGATCCTCCGGCTGGAGGGACTGGTCAAGCACTTCCCGATCCGGTCCGGCGTGTTCCGCCGGCAGTCCGGGGCGGTGAAGGCGGTCGACGGGGTCGACCTCAGCCTCTACCAGGGCGAGACGCTGGGCCTGGTGGGGGAGTCCGGGTGCGGCAAGACCACCACGGGCCGGCTCGTGGTCCGGCTGGCTTCCCCGACCGCCGGGCGCATCCTGTTCGACGGCAAGGATCTCGCCACCCTGCCCGCCGACGAGTTGCGGCCGTTGCGGACCGAGTTCCAGATCGTGTTCCAGGACCCGTACTCGTCGCTGTCCCCCCGGATGACCGTCCACGACATCATCGCGGAACCCCTGCGCGTGCACGGCCGGTACCGGGACGGCGGTCGCGAGCGGGTGGCGGAACTGCTGGACCTGGTCGGCCTGTCCCCGGAACACGGCAACCGGTACGCCCACGAGTTCTCCGGCGGGCAACGGCAGCGCGTGGGGATCGCCCGCGCGCTGGCGCTCGGGCCGAGGCTGCTCGTGCTGGACGAACCGGTGTCCGCGCTGGACGTGTCGATCCAGGCGCAGATGATCAACCAGTTGGCCGAGCTGCAACGGCGGCTGGGCCTGTCGTACCTGTTCATCTCGCACGACCTGTCCGTGGTGCGGCACATCTGCGACCGGATCGCCGTGATGTACCTGGGCCGCATCGTCGAGGTCGGCACCCGGGCGGAGATCTTCGACCGGCCCGGCCACCCCTACACCCGGGCGTTGCTGTCGGCCGTGCCGGTCTCGCACCCGGACCTGCGCGGCTCCCGGGACCGGATCGTGCTCACCGGCGACGTGCCGAACCCGGCGGACCCGCCGTCCGGCTGCCGGTTCCGGACCCGGTGCTGGAAGGCGCAGGCCCGGTGCGCCGAGGAGGAGCCGGCCCTGCTGGACCGGCTGGGCACCGGTCACCCCAGTGCCTGCCACTTTCCCGAGGAGAAACCCATTCTGGAGGTCAGCGCATGAGTTCCGCCCAGCGTCCCCGCGTCGCCGTCGTCCGCCGGGCCGGTGACTGGCTGTACGCCTCCGGGCAGGTCGCGGTTCGGGACGGCGTTCTGCTCGCCCACGGCCGGGTCGGCGACGACGTCGACCTCGACACCGCGCGGGCCTGCGCCCGGCAGTGCGCGGAGAACGTGCTGGACGCGGTGCGGGAGGCAACCGGTTCCCTGGACGCCGTCACGCCGGTCAAGCTCACCGTCTACGTCGCCGGCACACCCGACTTCCAGGATCAGCACCTCGTGGCGGACGCGGCCACCGAGCACGTCCTGTCGGTCTTCGGCCCGCAGGGTGAGCACGCCCGTGCCGCGATCGGGGTCGCGGCGTTGCCGCTGGGCAGTCCCGTCGAGGTCGAAGCGGTCTTCCTGGCCGGTGCGCGGTGATCGACCTCCTGGTCCGTGGCGGGCTCGTCGTGGACGGCACCGGCGGGCCCGCCCGGCACGCCGACGTCGCCGTGCACGACGGCGTGATCACGATGGTGGACAAGGAGATCCGGCAGCCGGCACGCCGGGTGGTGGACGCGGCCGGCCGGGTGGTGTGCCCCGGGTTCATCGACGTGCACGGCCATTCCGACCTCGCGATCCTGAGCAACCCGGCGGCGCACAGCAAGGTCCGCCAGGGCGTCACCACCGAGGTGGTCGGCAACTGCGGTCTCGGGGCCGCGCCGCTGGGGGATGGGGTCGACCTCGCCGGCCTGCGGGCCGCGATCGGGTTCATCGACCTGGACCCGGACGTCGCCTTCGGGTGGACGGGGTTCGGGGGATTCCTGGACGCGCTCGACACGGCCCGTCCCGCCGTCAACGTGGCCGCGCTGGTAGGGCACGTGCCGTTGCGCTCCGCCGTGCTGGGCTTCGCCGCCCGGCGCGCCGACTCCGCAGCGCTGGCGGGGATGTGCGGGCTGCTCGCGGACGCGCTGGACGCGGGTGCGCTCGGCCTGAGCACCGGGCTCGTCTACGCACCGATCTGTTACGCGGACGAGGACGAGTTGCTTACCCTCGCACGGGTCGTGGCCGAACGGGATCGCATCTTCACCTGGCACGTCCGGGACTACGCCGACGGTCTGCTCGGTTCGGTCGAGGAGGCCATCAGGGTGGCGGAGGCGACCGGGTGCCGGACCCAGATCTCGCACCTCGCCGCCGTGGGCCGCCGCAATCACGGCGCGGTCCGCACGGCGCTGGACCTGATCGACGCCGCACGGGATCGCGGCGCGCTGATCACCGCCGACGTGTACCCGTACCTGGCGGGGAGCGCGAACCTGTCCCAGTTGCTGCCCGGCTGGGCGCATGACGGGGGCGTCGACGCGATGCGGGCGCGGCTGCGTGACGCGGACGTGCGGCGGCGGATCCACCGCGAATGGGCGGACCGCCACTGGGACACGGCCGACATCGTCGTCAGTTCGGCACCCGGTGCCGCCGCCGCGCTGTCCGGCCGTGGGCTGGACGAGATCGCCGCCGAACGCGCCGCCGACCCGGGTGACGTGTTGCTCGACCTGGTCGCCGACCTGGGCAACGCGGTGGCGATGGTGGCTTTCGGCCGGTCCGAGGACGACCTGTGGGCCGCGTTGTCCCACCCGGCCGTCGTGATCGGGTCGGACGGGTTCGCGCTCGACCCGGACGGGGTGACCGGCGTCGGCACCCCCCATCCCCGGTCGTACGGCTGTTACCCCCGACTGCTCGACCGGTACGTGGGAGCCGGGAAGCTGACGATCGAGCAGGCGGTCCACAAGTGCACCGGCCTGCCCGCGACGGTGTTCCGGATTCCCGGCCGGGGCACGCTGGCCACCGGCATGGCGGCGGACATCGTGGTGTTCGACCCTGCCGAGATCGCCGATCGGAGTACTTTTACCGCACCCCACCGGTTTCCCGCCGGTATCGACGCGGTGGTGGTGAACGGGTCCGTGGTGGTGGTGGCCGGGAGCGCCCACACCACCGCACGGCCCGGACAGGTTCTGCGCGCACTCGGCCAGAATGGGAGAATGACATGACACGACCCACCGCACGGGGCCGGCGTGGATCGGTCGACGACGCGAAGCCCGCCGCCGCGAACTACCACGCGCACGCGCTGGCTCGCGGACTGGCGTTGTTGGAGATCCTCGCCGCCGCGCGCCGCCCGTTGTCCCTCAACGACCTTTCCGGTGACACCGGGCTGGCGAAGAGCACCCTCGTGCGGCTGCTCAGCGTGCTGGCCGAAACCGGGTACGTGGTGCGGGTGGACGACCGGTCGGCGTACCGGCTGGGCCACAAGCTGCTGGACCTGTCCACCGCGTACGTGTCCACATTGGACGTCGCCGCGTCGGCTCGGGAACAGCTCGCCGCGCTGGCCGAGATCGCCGGGCACACCGCCAACCTCGGCGTGCTCGACCGGGACCAGGTGCTGCACCTGTGCGTCGAGGAACCCGACCGGCCGCTGCGGTTCATGGCGATGACCGGCTCCCGCGCGGCGGCGCACTGCACCGGCCTGGGCAAACTGCTGCTCGCCGGGCTGGCCGACGCGGAACTGGGGCGGCACCTGCCCGCCGAACCGTACGAACGCCGAACCGACCACACCATCACCGGGCTGGCCGCGTTGACCGAGAACCTGGCCGCGATCCGGGAGAACGGCTACGCGTTGGACGACAACGAGTTCAGCGCCGGAATGCGCTGCATCGCGGTCCCGCTCGTCGTCGACGGCAGGTGGCTGGCGGCGATCAGCGTGGCCGGGCCGTCCGGCGAGTTCGGGCCCGACCAGCGCGCCCGGTACCTCGATCACCTGAACGCGACCGCCGCGTCCATGTCGGACAACCTCGACCTGATCGCCGGGCTCCGGGTCGTCCACCGTTCGCTGCTGCCGGAAAGGAGCTCGAATGATTGACGTCCACACCCACTGCCTGCTGGCCGAGCACTGGGGGTGCGAGTTCCACGACCACTGGCGGCCGGTGTACGGCAAGGACTGGCCGGACGTGCGCCCGGACGAGTACGACCGGGCGATGAAGGGCGTGCGGGCGGCGTTCGTGTTCGGTCTGCGCGCGACCGCCGTCGGCGTCGACACCCCGAACGAGTTCGTCGCCAGGTTCTGCGCGGAGACCGCGACCGAGACCATCGGGTTCATGTCGCTGGACCCGACCGACGCGGACGTGCTGGAGCAGATGGCGGACGGGATCGCCCGGGGCCTGCGCGGCATCAAGCTCTACCCGGTGCTCGCCGGGTTCGACCCCGCCGACGTGGCGTACGACCCGTTCTACACGGCGGCCACCGAGGCGGGCCTGGTGGTGCTGTGGCACATGGGCACCACGCCCAGCCCGGCCGGGAACCTGGCGCTGACCAACCCGCTGCTGGTCGACGCGGTCGCCTCCCGGCACCCGGACCTGCCGCAGATCATCGCCCACATGGGACACCCGTGGCAGCGCGAGACCGTGGTCGTGCTCCGGAAGAACCGGAAGGTGTTCGCCGACGTGTCGGCCAACTGGTCCCGCCCGCTGGACTGCTTCCTGGCGCTGGTCCGCGCCCAGGAGTGGGGCGTGACCGACAAACTGCTGTTCGGCTCCGACTATCCATTGTGGACGCCGGACGAGGCGGTCGCCGCCCTGCGGGCGATCACGGACGTGGAGATCAAGGGACTGCCCGGGGTGGCGGCCGGGACAATCGAGCGGATCATCGACACCGACCCGCGCGAATCACTGGGGCTGGCATGACCGTGCCAACCACAACCGGGCCGCCCTTGCCGGTACCGATCCGGGACCTGCCGACCCCGGCGCTGCTGGCCGACCGCACCGTCCTCGGCGGGAACATCGAGGCCATGGCCGGGCTGGCGAGGACCGCCGGAGTGGCGCTGCGCCCGCACTTCAAGACCTCGAAGTGCCTGTCGGTGGCACGACGGCAACTCGACCACGGCGCGATCGGCTTCACCTGCTCGACCCCGGCGGAGGTGGACCTGCTCCAGTCGGCCGGGGTGAATGACCTGCTGTGGGCGCACCAGCCGGTCGGCCCGGCCAAGGTCGCGTTCGCGATCACGGCGAACACCCGCGGATCGGTGATGGTGGCGCTGGACTCGATCGAGGCGGCATCGCCCCTCGCGGCCTCGGCAGCGGAGGCCGCGGTCCGGGTGCCGTACCTGATCGAGGTCGACACCGGGCTCGGTCGCGCGGGCGTCGCCCCGGAGCACGCGGTCGCGCTGGCGGGTGAGCTCGCCCGGCTGCCTCACCTGGTCCTGCGGGGTGTGTTGACCCACGAGGGGCACCTGGCGGGGTACGTCGGCGACCGTCCGGGAATGGAGCGGGCCGGGCACCAGGTCGGGAAGACCGTCGTGGAGGTCGCCGAAGCCCTCACCGCCGCCGGGCACCCGTGCCCGATCGTGTCGGTGGGCTCCACGCCGGGCGTGAGTTCCGCGCCGTTCGTACCCGGTGTCACGGAAGCCCGGCCCGGCACGTACGTGTTCTACGACGCCAACCAGGTGGCCCTCGGTGCCGATCCGGATCGCTGCGCGCTGACCGTGCTCACCCGCGTGGTGAGCACGCAACGCGGCGATACCGCGATCATCGACGCGGGGCTGAAGGCGATGAGTTCCGATCCCGCCAACACCGGCAACGGTTTCGGCACCGTCCGCACGACCACCGGGGATCACCTGGAATTCCGGCGGGCGAACGAGGAACACGGCTACCTCACCGGTCCCGGGGTGTCGGACCTGCGCGTCGGGGACCTGCTCCGGATCGTGCCGAATCACGCGTGCGGCGCGGTGAACATGTGGAGCGTGCTCACCGTGGTCGACGGCGACACCGCCGTCGAGCAGTGGCCGATCCAAGCGAGGCATTGAATGAAACAGTGGACACTCACCGGGCCGCGGGCGATGGAACTCCGGGACGTGCCGGCACCGGAGCCCGCGCGGGGCGAGATCGCCATCCGGATCGAGGTCAGCGCGGTCAGCGCGGGCAGCGAACTCCACGCGTTCCGGTCCGGCCCCACCGATTTCATGCGCAGTCCGGGCTATCTGGCGGTGGGCGTGGTGACCGCCACCGGCCCGGAGGCCAGGACGTTCGACATCGGTGACCGGGTTTTCGCCGTGGCCCCGCACGGGCACGCGGCCGTTGTCCCGGAGCATCGCGCCGTGCGGGTACCGGACGGCGTCGCGTCGGATCAGGCCGCGCTGGCGTACCTGGGCACGCTGGGCCTGTACTGCCTGCACGCGGGGAGTTATCAGGCGGGGGAGAACGTCGCCGTGGTCGGGCTGGGCGTGGTCGGTGTCTGCACCGCGCTGGTGGCGTCCTTGTGCGGTGCCCGGGTGCACGCGCTCGACGTTGACGAGCACCGCCTCCGGCTGACCGCCGGCATCGGGCTTGCGGCGCGGGACGCCCGAGACCCCGGGCTGGCGGACCGGATCGCCGCGGCGTCACCGGACGGCATCGATCTCGTGGTCGAGACGAGCGGAGCGTGGGAAGGGCTCGACACCGCCGCGCGAGTGTGCCGCAAGGGCAGCCGGATCTCCGTTCTCGGTGTGTACCGGGACCTTCCCCGATCCCGGACCGGAACCGCGTTGCACGAACGGTTGTTCACCTTCCCGGCACGATTCCACTACGAGGGCATCCGCATCATCGGCTGCGCCAACCACCCGTGGGACGACGGGCCCCACGACACCGGAACCTGGTCGGTCCAACGTGCGCTGCACTATCTCCTGGAATGCATGGCACAGGGCCGGCTCGACCTGAACCCGGTCATTACCGACCGACTGCGGCCGGACGAACTGGCCGCGCTCTACCAGCGCCTGGACTCCGGGGACCGGACGATCCTCGGTGCCGTCGTAGACTGGTCGTGACGACTAATTTCCGCATTGACATGGAACGGTCGAAGCCTTTGTATCGACGTATGAGCACTGGCGCGTCGATTCCACGAAAATTCATTGTCGGGGCCTACTCCGGATCGCCGTCGACCGGTGATCCGGCGCAGGAGGAACGGTTCTACCGGGAAATCGCGGAACACCCCCGTTTCGGCGGGTTCGAACTGCCGTTCGCGGATCACTTCGCCGGCTCGGCGACCGGCCTTCCGGCCGTCGGGCTCCGTGCGGAGTGGGACCTGGTCGTCACGGCGATCCCGGCCACCGTGATGCATCTCGCGGCGAACCCCGCGTTCGGCCTGGCGTCAGCCGACAACGCGGGCCGGCGCGCCGCCCTGGACGTGTGCGGGCGGCTGCGGGACGCCGTGGCGAAGCTGAACGACGACGCCGCACGCGCGGCGGTCCTGGCCGTGGAGATCCACTCCGCCCCGCGTCGCGAGCACGACCCGCACGCGTTCGAGGAGTCGCTGGCCGAGCTCGCCGGGTGGGACTGGGGTGGTGCCCACCTGGTG
>CBHFOL010000104.1:0-22984 GCA_965995405.1 uncultured Saccharothrix sp.
GCCTCCGTCGGCGGGACCCACGTGGCCGGGTGCACGATCCGGGCCACGTAGGTGCCGTTGGCCACGGTCGCCTCCACGGTCCGGCCGTCGTTGGTGAAGGTGACCCGGGTGACCTCGGGGGTGACCCGCCCGGACACGCCGCGCCAGCCGTGCTGTCCCCGGTAGATCTCCTTGTTCCCCGGGACGTCGCCGCCCGACGTGGTGCCGTTCTGGTCGACGGTGAGGACGCCCGGCAGCCAGTCCAGCGTGCGACCGGTGGCGAAAGACGCGTTGTAGGGCAGGTCGGGTCCGTCGATCGTGCAGCCCAGCGCGGTGTCGTCGGTGTAGAGCAGGCTGTACTTGCCGACCTCGTCCTCGATGTACTGGTACAGCGTGGCTTTGCCCTTCACGCCCGCGATGGCGGCGCAGCCCGCCTCGATCTCGGCGATCCGGTGCGACGACAGGGCCTTGACGACCGGCCCGGTCGGGGTGGGCGGGGTGGGCGCGGGCTGGGCGGGCGTGACGGTGTCGTTCCGCTGCCACGGAGCCAGGAACGTCACGGCGGCCACCACGGCGGCCACCGCCACCGCCGCCGCGACCAGAGGTGCGAAGCGGACGGGACTCCTTGCGGTCACGGCATGTTCGAGTTCGGCGCGGATCTCTGCCTGGCGACCGGGCGGCAGGTCACGGGCCGGGGGCAGCGTGCTGTTCATCGGTCCTCCACGGTGAGCGAGGTGAGTGGGACGGCCTCGGGGTGGTCGGCGAGGAGCCTGGTGAGCCGGGCCTTCGCCTTGCTGACCCGGGCGCGCACGCTGCTCTCCGCGATGCCCAGCGCCGCCGCCGCTTCGAGGTAGGAGACGCCCGACCACACGCACATCGCCAGCGCCTCGCGTTCGTTGCGCGGCAACCGTTCCACCGCCGCCAGCAGCATCAGCATCCGCCGCTGGTCGTCCACCCTGGCCGCCACCTGGTCCGCGTGGTCGGGCACCGGGCGCTCGACCGGCACGCGGCGGAACAGCCGCAGCCGCCGCGCGATCGTCCGCCGGTCGCTGCGCACCACGTTGGTGGCGACGGTCAGCAGCCACGGCAGCGCCGACTCGTGCTCCAGCCGCACCCGGTCCCGCTTGCGCCACGCCACCAGGAACGTGTCCTGGAGGTGGTCCTCGGCGGCGGCCCACGACGCGGTCAGCCGGAAGCAGTGGTTGTAGACCGCCTTGGCGTGCCGGTCGAACAGCACCCCGAACGCGAACCCACTGCCCGCCACGGCCTGGGACCACAGCGCGCGGTCGTCAGGGTCTTCGGTCGTCATGCCTCTTCGTGTCCACCCGCCGCGAAAGTGTTGCCTCGGCAGTCTCGCAGTCCGACCGCCGGACCGGAATTCCGAGGGCTGCTCATTCCCGGCGTCGGCGGCGGGGAGGCGCCGTCGGCGTAAGTTCGCGCCGCATCACCGGGATGGGCCTTGTCGCGGCCGGTGGATCGCGTGAACCTGGGCCGGCACCGCTTCACGTGGAGGAACCTGTGCCCGACTCGCCGGACGGCGGCCACTGGCCCGCGCCGACCCTGATGCGACGGCTGAGCCCGGGCCTGCGGGGAGAACTCCTCCGACTCGGCCACCCGCGTACCTACTCGGCGGGCGAATACCTGCTCCGGCACGGGGATGGTGACAACCACGCCCTGCTCCTGTTGCGTGGCGTCGTGAAGGTCGTCGCGAGTTCCGAGAACGGTGCCGACGCGTTGCTGGCGGTGCGCGTTGGCGGCGATCTCGTGGGTGAACTCGCGGCGATCGACGGCGGTGTCCGCTCGGCCAGCGTGATCGCGTGCGGCGACGTGCGCACACGGTGGTTGAGCCGGGACGAGTTCAACTCGTTCTTCGGCAAGACCTCGGAGAGCGTTCGCGAAGTCACCCGGATGATCGGTGAACGGTTGAGGTGGTCCGATCGGCGCCGGGTCGACTTCGTGGCGCGGCCTGCCGCCTCTCGACTGGCCCGGGTGCTGCTGGAGATCGGTGACTCGTACGGACGGGTGGTCGGCGACCGGTGCACGATCGGCGTCTCGCTGACCCAGGTCGAACTCGGCTCGCTCGCGGGCCTGGCCAAGCGCACCGTCGAGAAGCACCTGGCGGATCTCCAGTCGGAGAAGCTGATCGAGGTCGGCTATCGGTTCATCACCCTGGTGGACCTACCGGCGCTACGCGATGTAGCCGGAATTCCGTTCTGAATTCCGCCGTTGTGCGGAGTCGTCGCGCGTTCCGTGTAGCAGAGTGCGGTCGATGTCACGCAGGGGCATCGACGCGATGATGCGCGACCGGAGCCGGCGACTTCCTCGCCCGGCGGTCGAACCACGGTGAAGCGCGGCGGTCGGCGGTGTCCGGACAACGTCGTCAGGTCTCGGAGGTAGTGCGAATCCTCATGGTGGACAAGAGAGCAACCCACGCGACATTTGTGATTGTCGACATCGAGCGTTTCGGGCGGCGCGCCGACGACGATCAGCGCTGGCTGCGCGGGCGGATGTACGACGTGCTGCGGGACGCGGTGGAGCAGGCGGGTATCGACTGGTCGACGTGCGAGTCCCAGGACCGCGGTGACAGCATCATCCTTCTCGTGCCGGCGACGGTGCCGAAGATCGCCGTGACCGAGGCGCTGGTGGAACGGCTGGACCGCAACCTGGCCCGGTACGCGCGCCGCAGCGCCGAGCCTGTTCGGATGCGGCTCCGGTTGGCACTGCACGCGGGCGAGGTGGCCCGTGACGAACACGGCTGGATCGGCACCGACCTGAACACCGCGTGCCGGTTGGCGGACCTCCAGCAGGCGCGCGACCTGTTGTCGGCGACCCCGGACGCCAACCTCGTCGTCGTCGTGTCCGACCACTGGTACCGGTCCGTGGTGCGGCAGGACCCGGTTCTGGTCGACCAGTTCGCGTTCACGCGCGTGCCGTTCGTCGCCAAGGAGGTGGACGACCACGCTTGGCTGCACATCCGCGGCGCAACGACGAACGGTGGGGCCACCGCCGATGCAACACCCGGCGGACCGGCCGCCCGGTCCTCGATCGGGTTCCAGTTCAACGGACCGGTGCGGATGCACGACGCCATCCAGGGAGACCAGGTCAACCACCGGACAGACGCGGGGGCGACATGAGCGAACACGTCCCGCCGACCCCGCCGTCGGAGGCCGAGCCGCCTCAGCCCCCACCACCCGTCGAGACGCCGTCGCGCAACGCCGCCGACGTGGGACAGGGCATCAGCGCCGCAGCCGCGAACCCCGGCACGTCGGCGGCGCTCAACAACCAGGTACGCGAAGCACGGCAGACTTTCGCGGGCACTACGTTCGAGGGCTCGGCCAACTTCCGCGACGCCATCAACGGCGACGTCTTCAACGTGTACCAGGGAGAGCGGCAGACGACCGCGCTCGGCGCGGTGAATATGGCGGACGAAGTCCTGGTCGAGTGCCGGGAGACGTTCGTGCCGCCGGATGGTGTGCCGCTGCGCGAGTGGGCCGGCCGTTGGCTCGTGATCGTGCGCGGATCCGCCGGGTACGGCAAGGCAGCCCTCGCCCTCGCGCTGGTCGCGGAGTCCGGGGCACCGTCCAAGGTGTTCGGGCTGAACCCGGAAACCCGCCTGGACAAGCTGACTTCCGCGGACCTCGAGCAGTCGGCTGCGTACGTGCTCACCGACCTGTCGTCGTCGTCCGCCGCGACGCTCACCGCGTTCGACCTGGAACGGTTGGCCGCCGACGCGGAACGGCTGCGCAGCCGGATCGTGGTGACGGTCCGACCGGAGACCACGTTCACCGACGGAGGCATCGCCAGGTACGTGGTCGACCTCCCGGTGCGCGCCGAGCCGCGCCGAGTGCTCGACAAGCACCTGCGCCGACGCCTACGGACCCGACCGGACCTCGTCGACCTCCTGCTCGGCCGGGACGACGTCGGGCGGCTCGTGGATCGCGAACTGCCGCCGGGAGCGTCCCTGGCCAAGGCCGCCGAGCTGGCGAGGTTGATCGCCGACCACGCGGACCAACCGGAACGGGTCGCGGACCGGGTGGGCGACCGCCTGACCTACGTCAACGAGCAGGAGTTCGTCAGCTGGTTCGGCGGGTTGGACGAACTGCACCTCCAGTGCTTCGCGATTGCGTTGTCGATCTTCAACGGCCTGCCCTACGAGACCGTCGCCGACACGGGCCTTCAGTTGCACCGCAAGTTCGACGTGGCAGGTGCCACCGCGGTCGCCACGAAAGCCGTTCCCGAGGCGGCAAGCCCGTTCGGGGACGGGCGGGCCGGCCGGCTGCACAAGCTCAAGGCGGAGGTGGAGCGCACAGAAGTGCCGACCGCCTACGGAACGGTGACCGCCGAGGTCGTGCGGTACACGGACTCGTCGTTCCCGGTGCGGGTGCTGCGGCACGTGTGGGAGGAGCACGACCGGGCGCGGGGAGGCCTGCTCGCCTGGTTGCGCGACCTGGGCGGCCACCCGAACCAAGCGGTCCGCATCCGCGCGGCGACGGCGGTCGGAGTGTTCACCGCCATCGCCTACGACCACATGCGGCACGAGGTGCTCACCCGCTGGGCGCGCAGTCGGGACCCGGAGCGCAGGGAGGCCGCGGCGGTCGCTCTCGTCGGGCCGGCCGAAGACCACGGCGAAGCCCTCACGCGAGCGGTGCGCAACCTGGTCGAGGAGTGGGGCCACGGCAGTGCCGAGCTGCGGGCGACGGCGGCCCGCGCCTACGGCGTGAACATCGGCCTGGTGCCGCTGGACACCACATTGTCCACTTTGGAGGCGTTGTCGGAGGACGACGACTTCGACGTCATCGAGGCGGTGTGCCTCAGCCTCACC
Organism: uncultured Saccharothrix sp.; assembly: GCA_965995405.1. Taxonomy (GTDB): domain Bacteria; phylum Actinomycetota; class Actinomycetes; order Mycobacteriales; family Pseudonocardiaceae; genus Actinosynnema. The sequence goes on from CBHFOL010000104.1 coordinate 4,802, forward strand.
GACCTGGTGTCGGCACGGGGCGAGACCACCGCGCGCCGGGTGCTCGGCCTGGTCCGGGACTGGGCAGGCAGCCGCACGGAGATGCGTCCCGTGGTGGCCCACCTGGCCTTCATGTTCCTCGCCGCCGATCTGACCGTCGAACGCCCGACGCCGTCCGGGCGGGTCAAGTGGCCCGCTCTGCTCTGGCTCGGGTACTGCGACCAGGGACTCCAGCGCTTCCTATCCGAGCTCTGGGCCTGGTCGCTGAACTCCGCCGATTTCTTCGAACTCTCGCTCACCGTCCTGGACGAGTGGGCGGCGATGGTCGAGCCTGACGAACGCGCGCGTCAGGTGTTCGCGGGACTCATGGGATCGGCTTGCGTGCACCGCCGAGTCGCGGCGCGGCTGCACCAGCGTGCGTCCGCATGGGCGAAGTCCGACTCGTCGACCAGCGCCCACCGCACGGCGACCGAACTGCTCTCCGTCCTCACCCAAGGGGGAACTCACAGGTGACCCACCCACCGCAAGGGCCGGGTGTTCAGCAATGGAACCAACCCGCGCAACTGGTGCGCGCCCACGACGAACTGCCGGCGGCACTCTTCCGCAAACGGCCATTGGAACCCGCGGGCGTGGCCGTCGTCTGCCTCCTCGGGGACAACAGCCTGGTGCCGGTCTCGCGGCTCGGTGCGATGAGCCGCTACCGACGCCGCTACGACGTGAACATCGCCGACCAGTTCCACACCGAACAGGTCTCGCTGCCGGCAAGGGAGGACGCCTTCGAGTTCCAGGGCTCGATGGATGTGGGCTGGCGGGTGACCGACCCGGTCAAGGTGGTCGAGCGCGACGTCCGGGACGGCTGGGCGTTGGTGCGGTCCACGCTGCTGGGCGAGATGCGCCGCATCAGCCGGCGCTACCGCGTGGAGGAGTGCGCGGAGGCCGACGACGAGATCAACCAGATCGTCGGCACCGCCGTGCGTGAACTGCCCGAGGGCATCACGGTCAACCGGTTCGCGGCGCGGCTCACCTTGGACGACAAGACCCGTGCGCTGTTGCAGACTCGCCGTGACACGGGCTACGAGAGCGACATCGAGCAGGCGCGGATCGAGGCGACCCGCCGTGCCCTGAAAGGCGACAACGGCCTGCTGATCATGCACCTGACCACGCACCGGGGCGACACCGGATCGCTGATCAACCTGATCAAGCAGGACCGGGACGCGTCGGAGCAGCGCCGGGGTGATCTGCTCCGTGAACTGCTCGATCGCAAGATCATCCAGAACACCGACCTCGACGACCTCGCGCGGGCACTGGTCCAGCAGAGCACCACCGCGTTGGGCGGTCAGGTCCGGCCGTCGCCGATCGACACGCCGGGCACCGCCGGATGGCTCGCGATCGGCGCCCCGGCGGCGGGGAACCCACCCCCGGCGAACACCTCCCAGGGCACCCCGGTCACCGCAAGCCCGCCGACCGACGTCGAATCCCGGCCGGACGAGCCGCCGACGGCGGGCGGCACACCCTGGCCGGACAGCGGTACCGGTGGCGGCGTAGCGAGGTGGAAGTCAGTTGGCAAGGGAAACTAGCCGACCACCGGAGGACGGCGACCGCAGTTCGTGGCGACGGGTGCTCGAGTACCTCCTCGGTCGACGTACCACGGGGGCCGACTACGACGGGAAGCATTTTTCGACTCCCCGGCACGGTGTATCGGCCGACGACGGGATGGCGTCCTGCGGTACGGACCGGCGCTCGACCGACCAGGCCGCGCGGCCGACCTCGTCACCGGGCTGCCAGGCGTACGACCACGACGACCGCCGGGCGCGTGCCGACCAGGGGCGAGCAGCCCCGATCACCCGGCTGAACCAGGCCGCGCCCGTCCGGCTCGCGGACGAACCCTACGACCAGGTGGCCGACGAACGCAGGTCGTCGGCGGCGCACCGCACTCCGGTCCGGGATCGACACCAGCGACCGCTGAACGACATCCCGGGCCACCCACAGCGACATCACGTCGAGACGACGCACCCTCCGGTCCGGCGGACCTCGGCCGTTCCCCATGATGCCGGTGCGGCCTTTACCGCACCGGACGCGGCGACCCTCGTGCCGCCCACCCTCGGCGGTACGCCGAAGGCCGCACGCATGTCCTGGTGCCTCCCAGCGGAGCCGTCCCAGCCCGGACTGGCCGCCGACGAGGTCCGCTTGGGCGACCTGGACGTCCGTGCCGCGTCGGTAATCGGGCCGGACCATCGTTGCGGCGAGCCCGCCACTGCCCGCCAGGACGCCTACCGCCTCGGCCGTGACGCCAAGCGCAGGCACCTGGTCGTGGCGGTCGCGGACGGCATGTCGGCTGCCGCGCGCTCCGACATCGGCGCGACGGTCGCCGTCCGCGCCGCCGTCGACCTCGTGCGCAAGGAACTCGACGAGGGCAAGCGGGCCGGGGACATCGATTTCGGCGAACTGTTCACCACCGTTGCCAAGCACGTTGCCGGCGCTGCCGGACAACTGGGCTGTTCGCCGGACGACGTGCTGACCGCACTCATCGTCGTGGTGTGCCCGACCGGGCCCACACGCGGAGACGGGGCGCGAACGGTGCTCGTGGCGTCGTTGGCCGATGTCAGCTGTTGGCTCCGGCTGGACGGTGGGTGGCGGCGCCTGACCGGCGCGGAGAAGCACGGTCTCGACCGCAACGCCCTCGACGCGTTCCTGCCGCATCATCCCCGTCAGGTGGTGGTGAAACCGGTCGACGTACCTATGGCCGGTGCGTTCGCCGTGGTGACCGACGGCGTGGGCGACGTGATCGCCGACAGCACGGCGGGCGCGCGCTGGTTCGCCGACCGCTGGAGCGCGCCTCCTCCGCTCGCGTCCTTCGTGCTCGACGTGAACTTCGAGGCACCGGGCCAACTCGACGACCGCACGGCAGTCGTGGTGTGGTGCGGAGGCCGTCGATGACGACGTCCAAGCGGTATGCGGGTGTGCTGGAGCTGGGGAACCTCGGCCCGCTGGACGACCCGCTGAGCAAGGACGACGGCGAGTCCCTGGAGGTCGTGCCGCTGCACCGGGACCCGGGGGTGCTGTTCAAGCGCTACCGGCCGGAACTGTGCGGACCGGACGACTCGGACCGGCTGGACCGGCTGATCCTGCTGCCCCAGCGGATCAGCCCACAGGACGCGGCGCGCCTCCTGGAGTCGAGTTGCTGGCCGATGTCGCGGGTGGTCCACCTGGGTACGACGGTCGGCGTGCTTATCCCGCGTGCACCGAGGAAGTTCGGCGCGGCGCTGACCAGCCTCACCGGCGTGGGCAAGGTGAAGCCGCTGGCCATCGACTGGCTGGCCATGTCGTCCGGGCAGCAGACGTCGCGTGGCCTACCCGGCACGACGTTCGCGCAGCGGTTGCAGGTGTGCCAGGACATCGCGTCCGTGGCGGCCGTCCTGGAGCGCGAGGCGATCGTCTATGCGGACTGGTCGTACGCCAATGCCCTGTGGAGCCCCACCGAGTTCCGGGGCTACCTGATCGACGTGGACGGATGTGCCTTCGGACGCCGACCGTGGGTGAAGACGCTGAACTGGGAGGACCCGCTCACCCCCGAGAGCGTCCCGGTCGACAACTACACCGACCGATTCCGCCTGGCGCTGCTGGTGATGCGGTGCGTGACGGGTGAGCGTGACGTCGGTGTCGCCCTGGAGGCGGTGCTGCGCCTGTCCACGGCTGAAGGGCTGCCCGATCTCGGGCGGACCCTGGAGCGGGTTGTGAACGCCGGAAGGCGGGCCGAACGGCCGTCGGTCGTGGCGATCTGCGACGCCATGACACCGGGCGGCGCGGGCGCGTCGCCCGGCAACGTCATCGGCTGGAAATTCGTCGGACGGCCGCCCGCACCGAGTACCGGGCCGGTGCGCCCGACTCCCGCACCGACCGCCCCGCGCCCGCGACCGGTCCCGCCCCGTGCGACAACGCCACCGGCCGGGAAGAAGCCCGCCGGCCCCAAACCGGCCGGGACCAGACCGACGCATCCCCGGTCGACCCCGCGGGCGCACTCCCGTCCGGCCACGCCGCCGAAGGCGTCCGATTCGCTGCCGGACTGGTTCGTGGCCCTCGGCGGCCTGGTGGTCATCGCACTGCTTATCTGGGGCGTCGTTTCCCTCATCGCTGCAATCTTCTGACACCGTACAACCGCCGAAAGGAACGACCTGTGACCGCTGACGCCGTCGACCATGGAACGGCCATCAAGAGCAAGTGTCTGCCCACCTATCTCGTGTTCGACACTTCCGGCTCGATGAAGTCGCAGGAGGGCTTGCTGAACGACACCTTGGAGATGGTCTACGACGTGCTGGTGGAAAACCCCAGGGTGTCCGAGTTCGCGCACATCTCGATAGTCAGCTTCAACACCACCGCCCAGGTCGTGGTGGAGATGACGGATATCCAGGACTTGCAGGCGCTGCCCCAGTTCACCTGCGGTGGGGCGACCGACTACGGTGCCGCGTTCCGGCTCATCCAACAGCGCATCGACCAGGACGTACCGAACCTGAACGCCATCGGCAAAGGCGTGCTGCGCCCGGCGGTGTTCCTGCTGACCGACGGCATCCCCACCGACAGCGGGTGGGAGACGGCGTTCCGGAACCTGGTCGCACCGAGTTGGCGGCGCTACCCGCACGTGATCACCTACGGGTTCGGGGAGGCGCGAACGGACGTGCTGTCCAAAATCGCCACAAAAGCGGCGTTCATCGCCGACGACACCACCGGGAACAGGACCGCCATCACGGAGGCGATGACGAGTATGTTGCGCACCTTGGTCGCATCGGCCAAGGCGGAGCAGCTCAAGATGCCCACCGAGGTCCAGGGCTTCACCAGCATCCCGATCGAGTACATGGACTGAGTCGGGGCCGGACGGTGGACCGGCGGAACAGCGTGCTCCGGCCACCCGGCCGCGCCACGTCGGGGCCGGCACCGGACAGGGGCGGCTCACGACCCTCTCCGGTGCCGGCCCCGCCCGGCCGCCGGACGGGTCGCGCTGATCACGGCGTCCCGGCCCGCGCTCAACCGCGCCACGTCCTCCGCCACGCTCGCGTCGCCGACGTGGAAGCCCTCGCGCGGCCTGCGGGACACGGCCGTGACCTCATGCCCGCGCCGCAACGCCTCGGTCACCACTCGGCTGCCCACGTCGCCCGCTGCCCCGAACACGGTGATCCGCACCGTTCTTCCCCCCTGTCTGTGCCGCGACGAGCGCGGCGAGCACGATCACGGCCCCGAACACCTGGGCCAACGTCAAGTCCTGGCCGAGGGCGAGCCAGCCCACGGCCGTCGCCACCACCGGGCTGAGCAGGCCGAGGAACGTCACCTCGGTCGCCGGCAGCAGCCGCACGCCCCGGAACCACAGGCTGTACGAGAGGGCCGCGCCGATCAGCGTCAGGTACGCGTACCCGGCCACGTTCGTCGCGGTCAGCGTCGCCGGCACGCCCTCCACCAGCAGCGTCGCCGGCAGGAGCAGCAGACCGCCCGCGACCAGCTGCCAGCCGGTGCTCGCCATCGGCGACACCGGAGCCTGCCAGCGCTTGCTGAGCACGACGCCGGCCGCCATCACCACCGCGCCGCCGAGCGCCGCCGCCACACCCAGCCAGTCGAGCTGTGCGTTGGCCCGCAGCACGAGCAGGCTCACCCCGGTCACGCCCGCGATCGCCGAGAGGGCGACCCGCAGCGTCATCCGCTGCCCGAGCAGTCCGGCCGCGAACCCGGCCACGATCAGCGGCTGCACCGCGCCGACGGTCGCCGCCACGCCGCCCGGCAGCCGGTACGCGGCGATGAACAGCAGCGGCAGGAAGGCACCGATGTTCAGCGCCCCGAGTATCAACGCCCGCCACCACCAGTCGCCGCTGGGCAGCCGCCGGGTGATCGCGATGAGCAGCAGACCGGCCGGCAGCGCCCGCAGCACACTGGCCAGCAGCGGACGGTCCGGTGGCAGGTATTCGGTGGTGACGAAGTAGGTCGTGCCCCAGATGGCCGGGCCCAGCGCGGTGACGAGTCGATTGCTTAGCACTAAGCCAAACTAGCTCACCGCTAAGCAAACTGGCGGGTGATTTGCCTCACCGCTAAGCTAGTTCGCATGGCTGACCACGTCGACCTGGTTTTGGATCAGTGGCACGCGCAGCGCCCTGACCTGGACGTCTCGCCGATGGCCGTGATCGGACGGCTGTCCAGGCTGTCCAGGCTGGTCGACGGCGAGCTGCGGGACACGTTCGCCCGGCACGGCCTGGACCGGGCGTCCTTCGACGTCCTGGCCACCCTGCGCCGCAGCACGGCACCGCACTGCCTGACGCCGACCGAGCTGATGCGCGCGTCGATGGTCACGTCCGGCGCGATCACCCAGCGGCTGGACCGGCTGGAGGCGCGCGGCCTGGTCACCCGCAGGCCGAGCGTCGTGGACGGCCGGGGCGTGGTCGTGGCCCTGACCGACCAGGGGCGCGCGCTGGTCGACGAGACCCTGCCGGACCACCTGGCCACCGAACAGCGGATCCTCGCGGCCCTGAGCGCCGACGAACGCGCACACCTGGCGGAGACCCTGCGTGTGGTCCTGGAATCCCTCGGCGACGTCCTCGACTGAACCCGGGCGCGGTCGTTTGCCGGCATGGTGAGGAGGCAGTCGACTTCGTCTCGGGGGAGCACATGAAGCGAATCGCGTTCATCGGCGCCGCAGTCCTCACGGCCGGCCTGGTCACGGCGGCGCCGGCCGCGGCAGGGGTGAGCCCGCACTGCCTGGAGGGCGGCTACTGCCTGTTCTCCGCGCCCCAGTTCGGCGGCACCAAAGCGGTCCTGTCACACACCTGGGGGCACTGCCGACTGGTGAGCAGCCTGGGCTTCACCCCGGCCCGTTCCGCCGCACGCGGCTTCGGCGACGGTGCGGCACTGGAGCTGTACTCGGACACCACGTGCACCAACAGCGTGGCCGTCGTGTTCCAGGACGTCCCGGACGTCACCGCGCTGTCCTACGCCGTCATCCCGATCCCGGGCTGACCGCCGTCCGCCGCAGCCACCACAACCCCAACACGGGCAACACCAGCGGGATCAGCCCGTAGCCGATGCCGAACCCGGACCACACCGTGGCGTCCGGGAACCACGACGGCACCAGCAGGCTGACCGCGCCCACCACCAGCACGCCGGTCAACTCCACCGCGCACGACAGGAAGGCGACCCGGCGGGACGCACTGCTGCCCACCGCGAGCGTCACCGTGGCGAGCACGTAGACCACCGCCGCCAACGCCGACAGCACGTACGCGACCGGCGCGTCGCCGAAGCGCGTCGCGATCTGCACGCCGGACCGCGACGTCGCGGCGATGGCGAAGATCCCGTAGACGGCGATCAGCAGCCGCCCCGGACCGGACCGGGTGGCGGTGGCCAGGGCGTCAGGCATGCCCGCTCCACACCTGCTGGAGCCGCAGGATCATCACCGGCACGCTCAGGCACCCGACCACCAGCACCGCCGCGCCCCACCGGGACCGCTCGGCCAGCGCCCAGAACCCGGCCAGCGGCAGCACCAGCACCGGTCCGACGAGGTAGCCGACGAACGTCGGTCCGGAGATCTCCCGGTCCAGCCCGATCAGCTTCACCACCCCGATGACGGCCTGCGCGAGCAGCCCGACTTCGAGCAGCACCACGACACCCGCGACGCCGAGCGTCAGCTTCGTCTCCAGCGTCAACGGCTTGTCCAGCACCACCAGCAGCACCGCCCAGGCAGCCGCCACGAGCGCGAGCACGGTCAGTGCCACGGCCAACGAGTCGATCATCGAACCAGGTCCTCCAACGCCGTCTCCTCCCGGACCCTAACCCGTCCGAAGAACCGCCCCGCACGGCACATGCCACCCCAAGCGGCCACCCTGCCGTCGGGAACGATTCACTCGATAGTGGTCACTTTCGTGCGATCCTGCCTGGGTGATCAGCGCCAACGATCACGCACAGTCATGCCCTATGCCTCGCGCTGTCACCCTGCGACGCCGCTTTCGGGGAGAGGACACCCAACCGTGCGAAAGTTCCCCTGGCGCGTGACCGGCCTGCTCGCGGCCGGCGTCACCGTCATCGCGACCCTGCTCGTGCCCACCACCGCCTCGGGTGCCACGCCCATCACCGTGACGCAGGCCATCGGTCAGCAGAACGGCGCGTCGGCCACCGTGCGCGGCTACGTCGTCGGCCAGCCGACCGCCACCAACACCGTGGTCCGGTCGAACTTCCCGTCCGACTACGCCCTCGCGCTCGCCGACGCACCCGGCCAGACCGACACCGGCCAGATGGTCTACGTCCAGATCACGTCGTCGTTCCGCGCGGCGTGGGGCCTGCGCACCAACCCCGGCCTCCTGGGCACGCGGATCGACGTGACGGGCCCGCTGACCGTGTACTTCGCCCACCCCGGGTTGACGTCGCCGACCGCGTTCGCCCTCGCGGGCACTACGCCCACGACGACCACCACCGCGCCGACGACCACGACGTCACCCGGTGGGGACTACGACTCGACGTACTACCGGAACGCGATCGGCAAGACCGGCCCGACGTTGAAGACCACGCTGAACCAGATCATCCGGACCAACACCAAGCTGTCCTACGACCAGGTCTGGAACGCGCTCAAGGCCACCGACCAGGACCCGGGCAACTCCGCGAACGTGATCCTGCTCTACAGCGGCCGGTCGCAGAGCAAGTCCACCAACGGCGGCAACTCGAACGACTGGAACCGCGAGCACGTCTGGGCCAAGTCGCACGGCGACTTCGGCACCGCCACCGGTCCCGGCACCGACCTGCACCACCTGCGGCCGGAGGACGTGTCGGTCAACTCCGACCGGGGCAACAAGGACTTCGACCTGGGCGGCGCGCCCGCGTCCGAAGCGCCGGGCAACTACACCGACGCCGACTCGTGGGAGCCGCGCAACGCGGTCAAGGGCGACGTGGCGCGGATGCTCTTCTACATGGCCGTCCGCTACGAGGGTGGCGACGGGTTCGTCGACCTGGAGCTGAACAACAACGTCGGCAACGGCACCGCCCCGTACATGGGCCGGCTGTCGGTGCTGCTCCAGTGGAACGCGCAGGACCCGCCGGACGCCTTCGAGAAGCGCCGCAACCAGGTCATCTACGACACCTACCAGCACAACCGGAACCCGTTCGTCGACCACCCCGAGTGGGCACCGTCCATCTGGGGCTGAGTCGCGCTACTCCGAGTGGTCGCCGACCCGTCTCGACAGGCCGACGCGACCACCCGGACGTACGCAGAGTTGGGTCGCCGATCGGGCTCGTCCGGGCGACGGGACCCGTGTTGCACACGGGGCAGGTGTTTGCGGGCGCGGCACCTGCCCCGTGTTCGGCCGGAAGGGGACTACGTCCCCCGTACTCCCCTTCAGGCTCCCCTTGCAACAACGGAAGGACACACACCCTCCAGGAGGAGGTGTCGTAACGCTATGACACAACCCGCCGGTAGGTATCTACTACAATTGAGTGAATCACCAGGTGAGAGCCATTCGACTACTCTCAGAGAGTGACGGCATCCCGGCGGTCGAAGACAAGATCGCGGGCGGACCGCAGTCCCATCGCGATCGCTCCACTGAGGACCGCCCCGTCGCCGAGCTCGCCGGCCGCGATGCGCGGTGCCAGCGGAGTCATCCGGCGCAGCGCCGCCTCCAGCGGCTCCTGCAACAGGTCGGTGTTGCTGCCGATGCCGCCGCCCAGCACGACCAGCTCCGGGTCGATCACCGCGGCCACCGACGCCACCACGTACGCCAGCCGCTCCGCCTCGTCCCGCACCGCGAGCAGCGCCCGCTCGTCGCCGGACTTCGCCAGCGCGAACACCTCCCGGGCCGACTTCGCGGACGTGATGCCACGCTGCTTCGCCAGTGCCACCACGGAATCCGCCGCCGCCGCGGCCTCCACCACACCATGGCCGTCCACAGTGGACGGGTCGCGGTAGGGCAGGTAGCCGATCTCGCCCGCCGCGCCGTGCGCGCCCCGGAACAGCCGACCGTCCACCACGATCCCCATGCCGACGCCGGTGCCGACCGTCACGCAGACGAACACGTCCACGTCCCGGGCCGCGCCGTACGCGCGCTCGCCGACCGCGGCCAGGTTCGCGTCGTTCTCCACCAGCAGGTCGGGGCCGAGCTCGGCGGCCAGGTCGTCCAGCAGACCGGGGCGTTCCCAGCCGGGCAGGTTGGGCGCGTGGCGCAGCGTGCGGTCGCGCGGGTCGGGCACACCGGGCGTGCCGACGACCTTCACCACCACGTCGGCCATCGACAGCCCGGCGTCGGCCACGGTCCGCTTCGCCAGCTCGCCCACCGTCCGCACGACCGCGCTCGCCGACCGGCACCGGTTGCGCTCGTCGACCCGGGCGATCACCGAGCCCGCCAGGTCGGCCACCGCGACCCGGATCCGCTGCCGGCCGATGTCCACGCCCAGCACGTGCCCGGCCGCCGGGTCCGGCTCGTAGACCATTGCCGACCGGCCCGGCCCGGACGTGGTGCGGCCGATGGGGCGCACCAGCCCGTGCTGCTCCAGGTCGAGCAGCGCCTGGCCGACGGTCGGCTTCGACAGCCCGGTGTCCTTCGCTATCTGCGGCCTGGTCGCGGGACCGCCGCGGCGCAGCCGGTCGAGCACGGCGCGTTGGTTCAGCACGCGCATCCCCGCGGGGGTGCCCACCCGGGGCGACTTCCGGACTGTCACAGCGGGTGAGTGTAGATCGGTTGGAGCAGTGAGCGGACAGGCTGGTGGACAAGCTGCCCGACCAGCCTTGACGACGATGTCAGCCTGCGGTTTCGCTGACCGGCGGGTCGGCTGCTCACTGGCGGGAGGCGGGCGCGATGAGGCGCAGGCGCAATCGGGCATCACTGGTCGTCGTGTCGTCCGCTGCGCTGGTCCTGTCCGGCGTGTCAGGCTGGTCGTCCGCGACCGCCGAACCGGGGGAGCCAACCGTGAGCGACACCCTGTTCGGCACGTCGTTCGAGGGCGGGCAGCCGCAGCCGAAGTGGGCGAGCACGGTCGAGACGGACCCGGCGGGTCGGCCTCGCGCGTCCGGGGTCGACGGCTCGGACGCGGTCGGCATCCCCGGCGACATCACCGACCGGATCGTGGACGTGGCGGCCAACTCCGAGCACGCCGAGGCGGGCGAGGTGAAGGAGAACCTGGTCGACGGCAACCCCGCGTCCAAGTGGCTGACCTTCACGCCCACGGGCTGGGTGAGCTTCACGTTCCCGGAGCCGGTGGCGGTCAAGCGGTACGCGCTGACGTCCGCCAACGACGAGCCCGAACGCGACCCCCGGGACTGGACTTTGCACGGCTCGTCCGACGGGACGACGTGGACGCCGATCGACGTGCGGGCCGCCGAAGTGTTCGCGTCGCGCTTCCAGACCAAGCTCTATGACACGGCCGACAACGCCGAGTACCGCTTCTACCGGTTGGACATCACCGCGAACTACGGCGGCGTGAACCTGGTCCAGTTGGCCGACGTGCAGTTCTCCGACGGCTCCACCGCGCCGCCGGCGAAGAACATGCGGACGACGGTCGGCAAGGGTGCGAACGGCGGGTACAACGCCAAGGCCGGTGCGGGTTTCACGGGCGTGAAAGCGTTGCGGTATCAGGGAACGCACACCGCTGCCGGGCGCGGGTACTCGTACAACAAGGTGTTCGAGGTCGACCTGCCGGTGACGTCGTCGACCGAGCTGTCGTACCTGGTGTTCCCGTCGTTCATCACCGACGACCTGAACTACCCGAGCACGTTCGTGTCGCTCGACCTCGCGTTCTCGGACGGCAGCTACCTGAGCGATCTCGGTGCGCGTGACCAGCACGGGTTCGAGCTGTCCCCGCGCGGGCAGGGCGCGGCGAAATCGTTGTACACCAACCAGTGGAACCGGGTCTCGGCGGTGATCGGCTCGGTGGCCGACGGCAAGAGGATCAAGCGGATCCTGGTGGCGTACGACAACCCGAACGGGCCGGCGTCGTTCAACGGCTGGGTGGACGACATCGCGGTGCGGTCCGCGCCTGTGGTGGTCGAACGGGCGCGGCCGACGGATTACGCGCTGACCACCCGTGGCACCAATTCGAGCGGGAGTTTCTCGCGGGGCAACAACTTCCCGGCGACCGCCGTGCCGCACGGGTTCAACTTCTGGTCGCCCATGACGAACGCGGGTTCGATCAGCTGGCTCTACGAGTACGCGAAGGCGAACAACCGGGACAACCTGCCGACGTTGCAGGCGTTCACCGCGAGCCACGAGCCCAGCCCGTGGATGGGGGACCGGCAGACGTTCCAGGTGATGCCGTCGATCGGCACGCCCACCGCCGACCGGGCGATGCGCGCTCTGCCGTTCCGGCACGAGAACGAGACCGCTCGGCCGCACTACTACGGGGTGAAGTTCGAGAACGGGATGCGTGCGGAGATCGCGCCGACCGATCACGCGGCGGTGCTGCGCTTCACGTTCACCGAGAACACGTCGAACCTGGTGTTCGACAACGTGAACAACAGCGGCGAGCTGACCTTGGACGCCGCTTCCGGTGTGGTCACCGGTTTTTCGGATGTCAAGAGCGGCCTGTCGACCGGCGCGACGCGGCTGTTCGTGTACGGGGTGGTGGATCGGCCGGTCGTGGCGGGTGGTCGGCTGACCGGGGTGGGGCGGGACAACGTCGCCGGCTACTTCGGTTTCGACACCAGCTACGAGAAGACGGTGACGCTGCGGATCGCCACGTCGTTGCTGAGCGTGGACCAGGCGCGGCGCAACCTGGAACTCGAAGTGGCCGCGTCGGACACGTTCGACTCGGTGCGCGACCGTGCGGAACGGTTGTGGGACAAGGTGTTGCGAATGGTCGAGGTGGAGGGGGCAACCGAGGACCAGCTGACCACGTTGTACTCCAACCTGTACCGGCTCTACCTGTACCCGAACTCGGGCTACGAGAACGTCGGCACCGCGTCCGAGCCGAAGTACCGTTACGCCTCACCGGTCCAGCCTGCTCAGCCGTCGACACCGACGGAGACCGGCGCGAAGATCGTGGACGGCAAGATCTACGTCAACAATGGTTTCTGGGACACCTATCGGACGACCTGGCCCGCGTACAGCCTGCTGACGCCGCGGAAGGCGGGGGAGCTGGCGGACGGGTTCGTGCAGCAGTACCGGGACGGCGGCTGGATCTCCCGGTGGTCGTCACCCGGCTACGCGAACCTGATGACCGGCACCAGTTCGGACGTGGCGTTCGCGGACGCGTTCGTCAAGGGCGTCAAGGATTTCGACGCGAAGGCGGCGTTCGAGGCGGCGGTGAAGAACGCGACCGTCGCGCCGCCGAGCGCGGGCGTGGGGCGGAAGGGCCTGGACACCTCGATCTTCACCGGCTACACGTCCACCGCGACCAGTGAGGGCATGTCGTGGGCGATCGAGGGGTACGTGAACGACTACGGCATCGCCAACATGGCGAAGGCGTTGTACGAGCAGACCGGCGAGGCGGACTACCTGGCCCAGTACCAGTATTTCGTGAACCGGGCGCAGAACTACGTCCACATGTTCGACCCGAACACCCAGTTCTTCCAGGGGCGCAAGCCCGACGGCACGTGGCGTGCCCCGGCGAGTGAGTACGACCCGCGAGAGTGGGGTCACGACTACACCGAGACCGACGGCTGGAACATGGCGTTCTCCGTGCCGCACGACGGGCAGGGCTTGGCGAACCTGTACGGGGGCAAGGAGAAGCTGGCGAAGAAGCTGGACGAGTTCTTCGCCACGCCGGAGACCGCCAAGTTCCCGGGTTCCTACGGTGGCGTCATCCACGAGATGACCGAGGCGCGGGACGTGCGGATGGGGCAGTTGGGGCACAGCAACCAGGTTTCGCACCACATCGCCTACATGTACGACTACGCGGGGCAGCCGTGGAAGACGCAGGAGAAGGTCCGCGAGATCCTGTCGCGGCTGTACCTGGGCAGCGAGATCGGCCAGGGCTATCCCGGGGACGAGGACAACGGTGAGCAGTCGGCGTGGTACCTGTTCAGCGCCTTGGGTTTCTACCCGTTGCAGATGGGCAATGCCGCGTATGCCATCGGTTCGCCGCTGTTCGCCAAGGCGACGGTGAATCTGGAGAACGGCGGCAAGCTCGTGGTGAGCGCGCCGAAGAACAGTGCGCGCAACATCTACGTGCAGTCGTTGAAGGTCAACGGGAAGAAGTGGGACAAGGCGTACCTGCCGCACTCGGAGATCGCGTCGGGTGGGACGCTTGAGTTCGAGATGGGTTCGGCACCGTCGAAGTGGGCCACGGGGCCGGATGCCGCGCCGCCGTCGTTGACGACCGGTACCGAGCCGGCCAAGCCGTTGCGGGATGTCACGTCGTCGGCGGTGGTGACCGGGGCACCGGATGCGTTGCTGGACAACACTTCCCGGACGTCCGGTGTGCTGTCGTGGCTCCAGGTGGACCTGAAGGACAAGAAGGAGAAGGCGGAGTTCTACACGCTGACCTCGGGCAGTGCCGGTGGTGACCCGACGTCGTGGGTGTTGAAGGGCTCGTACGACGGGACGAACTGGTCCACTGTGGACGAACGGTCCGGCGAGACGTTCCCGTGGCGTCAACAGACCCGGGCGTTCAAGATCCCCCGCGCCGGCCACTACCAGTACTACCGCCTGGAGTTCCCGTACCCGGCGACCCTGGCCGAGGTCGAACTGCTGGCCAAGCCGTTCGTGACCTGCACGACGACCATCGCCGACGAACACCACGGCCCGCTGCGGGTCCGTGGCGTCACGTGCGTGGACGGCGGCACGATCACCGGTCCGGTGTCAGTGGACGCGGGCGCGTCCCTCTACGTCTTCGGCGGCAAGATCCGAGGCCCGCTGTCGGCGTCGGGCCCGTCGGCGATGGTCGTGGTGGACAGCGAAATCGGCGGCCCGGTGACGGTCACCGGGGCCAGGGGAGACCTGGCGCTCGAACACACGGCGATCCACGGGCCGGTGAACCTGGTCGGCAACAAGGGAGGCACGGTCGTGGCGGCGAACACCGTCGGCGGGCCGCTGTCGTGCGTGACGAGCAACCCGCCGCCGACGAACAACGGCTGGGCGAACGACGTCGGCGGCCCGAAGGTCGGCCAGTGCGCCCGGCTGTGACTACGGCTTGCGGCCGGTGAGGCCCAGGAGCCGGTCCAGCAGCGGCGCGTGGGTGGGCACGGGTACTTCGGGGCCGAACAGGCCCATCTCCCGGCCCATCTCCGCGCTGTTCAGCAGGTCCTGGTGCACGAACGTCAGCACCTCGTCGTCCCACACCAGTTCGCGGCCGACGCCCGTGGCCAGGTCCCAGCCGTGTACCACCATCTCGCCGACGGTCATGCCGCCGATCACCTCGGCCGGCATCTGCTGCGGCGAGCCCAGACTCGTCATGCCCTCCCAGGCTTCCCCGGTGCCCCAAGCGGAAGCGGTGTCGCGGAGCTGTGCGCCCAGGCGTGCCTGCCAGTCCGTCAGGTCGACGTCGGTCTCCGCGCCCTGCGTGGTCACGACTTCCTTGCGGGCGGAGGCTTCCAGGGCCGGGCCCCAGAACAGCAGGTGGCGGACCAGTCGGGCCACGTCGAACTCGGTGCACGGCGTCGGCGAGGCGAGTCGGTCGGGTGTGATGTCGTCGATGATCTCCAGGACGGGTGCGACCGCGCGCGCCACCAGTTGTTCGGTGTTCATGCGCGGCACGGTAGGCGGCGGGTGTGCGGGGTGTATTGAACAAACGCGACATACGCTGGCGGCGTGCGTGACGAGCGGGAACTGGACTGGCGTCGGTATCAGCGACATGAGTTCCACGTGCCGTCGGCGGACCTGGTGCCGTTCGTGGCGCGGTACTGGGTCGTGCACTGGACCTATGACCGGCCGTACCGGCAGTTGATCGTGCCGTATCCGAACGTGCACCTTGCGTTCCAGGGCGGGCAGGCGACGGTGAGCGGGGTGTCCGGCCGGCACGTGTTCCGGGAACTCGACGGCGACGGCCGCGTGTTCGGCGTGGCGTTCCGGCCCGGTCGCTTCCGGGGCTTCCTCGGTGCTCCGGTGCGAACACTGACCGATCGGACCGTGCCGTCGATGTTCCCGGACGTGCCCGAGGTGTCCGTGTCGGCGGTCGAGGACATGCTCCGGACGCGTCTCCCGGGTCCGGATCCGGCCGCCGACCTCGCCGCGTCACTCGTGGACACCGTCGTCGCCAGGCCGGACATCACCAGGGCGTCGATGCTCGCCGAGGAGGCCGATCTCGGGCTATGGCAGTTGCAGCGGCTGTTCGCCGAGCACGTCGGCATCGGGCCGAAGTGGGTCATCCGGCGCTACCGGCTGCACGAGGTCACCCAGCGCATGGCGGCCGGCGCGCGGGTCGACTGGGCATTGCTCGCCGCCGACCTCGGGTACGCCGACCAGGCGCATTTCGTGCGTGACTTCACGGCGATGTTCGGCGAGACCCCGACGGGCTACGCCGCCCGCTATCACCAGGAGATCTCGCGGCAGCGCTCGGCGGACGCCCCCGGCTCGACCTGAAGCGTGGCGTGCTCGATGTGGTACTGCTCGGCGAGCAGCGTCTGGGCGGCCTCCAGCACTCGGGCCGGGTCGGCGTCCTGGCAGGTGGTGAGGTGCGCCGAGGCGACCTCCATGCCCGAGGTGAGCGTCCAGACGTGCAGGTCGTGCGCCTCCTCCACGCCCGGGAGTCGGCCCAGTTCGGCCAGCATGGCCGCCACGTCGAGCCGTTCCGGCGCGTGCTGGAACAGGATCCGCAACGCGCCCGCCGCGAGCTTCCACGTGCGGGGGAGCACGAACAGTCCGATCGCCACGCCCATGATCGGGTCGGCGTAGCGCCAGCCGAACAGCAGCGTCACCGCGCCGCTGATCAGGACGCCGACCGAGCCGATCAGGTCCGCCAGCACTTCCAGGTACGCGCCGCGCACGTTGATGCTGTCCTTCGCGCCCTCGCGGAGCATGAGGAACGAGACGACGTTGGCGAGCAGACCGGCCGCCGCGGCGAGCATCACGGGCAGGCCGGGCACCTCGGGCGGGTTGCCGAACCGGCCGACGGCCTCGTACACGACGTAGCCGGCGACACCGAACAGCAGCACGGCGTTCGCGAGGGCGGCCAGCACTTCGGCCCGGTACATGCCGAACGTGCGGCTGCCCCGGAACGCGGCGCGGCGGGCCAGCAGGATCGCGGCCAAGGCCATGCCGACGCCGAGGACGTCGGTGAGCATGTGCGCGGCGTCGGAGATGAGCGCAAGCGATTGCGTCGCGAAGCCCACCGCGAATTCGAGGACCATGAAGGCCGCGCCGATGCCGAACGCGATCCACAGCCGGCCGAGGTGCTTGGCGCTCCCCGACGTCACTCCGTGTCCGTGACCGTGACCCATACGTGAAACATATAGTCACATGCGCATGAGTGCAACGGGTCGATCAGGTGGGGTTGACCACCCGTCCCAACAGGCGCACCAGCCGGGGCGACACCCGGTTCGCGAGCTGCACGAACCTGGCCTCGGCCGTCACCGGGACCACGGTCAGGTTGCGTTCGACCGCTTCGAACACCTGGTCGGCGACCTTGTCCGGTCCGAAGCCGCGCAGCCGGTAGGCCCGTGACGCCTGACGCTGTCTGGTGGCCTGAGTCGCGTCGTCCGTGCCGGCGAACCGGGTGGTCGACGCGATGTTCGTGTTCACCACGCCGGGGCAGATCGCGCTGACCCCGATGCCGTGGGGCTTGAGCTCGGCGGCCAGGCACTGCGCGAGCATCAGCACGGCGGCCTTGGTGGTCGAGTAGGCGGGCAGCGCGGGCGTGGGGAAGTAGCCGGCCAGCGAGGCCGTCACGACCAGGTGCCCGCCTTGGGCGCGTTCGACCAGTTGCGGCGCGAAGGCGCGGAGCGTGTGGACGACGCCCCACAGGTTGACGTCGACAACCTTGCGCCAGTCCTCTTCGGACGTTTGGAGGAACGAGCCGGCCAGTCCCACGCCCGCGTTCGCCATCACCACGTCGGGCACGCCGTGGCGTTCCCTGATCAGCTCGGCTACTTCTTTCGTGGCCGTGCCATCGCTCACGTCCAACGCGTACGCGTGCCCTCCGGTGTCGGCCGCAGTCCTCTCGGCTGCTTGGAGATCGACGTCCAACGCGACAACCTCGGCACCCTCCCGTGCGAACCGAAGCGCCGTAGCCTTCCCGATGCCACTGCCGGCACCCGTGACGACAACGAGCCTTGGGCGTCGGCGTCCGTCCCGCGGTTCCAGTGGACGCGATGCCCGCCGCGGT
>CBHFOL010000105.1:0-22886 GCA_965995405.1 uncultured Saccharothrix sp.
CCAGGTTGTCGGAGTCCACGGTCGCCGGGCCGGTGGGCCCGGTGTGCGGGTCGACGGTGAAGTCCAGGTCCACATCGGACCGTTCCGCCAGCACCTCCAGGTGCGTCCGGGCAATCGTGCCCAGCCCGACCAGCCCGACCCGCGTCGGCTCGTTCATCAGCCGTTGCGAAGTGAGTGAACTTTGGTGAGTGCGCATCACTTGCAGTCCGCCGTTGCCGGCGGACGGTCCCCGTCGAGCGTGGTTGGGGTGGACGGTTCAACGCCACCTGCCCCGTCAGGCGGGGTCTTACGGTCGGCTCCACGTCCGTTCACGCCTTGCGGCGTCAGGTCTCCGGCCACTCCGGTACCTGTCGTGCACGCCACCACGAGGGAAGCGAGGTTGTGCGCGGCGTTGACGTCCCGGTCCAGGACCAAGTCGCAGCCGTCGCAGTGGAACACCCGGACACGCAGCGGCAGTTTGGGTTTCACCGCGCCGCACGTCGAGCAGGTTTTCGAGGAGGGGAACCAGCGGTTGGCGACGTGCAGACGTCCGCCCCGCCACGTGGCCTTGTAGACGAGTTGACGTCGGATCTCGCCGAACCCGGCGTCGGCGATGGCGCGGGCCAAGCGGCGGTTGCGCAGCATCCCGGCCACGTTGAGGTCTTCGATCACGATGGTGCCGATCGTGGCGGCCAGGCCGGTGGTTAGTTTATGCATCCTGTCCCGGCGCAGGTTCACCACCCGGTGGTGGATCCTGTTGCGTTCCCGATTGGCCTTGCACCACCGTTTCGACGGCTTCTGTCCGGTGTGCCGGTCCGGTCCGCGTCGGCGGGACACCCTGCGGGAGGTGCGGCGCAGGGCGCGTTGTGCCCGTGTGAGGTGTTTCGGGTTCGAGACGAACCCGTCTCGGTCCGACACGCCCGGCACCGGCTCGGACAGGACCGCCAGGTGGTTGATGCCCATGTCCACGCCGACCACCGCCCTGGGCCGTGTGGCGGCCGGGTCGGTGCGCCGGACCTCGCAGTGGAAGGACACCGACCACCGTCCTGCCTCGAAGCGTACTGTCGCGGACAGGATACGAGCGGTGTCCTGCTCGATACGGCGACCCAGTTTCCGGGTGGACTCGTGTGTCCTGATCAGTCCCAGCCTGGGCAGGGTCACGTGGTGTCGGTCGGGTTCGACGCGGATGGTGCCGGTGGTGAACCGGCATGACGGTGCCGCGTCGCCTTTGCGTTTGCGGTGCGGGCGGCCGACACGTCCGCCCGCTCGGGTGCCGTTTTTCGACGCGGTATAGTTCGCGAACGCCGCGTTCGCGTTGGCCAGGCCGGTGTTGTACGCCTCTTTGGAGCATTCCCGCCACCAGGGCGCGACCTCCGTCTTGACCTGGTTCCACGCCTTGCGCAACGCGGGCAGGGACCAGTTGACCCACTCGGTGGCCCGGTCGTCGGGGATGCCGTAGGACTGTTCCGCCTTGCGCTGCGCCCAGTTCGCGTTGATTCGGGTGACCGCCCAGTTGTATGCCTTGCGAGCGGCCCCACAATGGCGTGCCAGGTCACGCTCCTGGCGCGGGGTCGGGTCCAGGGCGTATTTGTACGCCTGCATCACGAAACCCGGCCGGGGCTGGAACTTCGTCACGCCGTCGCCGTCGCCTCGACGGCCTTTTCGGCGCGTCGGCGGGCGCTTCGTCGCCCGTACAGGCGGGCGCACATCGAGGTCATCACATCGATCATGTCGTGCACCAACTCATCGGTGGTCTCGACGGGGTCGGCCACCAGCAGGCGACGGTTCTGCGCCGACAACGCGGCCTCGATGTACTCCACCCCGAAGCGGGCCAACCTGTCCCGGTGCTCCACCACGATCGTGGCGGCAGACGGGTCGGTGAGCAGCTTCCTCAGCCTGGGACGCCCGCCGTCCGACCCGGACCCGACCTCGGCGACGACGCCGACCACGACCATGCCCTGCCGCCCACACGGTCACCCGCCCGGCCTGGCGATCCAGGTCGTCTTCCCGGTCCGGCAGTACACCACCGCCGTGTCCGGCTCGGCGGACACGGCAGGCGGGTCGACCAGGATCAACCTGCCCGCCCTGCGGGCCGGTGCCAGCAACGTGCCTTCCCGGTACCAGCGGTACGCCGTCACCGGATGCATACCCTGCAACCGTGCCCACTCCTTCAAGTTCACCAGCCATACTACTGCATACTCAACACCGGGCAATTGAGAGCCTGTCACTCCGGCCACCATCGAATGCGGCCGGTCGGCGGATGTCCGCGACCGCCCGGACACCCACGTTAGCCCGCCGATCCGTCAGGTCCCCGGATCTCACCGGTCCCGGACAGGCGAAAGTCCCGCCGGGCGGGGGAACCCGGCGGGACTTTCAGGTGGTGATCACTTGCCGTGCAGCTGCTTCAGGTACTCGTAGGTCGAGGGCAGCGAACCCAGGAGCTCCTGCTGCTTCCGCTTGATCTCGGCGAACACCGGCTCCGCCGAGTCCAGCACCTCGGGCCGCGCGGCCAGCGACGGCAGGGTGTGGTCGGGCAGGTAGTCCAGGCCCGCGAAGATGCAGTAGTAGTTGGAGTTGTTCCAGAAGTTGCGGAACTCGGCGTCGAAGTTGGCGTAGTAGGTCGACTCGTCGGTGATCGGCATGTTGACCGCGAGGCCGGCCTTGTACATGCGGACCTTCTCCTGGAAGTCCGGCGCGAGCTCCAGCTCCTTGCACGCCTGCCAGAACGCGGTGTCGTTGCGGGGCGCGAAGCTGAAGTGGCCCTGCACGAAGTCCCGGGAGTCGTCGAACATCGTCTCGATCTCCGCGTTGAAGCGGTCCTGGAGGATCGAGTCGAAGTTCTTGTCCGGGAAGTGCTTCGCCAGCTGGTACAGCGCCGCGTACACGAAGTAGATGCCGGTCGACTCCAGCGGCTCCAGGAAGCAGGACGCCAGGCCGATGGACACGACGTTCTTCACCCACGTCCGCCGGTTGCGGCCGACCCGGAACTTGATCTGGTTCAGCGGCTGGGTCTCCGGGTCCACGCCCCACATGTTGCAGAACTCAAGGGTGGCGTCGTCCCGCGACTGGAACCGCGAGGAGAACACGTAGCCGGTGCCGAAGCGGCCCAGCATCGGGATCTTCCAGGACCAGCCGGACGACATGGCGATCGCGCCGGTGTAGGGCTCGACGCCCTCGGCCTCGTCGTCGTGCGGGATCTGGGTGGCGACCGCACTGTCGTTGAGCAGGTGGTCGCTCATGTCCAGGAACGGCTCCTTCATGGCCTGGTTGATCAGCAGGCCCCGGAACCCCGAGCAGTCGATGAACAGGTCACCTTCGAGGACGCGCCCGGTCTCGGTCTTCAACGCCGTGACGTGGCCGCGGTGGTCGATGACCGCCTCGGTCATCTTGTCCTCGATGTGCACCGCGCCCTGCTTCGTGGTCGCGAAGCGGCGCAGGAAGTCGGCGACCAGGTTCGCGTCGAAGTGCCACGCGTAGTTCGTCCACTTGGTCCCGTCCATGAACCTGGGCGACAGGTTCTTGTCCATGATCGGGGGTTCGCGGTAGCAGGCGTAGTCGAACGGCTCGTCGGTCTGCCCGGAGAGCTTCTTGTGCGTCCAGTAGTGCGACAGCGGCTGGTTCCCGTGGTTCGGGAGCAGACCGAACAGGTGGTAGTAGTGGTCGATCGAGTCACCCAGCGGACGGGCGGTCGCCTCGCCGCGGCCCGGCGTGCGCCAGTTGGTGAACTTGATGCCCATCTTGAAGCTGGCGTTGCACTCGCGCATCCAGTCCTCCTCGGCGATGCCGAGGAAGTCGAAGAACGTCTTGTGCAGGTTCGGCACGGTGGCCTCGCCGACGCCGATCTTCGGGATCGCGGGCGCTTCCAGCACCGTGATGGACACGGTCGGGCCCAGCGCCTTGCCGAGGTACGCCGCGGCCATCCAGCCCGCGGTGCCGCCACCGAGCACGACGACCTTCTTGATCCTGCGATCTTCCATCGAGAAATGTCCTCCCGTCATGATCACGACAAAGGCCGCGGAACGACGTTCGCCGCTCACCGCGCGAGTGTCGCCAGTGTTCGAGGGCGTCAGCCCGGATAAATTCGCTCGAATCGGCTGGAACGGAACCCTAGACACGGTTTGTCCGAGCTGTCAATGTGCGGACCCGGTTTCCGTGAGGTGTCCGGCCGGAGTTTCTATACTTTTTCTCTACCGGTCCGGCGAAGATCGCTCACGAGTGTCGAAGTCCCAGGTCAACGGTGCTTAACGGGAATTTGACACGGTTCGTCAGTCCGATGTCAGCGGCTCGTCAGCCCGGTTCGCCAGCATCTTCTGCGGGACCGTGACCCGATCGGGTCGACGGCTGTCGAGTGGAGGGACACGGCTGTGACTCCGGCCTTCGCGGTGATTTCCGGTGCTCAGGTTCACCAGGTATTGCAAGGCCGGGAGAAGGACGTTCTCGAACTGATCGAGACGGCCTACCGGGTGCACGGCGAAGGCGACACGGTCAATCCGCCGTCATATTTCCTGCGGTTCCCGGAGGACCCGGCGTCCCGGATCATCGCGCTGCCCGCGTCGGTCGGCGGCGACATCGGCGTGCACGGCGTGAAGTGGATCTCCAGCTTCCCGGCGAACGTCGAGCAGGGCCTGCCCCGCGCCTCGGCCGTGCTGATCCTCAACGACCGCACCACCGGCTACCCGATCGCCTGCCTGGAGAGCTCCATCGTGAGCGCGGTCCGCACCGCCGCGTCCGCCGCGCTGGCCGCCGACTGGCTGTCCCGGGACCGGGGCCCCGGCCGCCCGACGCGGGTCGGCTTCGTCGGCACCGGCCTGATCGCCCGCTACATCCACACCTACCTGCACGCGACCGGCTGGGCGTTCGACGAGGTCGGCATCCACGACCTGAGCGCCGAGTCCGCCCAGGGCTTCCGGTCCTACGTGGACGAGGCCGCCGGTGGCGTCACCAAGATCCACGACACGGCGGAGAGCCTGGTCCGGAGCAGCGACCTGGTGGTCTTCGCGACCATCGCGGGCACGCCGCACGTCACCGACCCGGCCTGGTTCGAGCACAACCCGCTGGTGCTGCACGTGTCCCTGCGCGACCTGTCGCCCGAGGTGATCCTCGCGTCCACCAACGTGGTGGACGACGTCGAGCACTGCCTCAAGGCGAACACCTCGCCGCACCTGGCCGAGCAGCTCACCGGCAACCGCGACTTCCTGTCCGGCACCTTGTACGACGTGATGACCGGCGCGGTGCGGCCCAGTGCCGACCGGCCGCTGGTGTTCTCGCCGTTCGGGCTGGGCGTCCTCGACCTGGCGGTCGGCAAGCACGTCTACGACGAGGTGTCGCGGGCGGGCGAGCTCGCCGCCGTGGAGGACTTCTTCTACGACCTTCACCGCTACGGCAAGCGATGAGCCGCCTGCCCGTGGAACTCGCCTAGGAGTCGGCGCATGCCAGTGATATCCACGCCCCAGGAGTTCAACGTGGACGACCTCTACGTGGACCTCCGGCGGCTCTCGGGCCACCCGCTGTACCTGAAGTGCGAAGGCTTCAACTTCGCGGGCTCGATCAAGCTCAAGGCAGCCAACGAGATGGTGTCGGAGGCGGTGCGCAGCGGCGTGCTGCACGAGGGCACCACGCTGGTGGAGAGCTCGTCGGGCAACCTCGGGGTGGCGCTGGCCCTGGTGGCGGCCAGTCGCGGCTACCGGTTCCTGTGCGTCACCGACACCCGCTGCAACCTGTCCACTCGGCAGCTGATGACGGCGCTGGGCGCGGAGGTGCACGTGATCACCGAGCCGGACCCGCAGGACGGGTTCCTCGGCGCGCGCATCCGGTTCGTCAAGCGGCTGGTGGAGGAGAACGCCGACCACCTGTGGCTCAACCAGTACGCCAACCCGGGCAACTCGGCGGCGCACTACCAGACCACCGGGCCGGAGATCCTGAAGAGCTTCCCGGACGTCGACGTGGTGTTCATCGGCGCGGGCAGCACCGGCACGCTGATGGGCTGTGCCAGGTACTTCCGGGAGAACCGGCCGTCGGTGCGGGTGGTCGCGGTCGACAGCGTCGGCTCGGTCACCTTCGGCACGCCCGCCCAGCCCCGGATGCTGCCGGGCCTGGGCACCAGCGTCCGCCCGCCGCTGCTGGACGAGTCCTATGTGGACGAAGTGCTGCACGTGGCCGAGGCGGACACCGTCCGGGCCTGTAGAACCCTGCTGCGGCACGGGTTCCTGTTCGGCGGCTCGACCGGGACCGTGGTGTCCGGCGCGACCGCCTGGCTCGACCGGCACGACGGCGACGTGACGGCGGTCGCGATCGCGCCGGACCTGGGCGAGCGCTACCTGGACACCGTCTACCACGACCAGTGGATCGCGGACATCTACGGCGCGGAGCTGCTCGGCGAGCAGGAGACCGCGACGCTTGCGAGGAGAATGCCATGACCGACGCGTTGCCCCTTTCCGCCGGACAGGCCGAGATCTGGTTCGACGAGAAGCTCAACGGGCGGGGCGTCGCTTACAACTCGGCCGGCTACCTGGACGTCCGCGGCCCGCTGGACGTCCCGATGCTGGTCGCCGCCGCGCGCGGCATGGTGGACGAGGCCGAGTGCACCCGCACCCGGTACACCGAGGTCGACGGCGCGCCCGTGCAGGTCGTCACGCCGCTGACCGAGCTCCCGTTGGCACAGCTCGAACTCACCACCGACGAGGCTGCCGACTGGATGGCCGCGGACCTCGCCACGCCGTTCGAGCTGGACGAGTTCCCGCTGTTCCGGTTCGCGGTGATCAAGGTCGCGGCGGACCGGCACTTCTTCTACATGCGCATCCACCACCTGCTGTGCGACGGCTACAGCCAGGTGGTGTTCTGGCGTCGGCTGGCCGAGCTGTACGGCGGGGTCGAGGGCACCCCGATCCCGCCGCTGAGCGCGCTGCTGGACGGCGAGCGCGCCTACGAGGGTTCGCCCGCCGCCGGCAAGGACAAGGACTTCTGGGCCAACCGGTTCGAGAGCACGCCGGACCTGGTGAGCCTGTCCACCCGCACCACCGAGAACCCCGAGGTGCAGGGCTTCCTGCGCCGTACCGACGTGGTGCCCGCGGAGACCGCGCGGGCGCTGCGGGAGCTGGCCGGCCGGTCCGCGTCGACCTGGCCGGCCGTCGTGCTGTCCGCCGTCGCCCTGTACACCCAGCGGCTGACCGGCGTCGGCGACGTGCTGCTCACGCTGCCCGCCACCGCCCGGATGGGCGCGACGATGCGCGCCGTCCCCGGCATGGTCGCCAACTACCTGCCGCTGCGGGTCCGGGTCCGGCCCGGCGACACCCGCGCGGACCTGCTGCGCCGGACGTCCCGTGAACTCATGCAGGTGCTCAAGCACCAGCGGTACCGGGTGAGCCGGATCCGGCGGGCGATGGGGCTGTCCGCCGACGACCGCCGGCCGTTCGGCCCGTTCGTCAACATCCTGCCGCAGCAGACCACGTTCTCCCTGGGGGAGTGCCGGGTCGAGGTGAACAACCTGTCGACCGGCCTCATCGAGGACCTGATGGTCACCGTGGTGGACGCGCCCGACGGCGGGCTTGAGGTGCACCTCAACGGCAACCCCGAGCTGTACACGGCGGCCGAGGCGGAAGCGCACCTGGCCCGGTTCACCGCGTTCCTGGACCGCTTCGCGCGGGCGTCGGACGAACAACCGCTGGCGCTGCTGGAAGTGCTGTCCCCGGCGGAGCGGGACGACTGGCTGGGCGCGACCATCGGCGCGACCCGGGCCGACCCGTTCACCGACGTGGTGGAGCAGGTGCGGCGGTTCGCCGCCGAACGCCCGGACGCGGTCGCCGTGGTGGAGGACGACTTCGACCTCACCTATTCCGCGCTGGTGTCCCGCGCGAGCGCGTTGTCCCGCAAGCTGCCGCCGACCCTGGTCGGTGTGCTGGCCGGGCCCGGCGCGGGCTTCGTCACGGCCGTGCTCGGCGTGCTGGGCGCGGGCGGTGCGTACGTGCCGCTGGACACCCGTGCCCCGTTGTCCCGCACGGCGGACCTGGTGCGGGACAACGGGATCGGTCTCATCGTGGTGGACTCCGTGCACCGCGGATTGGCCGCCGAACTGGGCGTCGACCACATCGTGCTGGACGACGCCGAGGACGCCGAACTCGCACCGGTCCACGGCGAGCCGGACGATCTGGCCTACGTGATCTTCACGTCCGGTTCCACCGGCAAGCCCAAGGGCGCCATGGTGCACCGGGCCGGGATGGTGAACCACCTGCTGGCCAAGGTCGAGGACCTGGGCCTGACCGACGCCGACAGCGTGGTGCAGAACGCGCCGCTGACGTTCGACATCTCGGTGTGGCAGATGCTCGCGCCGCTGGTCGCGGGCGGTCGGGTGCGGGTGGTCGGCCGGGACACGGCGGCCGACCCGGACCTGCTGTTCGGGCTGGTCGCCGACGAGCGGATCACCGTGCTGGAGGTCGTGCCGTCGCTGCTGCGCGCCGCCTTGGACGCGTGGGACGTCGTCACGGCGCGGCCGAAGCTGCCGTCGCTGCGGGAACTCGTGGTGACCGGCGAGGCGCTGCCGCCGGACCTGTGCCTGCGCTGGTTCGCGCGCTTCCCGACCGTGCCGCTGGTCAACGCCTACGGGCCCACCGAGTGCTCGGACGACGTGACGCACGCGTTCGTCACGGTGGACGACGCCACCGGCACGCGGGTGCCGATCGGCAGCGCGGTTCGCAACACCAACCTGTACGTGCTGGGTGACGACCTCGGCCCGGTGCCGACCGGCGTGCCCGGCGAGCTGTACGTCGGCGGCACCGGCGTCGGCCGGGGCTACCTGGGCGACCCCCGGCGCACGTCGGCGACGTTCGTCGCGGACCCGTTCAACGGCGGCCGGATGTACCGCACCGGGGACCGGGTGGTGCGCCGCGAGGACGGCCGGCTGGAGTTCCTGGAGCGCCGCGACCACCAGGTGAAGGTGCGCGGCCACCGGATCGAACTGGGCGAGATCGAGGCCACCCTGCGCGGGCTGCCCGAGGTGACCGACGCGGCCGTGCAGGTCGTCGGCGAGGGCGGCGGCAAGCGCCTCGTCGGGTACGTGGTCGCGGGCGGCGAACTCGGCGACCTGCGGGCCCGGCTCGGCGCGGTGCTGCCGGACTACCTGGTGCCGTCGGCGTTCGTGGAGCTGGACGCGCTGCCGCTGACCGCGCACGGCAAGGTCGACCGCAAGGCGCTGCCCGCGCCGGAGACGGCGGGCGGCCCGATCCGTGCGCCGCGCTCGCCGCGCGAACGCGTGCTGTGCGAGGTCATGGCCGAGGTGCTCGGGCTGCGTGACGTCGGCGTGGACGACGATTTCTTCACGCTGGGCGGCGACAGCATCAGCTCCATCCAGGTGGTCAGCCGCTCCCGCCGGGCCGGTGTCGTGTTCACCTCGCGTGAGGTGATGAAGCACCGCACGCCCGCCGCCATCGCGGCCATCGCCAAGGACGCCACCGACACCGTGGTCGTCGCGGACGACGGCGTCGGCGAGATCGAGCTGACGCCGATCGCGCACCAGCTGCGTGAAGACCTGGGCGAACTCACCGAACGCACCCGCCAATACAGCCAGTACGTTGTGCTGCACGTGCCGACCGGGCTGGACCTGATCAAGCTCGCCGGCGCGCTGCAACAGGTGATCGACCTGCACGACGCGTTGCGCGCCAAGCTGACCGTGCCGCTGCCCGGCCTGTGGACGATGGAAACCCTGTCGGTGGGCGAAGTCCGCGCCACCAAGCTGGTCCGCCGCGTGCCACTGTCCGAAATGGACGATGTGGACGAGGTCGTCGCCGAGGAGGTCGCGCGGGCGCGGACCGGGCTCGCGCCCGAAGAAGGCCGGGTCCTCCAGGCGGTCCTGATCGACTCCGGCACCACCGCCCGGCTGCTGCTGGTCGTGCACCACCTCGTGGTGGACGGCGTGTCGTGGCGGATCATCGTGCCCGACCTCGCGGACGCCGTCGCGGGCCGCTCGCTCCAGCCGGTCGGCACGTCCTACCGGCGCTGGTCGAAGGTGCTCGCCGAGCACGCCCGGTCGGCCGCGCGGGTCACCGAACTCCCGCTGTGGACGTCCCAGGTGCAGCCCGCCGACCCGCAGCTCGGCGGACGCCCGCTGGACCCCGTGCTGGACACCTACGGCACCGCCCGGACGCTGCGGCTCGTGCTGCCGACCGAGCGGACGGCCGCCCTGCTCACCAAGGTCCCCGCCGTCTTCCACGCCGAGATCAACGACGTGCTGCTCGCGGCCCTCGCGATCGCCGTCGCCGACTGGCGGCGCAAGCGGCTCGGCGTCGCGAACTCCGCCGTCCTGGTGGAGGTGGAGGGCCACGGCCGGGAGCAGGTCGCGGACGACCTGGACCTGTCCCGCACGGTCGGCTGGTTCACCAGCGTGTTCCCGCTGTGCGTCGACCCCGGCGAGCTGGACCGCGCCGACCTGTGGGCCGGCGGCACCAGCGCGGGCACGGCCATCAAGCGGGTCAAGGAACAGCTCCGGGCGCTGCCCGACCACGGCATCGGCTTCGGTCTGCTGCGCTACCTGAACCCGCAGACCGTCGGCGCGCTCGCCCGGTACGGCCCGCCTCAGGTCGGCTTCAACTACCTGGGCCGGTTCGCGGCCGGCGCGACGGCGGGGGAGTGGTCGCTGGATGCGGGCGCGTCCGTCGTCGGCACCGGGGTGAGTCCGGACATGCCGCTGCGGCACGTGCTCGCGGTCACCCCGGTCACCGAGGACGGCCCGCACGGCCCGAACCTGGTCGCGGACTGGCTGTGGGCGGACGAGCTGCTGTCCGAGGCCGACGCCGAGGACATCGCGCGGACCTGGTTCCGGGCGCTGGACGCGTTCGTCGAGCACGCCGAGCTGCCGGGTGCGGGCGGGCACAGCCCGTCGGACTTCGACCTGGTCGAGCTGACCGAGGCCGAGATCACCGACCTGGAGCGGGAAACCGGCACGGTGCAGGACATCCTGCCGCTGTCCCCGTTGCAGAAGGGCCTGCTGTTCCAGGCCGAGTTCGACCGGGACGGCGCGGACGTCTACACCCTCCAGGTCGTCGTGGACGTCGAGGGCGCGCTGGACGTGGCGGCGTTCCGGGCGGCGGCCGAGGCGATGCTGCGCAGGCACCCGAACCTCCGGGCGTCGTTCCACTCCCGGCCGTCCGGCGAGGCGGTCCAGGTGATCCCGGTGACCGCCGCGCTGCCGTGGGAGGAGATCGACCTCACCGGCATGGACCCGGCCGACGCCGACCGCGAGCTGTCCCGGCTCACCGACGAGGACTGGGTGCGCCGGTTCGACATGGCCGACCCGCCGCTGGTGCGGTTCACCGTCGTCTGCACGGGGGTCGACCGGTTCCGGCTGATCTGGGCCGTGCACCACATCCTGGTCGACGGCTGGTCCATGCCGATCTTCGCCAAGGAGCTGTTCACGCTCACCGCGAACGGCGCGGACCTGTCCGCCCTGCCGCCCGTCCCGCCGTCCCGCGGCTACCTGGAGTGGCTGGCGCGGCAGGACGACGAGGCGTCGCGTGAGGCGTGGCGGACGGCGCTGGCCGGCATCGGCGAGGCGACCCGGATCGGCCCGGCCGAACGGCCCCGGGTCACCGACTCGCCCGCGTCGATCACGGTCGACCTGCCCGCCGAGTTCACCGAGCGGCTGTCCCGCTGGGCACGGGCGCGCGGCCTCACCCTGAACACCGTCATGCAGGGCGCGTGGGCGATCCTGCTCGGCCGGCTGACCGGCCGGTCCGACGTGGTGTTCGGCGCGGTGCACTCCGGCCGGCCGGTCGACCTGCCGGGCATGGAGTCGATGGTCGGCCTGTTCCTGAACACGCTGCCGGTGCGGGTGAAGCTCGACCCGACGGCACCGGTCGCCGACCTGCTGGGCCGGATGCAGGACGAGCAGTTCGACCTGGCCGCGCACCACCACCTCGGTCTGGCCGAGGTGCAGCAGGTGGCCGGGCTCGGCGAACTGTTCGACACCGTCGTGAGCTTCCACAACTACCCGATGGACACCGACGGGCTGTCCGGGGTCGTCCCGGGCGTCCGGCTGGTGGGCGCGGAGGGCCGACTGGTCGCCGAGTACCCGTTCGCGCTGTCGGTCTACCCCGGCACCGAGATCCGGCTGCTGGCGCAGTACCGGGCGGACATCTTCGGCGAGCCCGAGATCGAGTCCATTGTGGACCGGTTCACCCGGCTGCTGCACACGTTGACCGCGCAGCCGGACATCCCGGTCGCGCACGTCGACCTGCTGTCGCCCGACGAGCGGTCGCAGATCCTGGACGGCTGGGGCGGCCGGGTCGCCGACCTGCCGGACCTCGTGGTCACCGACCTGTTCGAGGCGCGGGCCGCCGAGGCCCCGGACTCGATCGCCGCCGTGTTCCAGGACACGCCGCTGACCTACGCCGAGCTGAACGCGCGGGCCAACCGGCTCGCCCGGCTGCTCGTGACGCGCGGAATCGGCCCGGAAAGCGTTGTGGCGCTGGCGATGCCGCGTTCGCTGGAGATGCTGGTCGCGGTGCTCGGCGTGCTGAAGGCGGGCGGTTCCTACCTGCCGATCGACGCGAAGTACCCGGCCGACCGGGTGGACTACATGGTCGGGGACGCCTCGCCGGCCGTACTTCTGTCCACTGTGGACGTCGCGGCGACGCTGAACGTGGACGTCGAGGTGCTGGCGATCGACGCGATCGACTTCTCCGGGTACGCGCCGGTGAACCTGTCGGACGCGCAACGGGTCGCGCCGCTGCGCCCGCACCACCCGTCGTACGTGATCTACACGTCCGGCTCGACCGGCAAGCCCAAGGGTGTCGTGGTCGACCACGCCGGGTTCGTCGCGATGGTGCTGAGCCTGATCGACAAGTTCCAGGTCACACCGCAGACGCGGGTGTTGCAGTTCGCGTCCTACAGCTTCGACGCGACGGTCTGGGAGATGGGCTTGGCGCTGTGCGGCGGCGCCACGGTCGTCGTCGCGGGTGACGACGCGCGCGGGCCCGGGCAGGCGCTGATCGACCTGATCAACGACAACGGCGTGAACCTGGCCGCGTTGCCGCCGGTCGTGGCGGGCGGGATGCCCGAGGGCACGACGCTGCCCGACGACCTGACCATGGTCGTGGCGGGTGAGGCGTGCCCGCCCGAGGTGGTGGCCCGCTGGTCGGGGACGCACCGGATGTTCAACGGCTACGGCCCCACCGAGTCCGTGCTCGCGGCGACGGTCGGCGGCCCGCTGCGGCCCGGCCCGAAGCCGCCGATCGGCGTGCCGACGGCCGCGCACCGGGTCTACGTGCTGGACACGCTGCTCCAGCCCGTGCCGGAAGGTGTCACGGGCGAGCTGTACGTGAGCGGCGGGCTGGCCCGGGGCTACCTGAACCGGCCAGGGCTGACCGCCGAGCGGTTCATCGCCGACCCGTTCGGCGGGCCCGGCGACCGGATGTACCGGACCGGCGACCTGGTGAAGTGGCTGCCCGGCGGGCAGCTCGACTACCTGGGCCGGGCCGACGACCAGGTGCAGCTACGCGGGTTCCGCATCGAACTCGGCGAGGTCGAGTCGGTGTTGCTGGCGCACCCCAACGTGACGTTGGCCGTAGCGATCGTGCGGGAAGACGAGGTGGGGGACCGGAAACTCGTTGCCTACCTCGTCACCGACCAGGAGGGCAACGCCATCCCGGCCGGGCTGCGCGAGAACCTGGTGGAGGCACTGCCGGAGTACATGGTGCCGTCCGCGCTGGTCGTGTTGGACGAGCTTCCGCTTACCACGCAAGGCAAGCTGGACCGCAAGGCGCTGCCCGCCCCGGACTACGCCGGCCAGACGCGGGGACGTGGCCCGCGCAACCCGGTCGAGGAGATCCTGTGCGGGGTCTTCGCGGACGTCCTGCAACTGCCGCAGGTCGGCATCGACGACGACTTCTTCGCGCTGGGCGGGCATTCCCTGCTGGCCACCAAGGTGATCAGCCGGGCGCGGGCCGCGCTGGGCGTGGAACTGCCGATCCGGGCGCTGTTCGAGGCCCGCACGGTCGCCGGCGTCGCGGATCAGGTGGTCGGCGCGTCCGACGCCCGTCCGCCGCTGCGGGCGGTGCAACGCGGCGAGCGCGTGCCGTTGTCGTTCGCGCAGACCAGGTTGTGGTTCCTGGACAAGTTCGAGGACGGCGCGACCGGCACCTACAACGTGCCGATGGCCGTGCGGCTCAACGGCGACCTGGACGTGCCCGCGCTGCGCGGCGCGTTGCGGGACCTGGTGGCACGGCACGAGATCCTGCGTTCGGTGTTCCCGGACGCCGAGGGCGAGCCGTTCCAGCGGGTCGTAGCGGTGCCGGCGGACTACCCGGAGCTGCCGCTGACCCGGCTGCCCGAAGCCGAACTCCAGGCCGTGCTGACCACCGAGGCCGACCGGAGCTTCGACCTGGCGACGGAACCCGTGCTGCGGGCGCACCTCTACGGCGTCGCGCCGGCGGAACACGTGCTGCTGCTGGTGATCCACCACATCGCGTTCGACGGCGCGTCCATCGCGCCACTGGTGCAGGACCTGGCCACGGCGTACCGGGCGCGGGTCGCGGGTCGTCGGCCGGAGTGGGCCCCGCTGGCCGTGCAGTACGCGGACTACGCGCTGTGGCAACGGGAACTGCTCGGCGACGAGCACGACCCGGAGAGCCTGCTGTCGAAGCAGCTGGCGTTCTGGACGAAGGTGCTGGCCGGCGTGCCGGAGGAACTGGACCTGCCGACCGACTTCGCCCGTCCGGCGGTGAGCAACTACGACGGCGACGAACTGCCGTTCGAGGTCGACGCCGAGCTGTACCACGGGATCGTGACACTGGCCCGGGACACCGGGGCGAGCGTGTTCATGGTGTTCCAGGCCGCGCTGTCGGCGCTGCTGACGAAGCTGGGCGCGGGCACGGACATCCCGCTCGGCACGCCCACCGCCGGCCGCACCGACGACGAACTCGCCGACCTGATCGGCTTCTTCGTCAACACGCTGGTGCTGCGCACCGACACCAGCGGCGACCCGACGTTCCAGGAGCTGCTGCACCGGGTGCGCAACACCAACCTGGCCGCCTACCAGCACCAGGACGTGCCGTTCGAGCACCTGGTGGACAAGCTCAACCCGGAGCGGTCGCTGAACAAGCAGCCGCTGTTCCAGGTCATGCTCACCCTCCAGACCAGCGACGACATCCCGTTGACGCTGCCCGGCGTGTCCGGGCGGGTGGAGCCGGTGCGGTCGCAGCGGGCGAAGTTCGACTTCACCGTGCTGCTGGAGGAGCGCTACACCGAGGGCGTGCCGGCCGGGATGCACGGCGTGATGGAGTACAGCACCGAGCTGTTCACCGAGGCGTCCGCGGCGCGGCTGGCCCAGCGGCTGGTGGAGCCGGATCGACGTGCTGGACGCGGACGAGCGGGCCGCCGTGCTGCGGGTCGGCACCGGACCGGTCAAGCCCCAGGCGTACGAGGGCGTGGTGGAGCGGGTCCGTTCGCTGGCGCTCCGACAGCCGGACGCGGTCGCGGTCGTGGACGACCACTCCAGCGTCACCTACGCCGAGCTGGTCGGTCGGGCCAGCGCGTTCTCCCGTCGCGTTCCCGGTGACGGGCTCACGGCGGTGCTGGCCGCGCCCGGGATCGGCTTCGTGACGGCGGTTCTCGGTGTGCTGGGCGCGGGCGGTGGCTATGTGCCGCTGGACGTGCAGGCTCCCGTCGCCCGCATCGCCGGGCTGCTGGAGGACAGCGGTGCCCGCGCGATCGTCGTGGACGAGGCGCACCTCGAACTGGCGCGCGAGGTGGCCGGTTCCATTGAGGTGGTCGTGCTGGACGACGCCGTGGACACCGAACTCGCGCCCGCGCGGGGTGAACCGGACGACCTGGCCTACGTGATCTTCACGTCCGGCTCGACCGGCAAGCCCAAGGGTGCGATGGTGCACCGCCGCGGCATGGTGAACCACCTGTGGTGCAAGGTCGACGACCTCGAAGTGTCCGAAGTGGACACCATCGTGCACAACGCGCCGGTCACGTTCGACATCTCGGTCTGGCAGATGCTGACCGCGCTGATGGCGGGCGGCCGGGTCCGGGTCACCGGGCGGGACACCGCCGTCGACCCGAACGCGCTGTTCGCCACCATCCCGAACGAGGGCGTGACGATCCTCGAAGTCGTCCCGTCGCTGCTGCGGGCCGCGCTCGACGCCTGGGACATCACCGAGGAGACCCCACCCCTGCCGGGCCTGCGGTCGCTGGTGGTCACGGGCGAGGCGCTGCCGCCGGACCTGTGCCACCGCTGGTTCGCCCGCTACCCGGAGATCCCGCTGGTCAACGCGTATGGGCCGACCGAGTGCTCGGACGACGTGACGCACGCGATCATCCGGTTCGGCGACGAGCTCGGCGACGCCCGCGTCCCGATCGGCCGCCCGGTGCGCAACACCCGGCTGTACGTGCTGGGTGACGACCTGCGCCCGGTGCCCGCCGGCGTGGCCGGCGAGCTGTACGTGGGCGGCACGGGCGTCGGCCGGGGCTACTTGAACGACCGGACCAAGACGTCGCTGACGTTCATGGCCGACCCGTACGGCGAGCCCGGTGCCCGCATGTACCGCACGGGCGACCGGGTGGTGCTGCGGCCGGACGGCCAGCTGGAGTTCCTGGAACGTCGGGACCACCAGGTGAAGATCCGCGGTCACCGCATCGAGCTCGGCGAGGTGGAGGCCGCGCTGCGGGCCGTGCCCGAGGTCGGCGACGCCGCCGTGTCGGTCAGCGGCGACCAGGGCGGCCACAAGCGGCTCGTCGGCTACGTCGTCGCCGTGCCCGGCGCGGCCCTGGACACGCAGACGGTCCGGGACCGGTTGGGCGAGGCGCTGCCGGACTACATGGTGCCCGCCGCGATGGTGGTGCTGGACGCGCTCCCGTTGACCCCCAACGGGAAGGTCGACCGCAAGGCGCTGCCGGAGCCCGACCTGGTCACCACGAAGGGCCGTGGGCCGCGCACGCCGGTCGAAGAGATCTTGTGCGGCGTGTTCAGCGAGGTGCTGGGCACGACCGAGGTCGGCGTGGACGACGACTTCTTCGACCTGGGCGGGCACTCCCTGCTCGCCACGCGGGTCGTCAGCCGGGTGCGCACGGTGCTGGACGTGGAACTGCCGGTGCGGGCGCTGTTCGAGGCCCGCACGGTCGCCGGCCTGGCCAGGCTCGTAGCGGGTGCGGCCTCGGCCCGGCCCGCGCTGCGCCCGGTGGAACGGTCCGGCGACGAGGGCCTGCCGCTGTCGTTCGCCCAGCGCCGGCTGTGGTTCCTCAACAAGCTGGAGGAGAGCTCCACCGGCACGTACAACATCCCGCTGGCGGTGCGGCTCCGAGGTGAACTGGACCTGCCCGCGCTGACCGCGGCGGTGGACGACGTGGTGGCGCGCAACGAGATCCTGCGCACTGTCTTCCCGGACGTGGACGGCGTGCCGTACCAGCGGGTGCTGCCCGCGCACGGCCCGGTGCTCCAGGTCGACCGGACCGACGACATCTCCCGGACGTTGGCGGAGGAAGTCGACCGGGGCTTCGACCTGGGCGCGGAACCCGCGTTGCGGGCCCGGCTCTACGTGGTGGACGAGCAGGAACACGTGCTGTTGCTGGTGTTCCACCACATCGCGTTCGACGGCTGGTCGACCGCGCCGCTGGGCAACGACCTCGCCACCGCCTACGCCGCCCGCCGCACCGGCAGGGCCCCCAGCTGGGAGCCGCTGCCCGTGCAGTACGCGGACTACGCGGTGTGGCAGCGGGAATGGCTCGGCAGCGAGACCGACCCGGACAGCGTGCTGTCCGCCCAGTTGGCCTACTGGACCAACGCGCTGGCCGACCTGCCCGAGGAACTGGACCTGCCGACCGACTTCACCCGGGCGGCGGTCAGCGACCACGACGGTGACGTGCACCAGTTCGCCGTGCCGGCCGACCTGCACGCCGGAGTGCTGGGCCTGGCCCGGGAAACCGGCGCGAGCGTGTTCATGCTCATGCAGGCCGCCGTGTCCACGCTGCTGACCAAGCTCGGCGCGGGCACGGACATCCCGCTGGGCAGCCCGATCGCGGGCCGCACCGACGAGGCCCTGCACGACATGGTGGGCTTCTTCGTCAACACGCTGGTGCTGCGCACCGACACCAGCGGCGACCCGACGTTCCGCGAACTCCTCCGCCGGGTGCGGGAGGCGGACCTGGCCGCGTACGCGCACCAGGACCTGCCGTTCGAGTACCTGGTGGAGGCGCTGAACCCGTCCCGGTCGCTGTCCCGGCACCCCCTGTTCCAGGTGATGCTGGCGTTCCAGAACGACGACGAGGCGGCGGAGGCGCTGGCCGGCGTGACGGCCGCCGTGGAGCCGATGAAGGCCGCCCGGTCGAAGTTCGACCTGACGTTCGACCTGGTGGAGCGGACCGAGGACGGCAGGCCGGCGGGCATGGAAGGTGTGCTGGCCTACCGCACCGACCTCTACCGGAAGTCCACTGTGGAGGTTATGGCGGAGCGGCTGATCCGCGTGCTGACCGCCGTGGTGGCCGATCCGGACGTGCCGTTGAGCGACGTCGACGTGCTCAGCGCCGACGAGCGGCGGCGGATCCTGGTGGAGTGGAACGACACCGCCCGCGAGCTGGGTCGCACGCTGGTGCCGGACATGGTGGCCAACCGCACCAGGCAGATCCCGGGCGTCACGGCCCTGGTCGGCCCGGACGGCGAGTTCACCTACCGGCAGTTGGGCGCGCGGTCGAACCGACTGGCGCGTGAGCTGATCCGGCGCGGCGCCGGGCCGGAGAAGATCGTCGCCATCGCGGTGCCCCGGTCGACGGACCTGGTGGTGTCGGCGCTCGCCGTGCTCAAGTGCGGCGCGGCGTTCCTGCCGATCGACCCCGAGCACCCGGCGGACCGGATCGCGCTGACCCTCGCCGACGCCGAACCCACCCTGACCATCACGACCGGGGACGTTGTCGGCAAGCTGCCGCCGGCCGGGGACACCCTCCTGCTGGACTCGGTCGAGGTGGACAAGGTGCTGCGCGGCCGGGGCGGCGCGGCCGAGCTCTCCGACAAGGACCGGATCGCGCCGCTGCGTCCCGGGCACCCGGCGTACGTGATCTACACGTCGGGCTCGACCGGGCGGCCGAAGGGCGTGGTGATCCCGCACGGTGCGCTGCGCAACCTGATCGCGGACATGCGGCTGCGCCTGGCGATGAGCCGCGACGACCGGCTGCTCGCGGTCACCACGTTCGGCTTCGACATCTCGATCCTGGAGATCTTCGTGCCGCTGGTGTCCGGGGCGACGCTGATCGTGGCGGACCGGGACGTGGTGCGCGACCCGCACGCCCTGGGCGCGTTGCTGGTCGAGACCCGCACCAGCGTCATGCAGGCCACGCCGAGCCTGTGGCAGGTGATGGTCGACGCGGTGCCGAACTCGTTGCGGCACCTGCGGGTCGTGATGACCGGTGGCGAGGCGCTGAGCGAGGCGCTGGCCACGTCCCTGCTGGAGCTGACGCGGGACGTGCGCAACATGTACGGGCCGACCGAGACCACGATCTGGTCCACGGTGTCCGAAGTGGACGGCGGTAGGCCGACCATCGGCAAGCCGATCAGCAACACCAAGGTCTACGTGCTGGACCAGGGGCTGCACCCGGTGCCGCCGGGCGTCGCGGGCGAGCTGTACATCGGCGGCGAGGGCCTCGCCCGGGGCTACCTGAACCGCACTTCGCTGACGGCGGACCGGTTCCTGGCCGACCCGTTCGGCGAGGCCGGCGACCGGATGTACCGCACCGGGGACGTGGTGCGCTGGGACCGGGACGGCGAGATCGAGTTCCTGGGCCGGCGCGACCACCAGGTCAAGGTGCGCGGCTTCCGGATCGAGCTCGGCGAGGTGGAGTCCGCGCTGCGGGCCGTGCCGGGCATCTCCGACGCGGTGGTGGTCGCGGACCACGGCCGGCTGGTCGGGTACCTGGTCGGGCCGGCCGTGCCGGAACCGGCGGCGGTCCGGCGCAGGCTGGGCGATTCACTGCCGGACTACATGATCCCGTCGGCGCTGGTCACGCTGGAGCGGTTCCCGTTGAACACCAACGGGAAGGTGGACCGCGCGGCACTGCCCAAGCCCGACTTCCAGGACCGCGCGCCGTCCCGTGAGCCGCGCACGGCCGCCGAGCGGCTGCTGTGCGAGGTGTTCGCCGACGTGCTCGGCGTGCCCGAGGTGCGGGTGGACGACGACTTCTTCGAGCTGGGCGGGCATTCGCTGCTCGCCACGGGTGTGGTCAGCCGGGCCCGCAAGGCCGGGCTGCGGTTCACCATCGCGGACGTCTTCGTGCACAAGACCGCCGAGGGCCTGGCGGGTATCGCCGAGGAGCTGGAGGCACCGGCCGCCGGCGCGTCGGCGGTGGCCCGGGTGTTCGACGAAGTGCG
The DNA here is from genome assembly GCA_965995405.1 of uncultured Saccharothrix sp. Taxonomy (GTDB): domain Bacteria; phylum Actinomycetota; class Actinomycetes; order Mycobacteriales; family Pseudonocardiaceae; genus Actinosynnema. Next base: position 20,324 of record CBHFOL010000105.1, read on the forward strand.
CGAGCTCGACGGCGGGGACGACCCGCTGGACCCGTTCGCGATCGTGCTGCCGATCCGGCCGACCGGCACCAGGCCGCCGCTGTTCGTGCTGCACAGCGGCCTGGGGTCGAGCCTCCCGTACGTCGGGCTGGCCCGCTCGATCGACCCGGACGTGCCGATCTACGGCATCCAGTCGCCCTGCGTCGGCAAGCTCGCGCCGCTGCCGGAGAGCATCGAGGCGGTGGCCGAGGAATACCTGGGCTACCTCAAGGAGGTCCAGCCCGAGGGGCCGTACCACCTGCTCGGCTGGTCGTTCGGCGGTGTCCTGGCGCAGGAGATGGCCGTGCGGCTCCAGGAGAACGGCGACCGGGTGGCGCTGGTCGCGAACCTGGACGGCTACCCGCACCGGCCCGGCACCGAGGACGAGGACGTCACCGACAACGAGCTGCTGCTCCGCGTCATGGAGGTGATCGGCCACGACCGGGCGGAGTTCGCCGGGCGTGACCTCAAGCCCGCCGACATCGTCGAGGTCCTGCGCCGGGACCGGCACCCGTTGGCGGAACTGGGTGAACAGCGGCTGCTGGCGATGCTGGCCGTGGTGCGCAACCACGGCCGTATGATGGAGCGCTTCGCGCCGCGCACCTTCGACGGCGACCTGGTCCTGTTCTCCGCCGTGGAGGAGCGTTCCGACGAGGAGAACGCCGAACTGGCCGACTCCTGGACCGCGCACACGACCGGCGAGGTCCGCACGCACCGGGTGCCCTGCGGGCACGAGTACATGATGCACCCCGAACCGCAGGCGCTGATCGGCGCGGCGGTCGCGGAAGAGCTCCGCCGGGTGCAGGGCAACCACATCGGGGAGGCACGACCGTGACCACGCTCGACGTCCGGACCGCGCAGGCACCGCTCGCGACGGTCACCGAGGTGCTCGCCATCGCGGGCCGGCGGTTGCGGCGGCTGCGCCGCAACCCCGGCCGGCTGGTCGGCATCACGCTCAACCCGCTGATCACCATGATCGCGCTGGGCTACCTGTTCTCCAACGCGATCGAGATCCCGGGCGCCAACAACTACATCGAGTTCATCTTCGCCGGTGTGGTGATGCAGGTCGGCCTGGCCAGCATCGGCCCGACCGCCATCGCGGTGGCGCTGGACGTGCAGGGCGGGCTGGTGGACCGGTTCCGGTCGCTGCCGATCTCCCGGTCGGCGGTGCTCGTCGGGCACACCATCGCGGACCTGGCGATCAGCCTGATCGGCCTGGCGATCGTGGTCGGAGTCGGAATCCTGTTCGGGTGGCGCTCGAACAGCGGCGTGCTGCCGACGCTGGCCGGGTTCGCGCTGGTGGCGGCGTTCATCTTCACCGTGCTGTGGGTCGGCGTGCTGCTGGGCATGGCGTCGGACAACCTGGAGACGATCGAGTCCGTCGGCGGCCTGGTCGCGGTGGTGTTCTCGTTCATGTCCAACGGCTTCCTGTCGGTGGACAAGCTGCCGTCCTGGATCCAGCCCATCGCCCAGTGGAACCCGGTCAGCGCGATCATCTCGGCCTGCCGGGAACTGTGGGGCAATCCGGTCGCGGACAGCGCCGGGCTCACCACCGGCAACAACTACCTGGTGATCCTGGTGTCGCTGGGCATCCTGCTGCTGGTCACCTCGTACCTGAGCGTCCGCCGCTACCGGAACGCCTGAGAAAGGGACGCGCGAACATGACCGCCGCCGACCTGGCCACGCTCGACCTGGCCGACCCGCAGACGTTCCTGGACGTCGACCTGACCGAGCTGTGGACCCGGCTCCGCGCCGAGGACCCGGTGCACTGGAACGAGCCGCGCGGCGACCAGCCGGGCTTCTGGGTCGTCTCCCGGTACGCCGACTGCGTCACCGCCTACAAGGACAACAAGCGGCTGACCTCCGAGCGCGGCAACGTGCTGACGACGCTGTTGCAGGGCAACGACTCCGCGTCCGGCAAGATGCTGGCCGTCACCGACGGCGCGCGGCACCGCGCGGTGCGCAACCTGATGCTGAAGTCGTTCTCGCCCAGGCTGTTGGAGGCGGTGGCGGAGCAGGTCCGCAAGCGCACCTTCGGTTTGCTGGAGCAGGTGATCGAGCGCGGCGAGTGCGATTTCGCCGCCGACGTCGCCGACCACATCCCGATCAACACCATCGGCGACCTGATGGACGTGCCCGCCGCCGACCGCCCCCGGCTGGTGGACTGGAACAACCGCACCCTGAGCCGGATGAGCTCCGCCGACTCCGAGATGGACGAGTGGCTGGCGCGCAACGAGATCCTGCTGTACTTCACCGACCTGGCCGACCAGCGCCGCCGCAACCCCGGCGACGACGTGCTGTCGACGTTGGCCAACGGGCTGATCGACGGCGCGCCGCTGGCCGAGGACGAGGTGGTGTTCAACTCCTACAGCCTCATCCTCGGCGCGGACGAGTCCAGCCGCATGTCGTCCATCGGCGCGATCCTCGCGTTGGCGGAGAACCCCGAGCAGTGGCGCCGGCTCAAGTCCGGTGAGGTGACCATCGAGTCGGCCACCGAGGAGGTGCTGCGCTGGACGACCCCGGCCATGCACTTCGGCCGGCGCGC
>CBHFOL010000106.1:0-22803 GCA_965995405.1 uncultured Saccharothrix sp.
CCAACGTGTGGGCGCTGGCGATCCTGTCGTTCGGCGAGTCGTGGCACAACCTGCACCACGCGGACCCGACCTGCGCGCGGCACGGTGTGAAGCGCGGCCAGATCGACACGTCCGCCCGGCTCATCTGGCTGTTCGAGAAGTTCGGCTGGGCGAAGGAAGTCCGCTGGCCCAACGAGCAGCGCCTCGCCCGGATCAGCGTCAAGAAGTGAATCCGTTGACCCGCCCCTCGCCTTCCCGGCGCGGGGCGGGTGTTTAGGGTGGCCCGGGTGGCGGGGAGACGGCGCGGTGACGAGACCCCGGTCCCGCGCGTGCGGATGACCGGGAAGGAGCGGCGCGAGCAGTTGCTCGACGTCGCTCGGGCGCTGTTCGCCGAGAAGGGCTTCGAGGTCACCTCGATCGAGGAGATCGCGCACCGGGCGGGCGTGTCCAAGCCGGTGGTGTACGAGCACTTCGGCGGCAAGGAAGGCATCTACGCGGTCGTGGTGGACCGCGAGATGCAGTACCTGATGGACCACATCGTCAACGCGCTGTCCGGCGGTCACCCGCGTGAGCTGCTGGAACAGGCCGCGTGCGCGTTGCTGGACTACATCGAGGGCTCGACGGACGGGTTCCGCATCCTGGTGCGCGACTCGCCGGTGGCGTCGTCGACCGGGACGTTCTCGTCGCTGCTCAACGACATCGCGTCCCAGGTGGAGTCGATCCTCGGGCTGCACTTCTCCCGGCAGGGCTACGACCGCAAGCTGGCCGCGCTGTACAGCCAGGCGCTGGTCGGGATGGTCGCGCTGACCGGCCAGTGGTGGCTGGAGGTGCGCAAGCCGAAGAAGGACGAGGTGGCCGCGCACCTGGTGAACCTGGCCTGGAAGGGCCTGTCGCACATGGACCACAAGCCCCGCCTGCGCACCCGCCGCTGATCGTTGCGCGGTGTCCCGGCGGGTGCCCGTTGATAGTAAGCGCGCATATAGTATGCGTGCATGACGAATTACGAGTTCTCGCACAGCGTGGAGACGACGGCGTCGGCGGCGGCCGTGTGGGCGCTGTGGAGCGATGTCGGCCGCTGGACCGAGTGGGACGCCGAACTGGAGTCGGTCGAGCTGGACGGGCCGTTCGAGGTGGGCAGCCGGGGCCGGATGGCGATCCCCGGGCAGCCGCCGATCGAGTTCACGCTGACCGAGGTGCGGCCGTTGACGTCGTTCACCGACGAGACCGCCGTGCCCGGTGCGGTGCTGCGGTTCGTGCACCGGTTGGAGCCGCTCGCCGACGGCCGGCTGCGGGTCACCCACCGGGTGGAGGCTTCGGGCCCGGCGGCCACGAAGATCGGGCCGTTCGTGACCGAGGACCTGCCGGCCGCCGTGGACAGCCTGGTCGCCCTGGCATCCTCTACCGGGTGAACGTGGAGTCGAAGTGGGACGGACCGGGGCACAGCCCCGGCTTCCTGCTCTGGCAGGTGACGCTGACCTGGCAGCGGGCCATGCGCGCCGCCCTCGCCCCGCACGACCTGACCCACGTGCAGTTCGTGCTGCTGACGTCGCTGTGGTGGCTCGAACGGCACGGCGGCCCGCCCAGCCAGCAGCGGCTGGCCGAGCAGGCGGGCACCGACCCCATGATGACCAGTCAGGTGCTGCGGAAACTCGAAGAGCGCGGGCTGGTCACCCGTGCGCCCGACCCGCAGGACGCGCGGGCCCGGCTGCTGGGCGTCACCGACGCCGGGCGGGCCGTGCTGAAGGGCGCGCTGGTGGACGTGGAGGAGGCCGACGAACGGTTCTTCGCCGCGTACCCGGAGTTGGCGCGCGGCCTGCTCAGCCCCGGGTCACCCTGAGGATCTTGTCGTCCGAGCCGTTGGACGTGGTCAGGTAGAGCGCCTTGTCCGGCCCGATCGCCGCGCCGCGCAGCCGGCCGTAGGTGCCGTCCAGTTCGGCGGGGATCGACACCGAGTGCACGCCGCCCTCGGGCGTGACGGTGAACAGCAGCAGCTTCGAGCCCTTGAGCGCGGTCACCGCCAGCGTGCCGTCCAGGGTGTCCCACTGGTCGCCCTGGAGGAACACCGCGTCGCAGATCGCCTCGGTGGGGCTGCCCGACGACCACACGGCGGGCACCGCGTCCGGGAAGCGCTCCAGGTCGGTCATCGGGACGTCCTCGTCGTAGCCGGAGGCGGTGCCGCCCCGGGACGGGTCCCAGCCGTAGTTCGCGCCGGGCTTGAGGACGTTCACCTCGTCGTCCACGTCCGGGCCGTGCTCGGCGGTGAGGATCATGCCGTCGGCGCGGACCGCGATGCCCTGCACGTTGCGGTGCCCGTAGGTGAGGATGCCGCCGTTGCCGGTCGCCAGGTCGAGTTCGAGCACCTTGCCGCCCAGGCTGTTGCGGTCCTGGGCGATCGAGGCGCGGGCCGTGTCGCCGGTGCCGACGAGCAGTTCGCCCTTGGGGCCGAGTTCGAGGCGGCAGCCGGAGTGCCGGCCGCTGGGGTTGGTGGGGAGGCCGTCCTTGAGCGGGTCCTTGACGCGCTTGGCGGACGTGCCGTCGAGTTCGAAGGTGACCAGGCGGACGTCGTTCGCCGTGTTGAAACAGGTCGTGAACCGTTTGGTGGACGCGAAGTCCGGGTGCACGACGAGCCCCATCAGGCCCCCTTCGCCGCGTGCCACGACGTCCTTCAGGTCGGCCTGCACGGGGGTGCGCTGTCCTTTGTCGACCAGGGTGAGCCGGCCGGGGCGTTCGGTCACCAGCATCCGGCCGTCGGGCAGGAAGCCGACCTCCCACGGGTGGGTGAGGCCGCTCGTGACGACCTCGACCTTGATCCCCTTGGGTGCGTCCGAGGCGGGGGCGCTGCCCCCTGGTGACGCGCCGGAACAGCCGGCGACCAGCAACAAGGCGGCGAACCCGACAACTCGGCGCATGCCGGACAGGATGCCAAGGCAGGTGTGAACTCCTCCTACGGGGGACATGGGCCGTGGGTGGCGGGAATCGGCGGGCGGAGGGGTGGGGTGGGGACGTAGGGTGGTCGTGAGCACCCCTCCGGTGGGCACTGGTCCCGGGCAGGGGTCTGTCCTCGTTGCCTTGGGAGCCACGCAATGCCCCAGCCCGGCCCGTTGTCCGGCCTGCTGACCGCTGTCCTGTCCGACAAGGCGCTCAGCGCCCTCATCGAGTCCGTCGGTGTGCCCTCCCTGGAACTGGAAGGCGCGCCGGCTGCCCGGCCGTTGGTGGCCGCCGCCCTGGCCCGGCAGGTGCCGGTGCTCACTGTCACCGCCACCGGACGGGAGGCGGATGAGCTGACCAGTGTGTTGCGTGACCTGCTCGGGAACGACGCGGTGGAGATCTTTCCCAGTTGGGAGACGTTGCCGCACGAACGGCTGTCGCCTCGGGCGGATACCGTCGGGGCTCGGCTTCAGGTGTTGCGGCGGCTTCGGCACCCCGGGGATCGGCCGTTGCGGGTTGTCGTCGCCACTGTTCGGAGTCTCATCCAGCCGATGGCTCCCGGGCTGGGAGATCTTGAGCCGGTCGAGCTCAAGGTGGGGACCGAGTACGACTTCGAGTCGTTGCTGAGCCGGTTGGTCGAGTTGGCCTACCTGCGGGTCGACATGGTCGAGAAGCGTGGGGAATTCGCGGTTCGAGGCGGGATTCTCGATGTGTTTCCGCCTACCGCCGAACATCCGCTCCGGGTCGAGTTCTGGGGGGACGAGGTCTCCGAGATCCGGCCCTTCTCCGTCGCCGACCAGCGGTCCTTGGCGCAGGAGGTCGCCGGGTTCGTCGCTCCGCCGTGTCGGGAGTTGTTGCTCACCGGGAAGGTGAAGGAGCGGGCCGCGGCGTTGGCCGTGGAGCACGAGGCCGACGCGCAGCTTGCGGAGATGCTCGACAAGATTGCCGGTGGGATTCCGTCCGAGGGTATGGAGGCGTTGATTCCCGCTTTGTGCGAGGGGGAATTGCAGCTCCTCACCGATGTGGTGCCGGACGGTACTCATGTGCTGCTGAACGATCCGGAGAAGATCCGGGCCCGGGCCCATGACCTGGTGCGTACCGGGCAGGAGTTCCTGGAAGCCTCGTGGATGGCGGCTGCCGGGGGCGGTAAGGCACCCATCGACCTCGGGGCTTCCGCCTATCGGAGCCTGGGTGACGTGGCGGACGCGGCTCGGGGCAAGGGGCGGCCCTGGTGGACGTTGAGCCAGCTCACCACCGAGTCCGCCGACGTGGTGCGGTTGGAGTTCAAGCACGTCGAGGCGTACCAGGGGGACGTCGAACGGGCGTTCGCGGATCTTCGGGCGCATACGGCCTCTGGTGGCACGGCCGTTCTGGTTGTTCCGGGGTCGGGCACGGCTCAGCGGGCGGTGGAGCAGCTCAAGGACGCCGAAGTGCCGGCGGTGTTGGCCGAGGTCCTGGATCGGGTGCCTCAGGTCGGTGCGGTGACCGTCGTCCGCGGTGCGTTGGAGGACGGGTTCGCGTTGCCCGACCTCGCGCTGGTGGTGCTGACCGAGACCGACCTGACGGGTGGGCGTGGCGGTACGTCCACAAAGGACATGCGGCGGATGCCGTCGCGTCGGCGCAACGCGGTGGACCCGTTGGCGCTCCGGCCCGGCGACTACGTGGTGCACGAGCAGCACGGCATCGGCAAGTACGTGGAGATGGTGCAGCGGACCGTGGCCGGGGCCACCCGTGAGTACCTGGTGTTGGAGTACGGGTCCTCGAAGCGTGGTCAGCCCGGCGACCGGTTGTTCGTGCCCACTGATCAGCTGGACGAGGTCTCGCGGTACGTGGGTGGTGAGCTGCCCACGCTGAACAAGCTCGGCGGCAGTGACTGGAAGAACACGAAAGCCAAGGCGCGCAAGGCGGTCAAGCAGATCGCGGCCGAGCTGGTGCAGCTGTACGCGGCTCGGCAGGCCGCGCCCGGTCATGCGTTCGCGGTGGACACGCCGTGGCAGCGGGAGCTGGAGGACGCCTTCCCGTTCACCGAGACCATCGACCAGATGGCGGCGATCGACGAGGTCAAGTCGGACATGGAGCGCACGGTTCCGATGGACCGGGTGATCTGCGGCGACGTCGGCTACGGCAAGACCGAGATCGGGGTGCGTGCGGCGTTCAAGGCCGTGCAGGACGGGAAGCAGGTCGTGGTGCTCGTGCCGACGACGTTGCTCGCCCAGCAGCACCTCAACACGTTCACCGAACGGATGCGCGCGTTCCCGGTCAACATCAAGGGATTGTCGCGGTTCACCGATCAGCAGGAGGCCGAGCAGACGATCACCGGCCTCGCGGACGGTGCGGTGGACATCGTCATCGGCACGCACCGGCTGTTGCAGAAAGGCTTGCGCTACAAGGACCTCGGCCTGGTGATCGTGGACGAGGAGCAGCGGTTCGGCGTCGAGCACAAGGAGCACATCAAGGCGCTGCGCACGCACGTCGACGTGCTCACCATGTCCGCCACCCCGATCCCGCGCACCCTGGAGATGTCGCTGGCCGGCATCCGCGAGATGTCGACCATCCTCACCCCGCCCGAGGAACGCCACCCGATCCTCACCTACGTCGGCAGCTACGACGAGAAGCAGGTCGGCGCGGCCATCCGCCGTGAACTGCTGCGCGACGGCCAGGTGTTCTACGTGCACAACCGGGTCTCCTCGATCGAACGGGCCGCCCGCCGCATCCGCGAACTGGTGCCCGAGGCCCGCGTGATCACCGCGCACGGCCAGATGAACGAGGACAAGCTCGAAAAGATCATCCAGGGCTTCTGGGAGAACGAGTACGACGTGCTGGTCTGCACGACGATCGTGGAGACCGGCCTGGACATCTCCAACGCCAACACCCTCATCGTGGAGCGCGGCGACATGCTGGGCCTGTCCCAGCTGCACCAGCTGCGCGGACGCGTCGGACGTGGCCGGGAGCGCGGCTACGCCTACTTCCTCTACCCGCCGGAGGCCCCGCTCACCGAGACCGCCCACGACCGGCTCGCCACCATCGCGCAGAACACCGAGCTCGGCGCGGGCATGGCGGTCGCCATGAAGGACCTGGAGATCCGGGGCGCGGGCAACATCCTCGGCGCGGAGCAGTCCGGGCACATCGCGGGCGTCGGCTTCGACCTGTACGTGCGGCTGGTCGGCGAGGCGGTGGAGGCGTTCCGCAAGCACGCGGGCGCGGAGACCGAGGGCGACGAGGAGCTGGCCGAGGTCCGGGTCGACCTGCCGGTGGACGCGCACATCCCGCACGACTACGTGCCCGGCGAACGCCTGCGGCTGGAGGCGTACCGGAAGATCGCGGCGGCGGGTGACGGCGGTGCGTTGCAGGCCGTGTGGGACGAGCTGAAGGACCGCTACGGCACCCCGCCGCTGCCGGTGGAACGGCTGCTCGCGGTCGCCCGGTTCCGGCAGGCGTGCCGGGTGCACGGCGTGACCGAGGTGGCGACCCAGGGGCAGACGATCCGGTTCGGGCCGCTGGAGCTGCGGGATTCGCAGCTGGTGCGGTTGCGCAGGTTGTATCCGAAGGCGGTTTACAAGCAGGCTGCGAACACCGTGGTCGTGCCTAGGCCGACGGAGGGAGCGACCGGCGGCCGGATGGGTGCACCGCAGCTTCGTGACCAGGAGCTGCTGGATTGGTGCGCGCACTTCTTGCAGACGTTGGCGGGTACTCCCGTGAGTCCGGTCACGGGGTCGTGAGAGGGTAGCGGCGTGAGGACTGTGCAGAGGCGCTTCACCCTGGTCGTCGCGGCTGCCGCACTGCTGGTGGCGGGCTGCTCCAGCGGCCCCGGCCAGGTGGGTTCGGCGGCCATCATCGGCGACACCGTGATCCCGCTTGAGCTCGTCCAGCAGCGGCTGGACACCGTGCTGAAGAAGGAGCCCGAGGCTCAGAAACTGCACGAGCAGCACAAGCTGGACCAGGTGTCCCGCCAACTGGTGACCCTGGCCGTGCAGCACGAGCTGATCGAACGGGCCGCGCGGCGCGAGGGCGTCACCGTGTCCGAGGCGGCGGTGAACGAGTCCGTGGACAACGCGGGCGGCGCCGAGGCGGCCTCGCAGAACACGGTCTACGACGCCGCCACGTTCCGCGAGCGGGCCAAGGACCAGCTGCTGCTGGTCGAGCTGGCGCGCAAGTACGTGGACAAGATGGAAGTCACGTTCGACTACTTCTTCACCCGCGACGGCCAGGACGCCATCGCGAAGGCCAAGGAGATCGCGGCCGACCCGGCGAAGATGGCCGGCTACGTGAAGTCCGGCCCGCAGGGTCCGGAGGGCCAGCAGCTGGCGAAGATCGGGCAGAAGGTCCGGTCCGCCGAGTCGCCGCAGGCCGCCGGTTCACCGCTGTTCGGCGTCGAGCCGGGCACGGTCGTCGCGTTCCCGCCGGACCCGGGCAGCGCCCAGTGGCTGGTCGCCTACGTGACCGACCGGGACGACGACGCGAAGAAGAGCGGCGACTCGTCCACCGAGCAGCTGACGCCCCAGCTGCTGGAGCAGATCGGGCAGCGGCTGGTGCTGCGGCTCGCCGGCGACCCGGAGATCCGGGTGAGCCCGCGCTACGGCACCTGGGACACGACGGCGATGGGCATCGCGCCGAGCGAGAAGGAGCTGTCCGGCTTCCAGGCCGCGGCCCGTCAGCGCAAGTCGTGACCGACACCGTCGTACTGCTCGGGTCGTCGCACGACACCGTTCTGCCCGCCGCCGCGCTGCCCGCTCTGCGGGGCGCGGCGGCGGTGTTCGTGGCTCCTGAGCTGGACCAGGAGTACTGGGGTGGGCTGGGCGCGGTTCCGGTTTCCTCGGTGGACGGTCCGGTCGTCTATCTGACGGCTCGGCTGGATGCCTACGCGGACGAGTTGATCGGCGGCGGGGCGTCCGTGGTGCGGAGTCCCGCGGGTGTGGTGCTGGTCGGCGCGGCTTCGGTGATGGACCGGCTGCGTTCGCCGGGCGGGTGTCCGTGGGACGCGGAGCAGGACCACAAGTCGCTGCGGCAGTACCTGGTCGAGGAGACCTACGAGCTGCTGGAGGCCATCGAGGACGGTGACCGGGGCGCGTTGCGGGAAGAGCTGGGCGACGTGCTGTTGCAGGTCCTGTTCCACGCCCGGATCGCGGCCGAGGACGTCGAGCCGTTCGGCATCGACGAGGTGGCCGGGGATCTGGTGGCGAAGCTCGTCGGACGGCATCCGCACGTCTTCGAGGGCAACGATCCGGCGGTTCGGGACGCCACTACCCAGCAGCACCGCTGGGAGGAGCTGAAGCAGGTCGAGAAGCAGCGCGAGTCCAGTGTCGACGGTGTCGCCACGGGGCAGCCTGCGGTGGCGTTGGCGGGCAAGCTGGCGCAGCGCACGGCTCGGGCCGGGTTCCCGGTGGACCTGTTGCCTGACGGGGACGACACCGGGGCGACGTTGTTCGCGGTGGCTGCTTTGTCGAAACTGGCCGGTGAGGATCCGGAAACGGAACTCCGTGCGGTGGCGCGGAAGTTCGAGTCGCGGGTTCGGGAGGCCGAGCGTGCGGCTCGGGCGGCCGGGGTCGTGAAGCTGAGCGCGGAGGATTGGCGCACTTACTGGCCCGCCTGAGCTAACACCCGTGGTGCGGTCGGCCGATTAGGTCGGTGTCGGCTGCGCGAAGCGGGGGATGTGCCAGGTGGGTCGTGGGGTGCGCCGCCGGCGTCGGCGGGTCGGGAATTCGGGTCTGCTGCGGACGGTGCGGCTCTGGTCGATCGTCGTGCGTTGGCATCCCGGTGCGTTCGTGCGGATCGGCGTGGACCGGTTGCGGCTCGGGTGGTCGCGGTGGTGGTGGACCGGGTTGGTCGTGCTTGTCCTCGGGGCGATCGCGGTGGTGGTCCCAGTGGTGTGGGACGGGTCCGTCGTGACGAAGCGCGGTCCGGTGGAGGTCTGCCGGCCTGATTCGTCCGGGAGCACGTCGGCCGATCTCAAGGTCGACGTGGCGGTGGACGGGCTCGCGTATCCCCGGGCCACCGTCGCCCTGGTCGTGCGGATTCCCGAAACCACTCCGGGCGCGGAACATCTGCTGGCACCCGAGGGCGATCCGCTGCGGAAGACCGCGATGCACTGCCTGCTGTCCACCAAGGGATGGCTGGACGAGATCCGGCCCGCGCCACCCCGGGTCACGCGTTCCGGTGGCTACGTCGAGCTGACCGATCGGGTGTACACGGACCTCTTCTACGCCGCGAGCGAGAACGCGGTGGGCGCGGTCACCGTGGAGGCCTCGGGCACGCCGTGGGCGCTGGTCGTGCAGCCGCCGGTGGGTTTGCGGTTCGCGCGGTGGGACGTGGCGGTGAGCGCGCCGGCCGGGTGGCTGGTGGATCCGACTCCGTGGCGCACGGCGGTGTCGGAGGGGGCCTGGGTGCGGTGGACCGATCTCGTCCCGGACACGCCCGGTGGTCTGGTGTCGGTGCGCCTCCAGCCGGATACGGCGACGGAAGTGCTGCTGGGGGCGGGTTCGCTGGAAACCGGGCCGGTGCTGTGGGCGAACACGTGGCTCACGGCGTTGGCGCTGATCGTGTTCGTCGTTGTGGTCCTGCGTCGGCGGCAGTTCGAGCCGGTCGCCTTCCGGAACGCGCGGCGGGCGGTGGCCGTGGTGTTGGTGCTGACCTTCGTGATCAGCCTCCAGTGGTTGAGCTCTGCCTTGTACGACGGGTTCGTCGTGCTGCCGCTTCTCGTGGCGATGGCGTGGGGGTGGTGGCTGCCCCGCACGTTCGTGGCCGGGTCGACTGTCGCCATGTTGTGCGGGCTCTTGCTGAGCATCGACTACGAGAGTCCTCACGTGCGGACCTGGCAGGTCGTGAGTGCCTACCTGTTCATGTTCACGCTGGTGATGGCGTTGGGCAAGGCGGTGCACGTGTTGGCCGGACGTGGTGCGCCGCGCAGCGCCCCGCGTTGGCTGTGGATCACGAGTGCGGCGGTCGCGCTGCTCCTGGTGCTCTCCCCGATCGCGGTCGCGCTGGTCGAACAGGACCGCCGGGCGTGGGAGGGCGGTGTCCGGTCGCTGGGGTACCTCGATCTGTACGCCAGTTTGTTCGCGCAACTGATCGACGATCTGCCCCGGCTGACGCCCGTGCTGGTCGCGCTCGCGGTCTGGCACGTCTGCCGGGACCAGTGGTTCGAACCCGGGAGCGCGCGGGCGTTGTCGGCCGCGACCCTGTTGTTCCTGGTGGGGCCGTTCCAGCCAGAGTTCCCGGTGCTGGGGTGGTGGGTGCCGATGTGGCCGGTGGCGTTGCTGGTCGTCGGTGGGTTGGTGGTGTTCTTCCGGCACGCCAGGCCGTCGGTGCTGCGGCGGGCCGGGATCGGTGCGGAGTTGGATCTGGGGAAGCTGCGGAGCAGGGCTCGGCGGTGGTACCGGAAGCGGGGTGGGGGCGGGTCGCCGTCGCCGGTGGACGTGCTGTTGGCGGCGGGGCCGGCTGGGGACCCGGCGGGGAACATGAAGGTCGCGGTGCGGTTGGCTTTGGTGCCGTCGCTGGTGGTCGGGGTGGGGTTGACGGTCGCGAAGTCGTGGACGTACCCGGTGTTGTCGGTGCCGTCGGAGGTGCCGGTGGTGGGCGTGGTGCGCGTCGTCGCCTGGGCGGCGGTGATGTGGCCGTTGACGGCGGCGGCGTTGGGGTTGGCGTGGCAGCACCTGCCGGGGCGGCGCGGGGTGACGAAGGTGGTGCCGGTGATCGTGCTTTATGCGTTGACGCCGGGGGCGTTGCTGGCGGTGACGTGGACGGTCGGCGGGCTGCGGGATTGGGTGCCGATCGGGGAGATCGCGGTGTTCGCGCTGTTCGTGCTGTACCTGGGGTTGCGGATGGACCGGGTGGCGTTGGAGGCCGTGCAGGTTGCGGATGGTGGCGGTAACCGGGTGGGGCGGGTGTTGGCGGCTTATGGGTTGGAGAATTTCTCGGCGCGGTTCACGGCGTTGCTGACGCCGGCGGCGGCGATTCTGGCGTTGTGGAGCGCGTTCCAGGGGGGTGACGTGTCGTACCCGACGGTCGATCCGTCGCAGTTGCCGCGTGAGGTGGGGCAGGTGGAGGCGCGGGTCGACCCGTCGGGTGGCGTCCCGCACCGTTAGCGGGTGGTGCGGTGCTCCTCGAACTCGGTGATCGCCTCGGTGCCTTTGGCGAAGAAGCGGCGTAGTGCGTCGGGGGTGCCGACGATCTCGAACTCGGGCAGGTTGCCGATCGCGAGCACGATGTCCTGCGGGTCGTGCGACCACGCGATCTTCGTATCCTGCTGGATCCGCAGCCATCCCTGCATCTCCGTCGGACTGGGCTTGAACATGGCTACTCCTTGGGTTGGTTGGCTTGGGGAAGGTTACAAACTTACCAGGGAATTCGTATATTCCCCAGTTGGGTGACGTCGTAAGCTGATCCGCATGGAGAGCAACGCCCGCGCGCGCACCCTCGGTGTGGAGTTGCGCGACCTGCGGAAGGCGAAGCGGGTCAGTCTCGTGGCGCTCGGCGCGCAGGTCGGCCTGGACAAGAACACGATCAGCCGCAACGAGCGTGGCGAGCGGGTTGCCAGCGAGACCGAGGTGGCTTCGATCCTCGGCGCGCTGGGTGTCGTCGGAGCGAAGCGTCGGGAGATGCTCGTGCTGGCCCGCGAGGCGAACAAGTCCAACTGGTTGGCCACCGGAGCCGGTCTGCCGTGGCAGGTCAAGGCGTTGATCGAGTACGAGCGGGTGGCGACGTCGATCATGGATGTCACCGCGCTGGTGGTGCCCGGACTGCTCCAGACCGCCGACTACGCTCGCTCGATCATGACCGAAGGCGGTCTCTCCCACGCTGAAGCCGAAGCGCGGGTCGCCGTGCGCTTGGAGAGGCAACGAGTGCTCGACCGCGTGCCATACCTGGCGATCATCGACGAAGCGGTCCTGAACCGACAGTTCGGCGGCCGAGCGGTGATGGCGGCCCAGGTGCGGCACCTGCTCGCGATGGCGGAACGCCCGAACGTGACCATCCGGGTGGTTCCGAAGGATCGCGGCTGGTATCCGGCGCTGTACGGTTCCTTCGTGCTGCTGGAGTCGGCGCGCACGAGCCCGGTTGTGCACCTGGAGCACATGAGGTCCGGGGTTTTCCTGGACAAGCTCCAGGATGTGCAGGCATATATTGACACCAGGCCCACCCTGCTCGCCGTTGCGGCCGGTGCCGACGACTCGGTGGCGTTGATCGCGAAGTATGCGGGGAAGGACCTGTGAAGTGACGATGTGGCGGAAGTCGAGCCGGAGCACCACCGAGTCGAACTGCGTCGAACTGGCACACGTGCCGGGGCGGGTGGCGGTGCGGGACTCGAAGAACCGGCGCGGGCCGGTGTTGGCGTTTCCGGTCGCGTCCGTGGAGAGTTTCCTCGCCCGGGTCAAGCAAGCCTGACCCTCGCCGTCAGGTGATCGCGCTAACGTCGATCACGTGACCGAACCCGCCTACCTTCGCTACCCCCACCTGCACGCCGACCTGGTGACCTTCGTCGCCGAGGACGACGTGTGGCTGGCTCCGCTCGCCGGCGGCCGGGCCTGGCGTGTCACCGCAGACCAGGTGCCGGTGGCCACGCCCCGCTTCGACCCGTCCGGCACGCTCCTCGCCTGGGCCAGTCGCCGGGACGGGGCACCCGAGGTGCACCTCGCACCGGTCGCCGGCGGCGAGTCCACCCGCCTCACCCACTGGGGCAACGGGACGACCGGCGTCCGGGGCTGGACTCCGCAGGGCGAGATCGTCGCCGCCACCTCCGCGGGCGAGGCGACGCGGGTCCGCCGCTGGGCCTACGCCCTGTCCACGGACGGCGGGCCGCCGCGCCGCCTGCCCTACGGCTGGGTCGGGGACGTGGCCCACGGCCCGGACCGCCAGGTCGTCGTGACCTCCATGTACGGCAGGGACCCCGCCTACTGGAAGCGGTATCGGGGTGGGTCGGCCGGGCAGCTGTGGGTGGACACCGCCGGTTCCGGCCAGTTCGTCCGGATCCTGCCCGAACTCACCTCTTCGCTGCACGCCCCGATGTGGGTCGGCGGTCGGATCGCGTTCCTGTCCGACCACGACGGCGTCGGGAGCGTGTACTCCGCACTGCCCGACGGCTCCGACCTGCGTCGGCACACCGAGCACGAGTTCTACGCGCGCGCCGCGTCCACCGACGGCACCCGGATCGTCTACCAGAACGCCGGCGACCTGTGGGTCCTCGACAGCCTGGACGCGCAGCCGCGCAAGCTCGACATCGCGCTCGGCGGCCCGCGCACCGCCACCCGGCCCCGGCCGGTCAGTTCCCGACCCGACGACTTCCACCCGGACAAGACCGGGCGGGCCAGTGTGGTCGAAGTGCGCGGCACGGTGCACTGGGTGACCCACCGGGACGGGCCCGTGCGGGCGCTCGCCGAGCAGGCGGGTGTCCGCGCCCGGCTGCCCCGGGTGGTGGGCGACGGCGTGGTCTGGGTGACCGACGCCGAAGGTGAGGAGGGCCTGGAGTTCGCGCCGGTCGGCGGGAACGAGCCGGGCAACGCGCCGCGCCGGGTCGCCGTCGGGAAGCTGGGGCGGGTGCTCGAACTCGCCGTCGCGCCGGACGGGCGGCGGCTCGCCGTCGCCACGCACGACGGGCGGCTGCTGCTGGTGGACGTGGAGTCCGGCGAGGTGCGGGAGGTGCTGCGGGACGCCAACCCGAACGTCACCGACCTGGCGTTCTCGCCCGACTCGAACTGGCTGGCGTGGTCCCATCCGGGGCCGCTTCCGTTGCGGCACATCAGGATGACGAACACGACCGACCTGTCGGTGGTGGACGTGACGCCGCTGCGGTTCGTGGACTTCTCGCCGACGTTCACCGAGGACGGCCGGTACCTGGCGTTCCTGTCGATCCGCACGTTCGACCCGGTGTACGACGCGCACGTGTTCGACCTGTCGTTCCCGACCGGCTGCCGTCCGTTCCTGCTGACGCTCGCGGCGACCACGCCGTCGCCGTTCGACCCGTTGCGGCTGGGCCGTCCGGTCGGCGAGGACGACAAGGACAAGGACAAAGACAAGGACGACGAGAACCCGATCACCGTGGTCGACCTGGACGGCCTGGCCGACCGGGTGGTTCCGGTGCCGGTCGCGGCGGCCGGGTATTCGGCGCTGGTCGCCGCCAAGGGCGGGCTGCTGTGGCTGCGGAGTCCGCTGCGGGGGGTGTTGGGGGACAACCTGGCGACCCCGACCGCACGTCCGCCGCGTGCCGTGCTGGAGCGGTTCGACCTGGTCAAGTCGCGCACCGACGTGCTGGTGGACGGGCTGGACGCGTTCGCCACGACCGGCGACGGGCAGCGGATCGTGGTGCAGGACGGCGGCGACCTGCGGGTGGTGCCGTCCGAGCGCAAGGTCGACGGGGAGGACTCGGACTCGATCGACGTCGACCTGTCCCGGGTGCGGGTCGTGGTGGACCGGGCCGCCGAGTGGCGTCAGTCGTACGCCGAGGCGGGCCGGCTGATGCGGGACCTGTTCTGGCGCACCGACATGGGCGGCGTCGACTGGGCGGGCGTGCTGGACCGGTACCGGCCGCTGGTGGACCGGTTGGGCTGCTACTCGGACCTGGTGGACCTGCTGTGGGAGGTGCAGGGCGAGCTGGGGACGTCGCACGCGTACGTGATCCCGTCCGGTGGTTCGGCCGGCCGCCGGGTGGGTCTGCTCGGCGCGGACCTGGAGCGGGACGAGTCGGGCGCGTGGCGGATCGTGCGGGTGATCCCGGGCGAGACGTCCGACCCGGCGGCACGTTCGCCGCTGGCCGCGCCCGGTGTGGCGGTGCGGGCGGGTGACGCGATCGTCGGCGTGGACGGTAGGCAGGTCGACCCGTTGACCGGGCCCGCGCCGTTGCTGGTGGGTACGGCGGGGAAGCCCGTGGAGCTGACCGTGCGGCCCGGTGGCGGCGGTGAGCCGCGCCGGGTGGTGGTCGTGCCGCTGGGCGACGACGAGCCGTTGCGGTACCACGCCTGGGTGGCGGACCGGCGGGCGCGGGCGCACGAGCTGTCCG
The DNA here is from genome assembly GCA_965995405.1 of uncultured Saccharothrix sp. Lineage (GTDB taxonomy): Bacteria > Actinomycetota > Actinomycetes > Mycobacteriales > Pseudonocardiaceae > Actinosynnema. The sequence continues at coordinate 14,894 of CBHFOL010000106.1, forward strand.
ACGGGCGGGTGGGCTACCTGCACGTGCCGGACATGATGGGCTCGGGCTGGGCGCAGCTGCACCGGGACCTGCGGGTGGAGCTGGGCCGTGAGGCGGTCGTGCTCGACGTCCGGGAGAACGGCGGCGGGCACACGTCGCAGCTCGTGGTGGAGAAGCTGGCGCGGAAGATCATCGGCTGGTCGGTGGCGCGCGGGTACACGACGTCCGAGAGCTACCCGGCGGACGCGCCGCGCGGGCCGGTGGTGGCGATCACCGACGAGTTCGCGGGGTCGGACGGCGACATCGTGAACGTGGCGATCAAGGAGATGGGCATCGGGCCGGTCGTCGGCACGCGGACGTGGGGCGGGGTGATCGGCATCGACCTCCAGTACGACCTGGTGGACGGGACGGTGGTCACCCAGCCCCGGTACGCGCTGTGGTTCGCCGGGCACGGGTGGAGCGTGGAGAACCACGGTGTCGACCCGGACATCGAGGTGGTGATCACGCCACAGGACCGGGTGGCGGGCCGTGACCCGCAGCTGGACACGGCGGTGAAGCTGGCGCTGGAGTCGCTCGCCGAACGTCCGGCCTCCGTTCCGCCCCAGCTCCCGCCCCTCACCTGATCGAGTCCACCCGACCGTGTAGTGCGGCGGTGGTTGCGGCCGATACCCCCGAACCGATCAATGAGTAGCACGCAAGATCGGGGTCGGGGGTTCGGTGAGTCATCGTGAATTGCCGCGCAGCGGGCGCGGATGTTTCTCGGCTGTGCTCGTGCTGCCGGTGGTGGCGCTGGGCGGGGCATTGGCCTTGGTGCTGGCGTTCGGCCAGCCGGAGGAAGAGCAGCAGCGGCAGCCGGTGGAGAAGGGGCGCGTGGAGGTGACCGGGCGGCAGACGTTGGTCAGCCTGCGGACCGGTCCACCTGCCACGGAACAGCCCCAGGCGGCCCAGCCGTCGGATCGCAAGGGAGTCCAAAAAGGACCGACATCGACCGCCAGGCCGCAGCCCCGGTCGGGCCAGCCGCAGCCCGAGCCGGGCGACACACCGCAGCCCGCGCCAGGGGAACCGGCGGTGAATCCGGCGGTCGGCCGACCGGCTCAGCCCGAACCGCCCGGATCGCCTGGTGCGCCCACCACCCGGCCGACATCTCAGTCGCCGCCCGGTCCGACGACCAACCCGGCCACCGCGACCACACCGCCGGCCGCCACGTCGACGGCCCTCCAGCCCTCGCTGCCCACCGCCACCAACACCACGCCACCACCGACGGCAACCGCGACGGCGACCGTCACCGGCACGACGGCAACGGCGACCGCGGTGGAGACGACCACCTGACGCGGGCATGATGACGGCCTGACCGCGCGGTCGGGGTTCGGGCGGGGCGGCTCTCAGTCCTGGAACAGCGAGTCGCCCCAGAAGCCGCCCTCGCGCACCCCCGGCGGGACGGCGAAGTGGCCCGAGCCGTTGTGTTCCAGGTATTCCATCATCTTGTCCTTTGTGGACAGGGCGGTCTGCATCGGGACGAACTGCCTGCCCGTGTCGCGGTTGAAGCAGATGAAGAACAGGCCCGCGTCCAGGTGGCCCAGGCCGTCCGAGCCATCGGTGAAGTTGTAGCCGCGCCGGAGGATCCGGGTTCCGCCCAGGGCTTCCGCCGAGGCCAGGCGGATGTGGGCGATCTCGCCGATCACGGGCTCGCCGCCCTTGCCCTTGACGTGCAGGTCGATCGGGTCGAATTCCTTCACCTGGCCCAGCGGCGCGCCCTCGCCCTTGGTCCGGCCGACGATGACCTCCTGCTCGGCCAACGACGTCCGGTCCCAGATCTCGATGTGCATCCGGATCCGGCGTGCCACCAGGTATGTGCCGCCGACCAGCCAGTCCGGGCCGTCGCCCGCCTGGACCCAGACGTGGTCGCGCAGCGCGTCCGCGTCCTCGGCCTTGACGTTGTTCGTGCCGTCCTTGAAACCGAACAGGTTGCGCGGAGTGGGCTGCGCGGTCGACGTGGAAGAGGTCCGGCCGAAGCCCAGTTGCGACCAGCGCACGGCCACCCGGCCGAAGCCGATCCGGACCAGGTTGCGGATGGCGTGCACGGCCACCTGAGGGTCGTTGGCGCACGCCTGGATGCACAGGTCACCGCCGCTGCGCTTCGGGTCCAGGTCGTCCTGCGGGAACCTGGGCAGGTCGATCAGCTTCGCCGGCTTCCGGTCCGCCAAGCCGAACCGGCCGTCGAACAAGGACGGGCCGAAGCCGATCGTCAGCGTCAGGGCCGAGGCGGGCAGGTCCAGGGCCTCACCGGTGTCCTTCGGCGGAGCCTCGGGGTGTCCGCCCACCGCCCCGCCGTCCGCGGCCTCCTGGCCGGACGTCATCCGCCGCGCCGCCTCGGTCCACTCCTTCAGCAGCGCCACCAGCTCCGCGCGCTTCGTCGTCGTCACGTCCAGCGCCACGAAGTGCATCCGGTCCTGCGCGGGCGTCACGATGCCCGCCTGGTGCTCCCCGTGGAACGGCACCGCGTCCGCCAGGGACGCGGGCCGCACCTCGTCGGTCCGGTTCGACGCGAGCACGCCCGCCGCCGCACCCGCCCCGGCCAGCGCCACGCCCGCGCCGGCGAAGCCGAGCAGTCTCCTCCGAGGCACACCGGTCATTTCGCCACGACCTCCGCGACCTTCGAGATCGGCTCGCCGAGCGCGTCGACGGCCGCCGCGAGCGCCTTCACGTCCGCCTCCGCCAGGTCCGTGTACAGCTTGAACCCGTCACCCTTGCGGTGCGTCTCCAGCAGGTCGTCCAGCGCCTTGAACTTCTCGTCCACGCTCGCGACCAGCGCCTTGTCCTTCTCCTCGATCACCGGGCGCAGCGCCGCGACCGCCGCCTGCGAACCGTCCACATTGGCCCGGAAGTCCCACAGGTCGGTGTGCGAGTAGCGGTCCTCCTCGCCGGTGATCTTGCCGGTGGCGACCTCGTCCAGCAGTTCCTTCGCACCGTTCGCCAGCTGCAACGGGGTCAGCTCGACCGCCTTCGCCTTCGTCACGATCTCCTTGACGTCGGTCAGCAGCCGGTCCGCGATCGCCGACGAGTCAGCCTGGAGACCGCTCGTCCACAGGTCCTTCTCCAGCCGGTGGAAGCCGGTGAACTCCGTGCCTGCCTCGATGACGTCCTCACGGCCGTCGATCTTCGGGTCCAGGTCGCCGAAGCTCTCCGCCACCGGCTCGATCCGCTCCCAGTACGTCCGGGCGACCGGGAACAGCGCCTTGGCGTCGTCCACCTTGCCCGCCTTCACCGCGTCCACGAACTCCGTGGTCTTGACGAGCAGGCTGTCCGCCTGCGAGTTCACGTACCGCTGGTAGCTCTTGGTGGCCTCGGCGAGCTTCGCGTTGGTGTCCGTGGACTTCTTGCCGTCACCGGACACGGTGAACTCGCCCCGGATCCCGTCGCCCTTCATCCCGGGCTTGCACGCGGTCTGGAGCCTGCCCGCCTCCGTCACCTCCACGATCAGCCGCCGGGTCAGGCCGGGGCCGATGTTCTCCACCTCGCCCAGGATCCGGTCACCCTCGGCGTACAGGTAGAACTCGGTGACCTTGGTGCCCTTGTTGGTCACCTCGAACGTGACGTTGCCGGTGTTCGCGGTGGTCCGGGCGACCTGGCACTTGTCGTCGCCCGCCTCCACCTTGATCGGCCCGTCCGCGTCGGCGGACGGCTGGTTGCCGCAGGCCGCCAGCAGGAGCAGCAGGCCTAGGCCGAGGATGCGCTTGGACACGGGTGGTTCTCCGGTTTCAGTTCGCCGCGACGCGGGCGCGGGGGCGGATCAGGAACAGCGGCAGGACGACCGCGACGTACGCGAGCCAGGCCACGGCCTGGAGCACGGTGGTGCGCTGCGAGTAGTTGAAGATCCCCTTCAGCAGCGCGCCGTACCAGGAGTCCTCGGGGATGGTGTCGCTCAGGTCGAACGCCAACGTGTTCAGGCCGGGCAGGATCGCGGCCTCCTGGAGGTCGTGCAGCCCGTACGCGAGCACGCCGGCGGCGACGAACACCAGCAGCGCACCGGTCCAGGTGAAGAACTTGCCCAGGTCGAACCGGATCGCGCCCCGGTACAGCAGGAACGCGATGCCGACGGCGACGGCGATGCCGACCAGGAAGCCGATCAGGGGCTGGGTCGTGGTGCCCGCGCTCTGCACGCTGGAGTAGAAGAAGACGGCCGTCTCCAAGCCCTCACGACCGACCGCGAGGAACGAGACGGTGACGATGGCCAACGGGCCGACGTCGATCGCGTTGTCCAGCTTGCCGCGCAGCTCCGCCGAGATGGTGCGGGCCGTGGCACGCATCCAGAAGATCATGCCGGTGACGAACGCGACGGCCAGGATCGACATCGCCCCGCCGAACATCTCCTGCTGCTCGAACGTCATGGTCGCGGTGGTGAACGTGATGACCGCGCCGACGGCGACCGACAGCACCAGCGCGATGCCCACGCCGGTCCAGACGTGGGGCAGCTTCGACCGGCGGTCGGTCTTGACCAGGAAGGCCACCAGGATGCTGACGACGAGGGCGGCTTCCAACCCTTCGCGCAACCCGATGAGCCCGTTGCTCACCAGCACGGAGTTTCCTAACGCGGAGTTAACTTAGGCTCGTTGAACTTAGGCAAGCCTGGGCTTCCTGTCCAGGCACGGATACATCACATGACCTGCGGGTTCGGTCGAATCCGGGCATACCGGGCGATTGATCTTCGGTGTTCGTCGGCTGTTCAGTCCGGGAACGGGGCGTGAGCACGTAGCCTGGGGTGCGTGGTCGTCCCGCCGCCCCCCAAAACCACGCCGCGCTCGCCGGAGCGTGGGCGTGCCGGTGCCCTCGTCGGCCGGTTGGCGCTGGTCGCCGTGCTGCTCGTCGTCGCGGCGGGCGGGGCGTGGGCGTTGAGCGTGTTCAACCGGCGCGACGCCCTGCCGCCCGCCGATCCGCCGTTCCCGGTGCCGTTCCAGCAGGTGGAGCCCGGGTCCGCCGCGCCGGGATCGGCCGGGAACGTGCCGCCGGACGGGACGGGTCAGCCGGCCGGGCAGCAGAGCGCCGCTCCCGAGCCGTTGACGGCGTGGGCCGCGAAGGTCTCGGAGAAGACCGACATCCCGGCCCGCGCGCTGCGTGCCTACGCGACCGCCGACCTGCTCATGCAGTCGTCCGAGCCCTCGTGCCGGGTGTCCTGGGCGACGCTGGCCGGGATCGGGCGGATCGAGTCGCACCACGGGACCATCGGCGGACTGCGGCTCGGCGAGGACGGCCGGCCGTCGAAGCCGATCATCGGGATTCCGCTGGACGGGAGCCCGGGGGTCAAGGCCATCCCGGACAGCGACGGCGGCGTGCTCGACGCCGACACGACGTGGGACCGGGCGGTCGGCCCGATGCAGTTCATCCCGACCACGTGGGTGCGGTACGCGGTCCGGGCCAACGGGGACGGCAACCCGCCCGACCCGCAGAACATCGACGACGCGGCGCTGGCCGCCGCCCGCTACCTGTGCTCGGGCGGCCGGGACCTGTCCAGCGGCCAGGGCTGGTGGGCGGCCGTGATGGCGTACAACCAGTCCGTCGAGTACGGCCAGAACGTGTTCAGCGGCGCCGACGCCTACGCGCGGGCCAGCCAGGGCTGAGCGGTCACCGGTCGCGTTCCACGGCCAGCCGCGCGCTCACCTCGCCCAGCGCCTCCTGGTACTCCGGGGTCGGGTTCATCGCCACCGCCATCCGCAGCTGCGCGATGGCCTCGGGCAGCCGGTTCTGGCGTTGCAGGGTCCGGCCCAGCGCGAAGCGGGCGTAGTAGTCGCTCGGGTCCAGGTCCAGGACCTTGCGGAACGCCTCCTCGGCCCGGTTCAGCTGAGCCGAGCCCAGGTAGGCGCGGCCGGCCAGGAGTTGGACGCTCGGCTCGTCCGGCGCGGCTTCGAGCACGACTCTGAGCTCGCGCAGCGCCTCCAGCGGTCGGCGGTCGGCGAGCAGCGCCTCGGCTCGGCGGAACGCCTCGAAGGTGCTGGTCATGGTCCGATCAACTCTACGTGCGCGACCGGCCCGCAATCAGCAGCCGACCGGATGACGGGACGTGGGCTACCCGAGGAGCAGCCGGTCCAGCACCGGCTTGATCGACTCGGGTTGCTCCACATGGGCGTTGTGGCCGACGCCGGCCAGCACGATTCCATCCGGCGTGGCGGCTTTCAGGTCGGCCGGCGGGCACATGTGGTCGGACTCGCCGGCGGCCAGCGTGACCGGGGCCTTCGCTGCCGTCAACAGGCCGGGGATGTCCGGTGCGCCGACGCCGAACGCGGCCATGTCGAGTGCGGCGCGCCAGCCGTCCGGGGTCTCGGTGACGCCGTGGGCGAGTGGGGTTCCGGCCAGTTTCGACGCCCAGGCAGTGGCCTCGTCGGCGGTGGGGAAGAGCTTCGCGGGTTTCCCGGCGATCGCATTCGCCTTGGCCAGATCGTCGTCGGACCAGTTCAGCTTGATGCCCACGCCGGCGGCGGCGCGGACGTCGGTGCCGAACCAGCCGCCGGCCAGCGTCAGCGCTACTACGCCGCCTAGTGAGTGGCCCAGCACGTAGACCGGGCCGGCCGGCACGACCTGGGCCACGGCCGCCGCGAGCGAGCCGAACGAGTAGCGCTCCAGCGGTGTCGACCGGCCGTGGCCGGGGAGGTCCACCGCCAGCCACGAGCCCGGCCAGTGGCGGGTCACGCCGGACCAGACCTCGGCCGTCGCGCCCAGGCCGTGCAGGAGGACCAGGAGCGGTCCGTGGCCGCCGCGTTCCGCGTGGATCACGTCAGAATCCTCCTATGCCCAGTGACGTCGAGGTCATCGTCGACCCGGACACGTATACCCGTGGTGTGCCCCATTCCGCACTCGCCAGGCTGCGGGACCGGCGGGTCGTGCGGACCGACGACTTCGTCGCGGTGTTCCGGCACGCCGACGTGCGGACCGTGCTGCGGACGCCGAAGGTGTTCTCCTCGTGGCTCGGCGGTACGCAGATCCGTGATCCGGCGACGCCGGACGACCTCGCCTACGTGCGGCGGATGATGCTCAACACCGATCCGCCCGACCACACCCGGCTGCGGGGGCTGCTCACCAAGGCGTTCACGCCGCGAGCGGTGGCCGGGTTGGAAACGCGGATCGAACAGTGGGCGAAAGATCTGGTCGGTCCGCTCGCCGGCGGCGGGGTCGTGGACTTCACGAAGGTCATGGCGGACCTGCCGCTGCTCACGCTGGCCGAGGTGTTCGGGGTGCCCAGGAGCGACCGGGCGTTGATGTTCGACTGGAGCAACCGGGTCATCGGCTACCAGGACGACGACTACGCCCACAGCGCCAGCGACCCGACGGGCATGTCGGAGATGGCGTTGGCGGCGCTGCGGCTGCGTCCCGATCCGCAGCCCGATCCGCGGGCCCGTGGCGGGATGCCCGACCTGTACGCCTACGCGCACGCGCTCGGCGAGCTGAAGCGCCGTGAGCCCGGTGACGACGTGATGAGCAACCTCATGCGGCACGACGTGGCCGTGGAGGAGTTCGAAACGCTGTTCTGGCTGTTCGCGGTGGCCGGCAACGAGACCGTGCGCAACGGTATCCCGGGCGGGCTGATTGCCTTGATGCAGCACCCTGACCAGTACGAACTCCTGAAACAGGACCGTTCGCTGCTGGGCGCGGCGGTGGAGGAGATGCTGCGCTGGTGGACGCCGGTCATGCACTTCCGGCGCACCGCCGCCGAGGACGTCGAGCTGGGCGGCGTGCGGGTTTCGGCGGGGGAGAAGGTCGTCGTCTGGTTCTCCTCGGCCAACCGCGACGAACGCGTGTTCGCCGACCCGGACCGGTTCGACGTCACCCGGGCCGCCGGGGAGCACCTGTCGTTCGGGCACGGTCCGCACTTCTGCCTGGGCGCGCCCCAGGCCCGCGTGCCGCTGCGCGCGCTGTTCGGCGCGGTGCTCGACCAGCCCCGT
>CBHFOL010000107.1:0-22632 GCA_965995405.1 uncultured Saccharothrix sp.
GGCCGAGGCCGCGCAGCTCCACCGGGAGTCGGGGTTGAAGCAGATCAAGCTCACGTATCTCCCGGCTCCTCGTCGCCCCAACATGTCGAAGTCGCCTGGTCAGCTTCTACATCCTCACGAAGTGCCAGAACGGATAGCCGAACGGCGAGTCGGCGACGATCCGGGCCAGCAGGATCAGCAGGTGGCGGCCCAGCCGGTCGATCGTGGCCGGGTCGAACAGGTCCGTCCGGTACTCGACCAGGGTGTGGATGCCGGCGTCGGTCTCGGTGAAGTCGACGGTGAGGTCGAAGTTCGCCTGTCGCCGGGTCATCGGGTGCTCGGCGACGGTCAGGCCGGGCAGCTCGGGCAGCGTGCGGCCGACGTTCTGCATGGCCACCATCACGTCGAACAGCGGCGTCCGGCTCGGGTCGCGGTGGGCCGCGACGGCTTCCACCACCCGGTCGAACGGCACGTCGTCGTGCGCGAACGCGTCCAGCGCGTCCGCCTTGGCCGTGGCGAGGAACTCCTCGAACGATTGCGAGGTGTCCACAGTGGACCGGACGACGACGGTGCCGACGAAGAACCCGACCAGCCGCTGCAACTCCGGCCGGCCGCGTCCGCTGGTCACGGTGCCGATGGCGATGTCGTCCTGCCCGGTGTAGCGGGCGAGCAGCACCTGGCACGCGGCGAGCAGCGTGGTGAACAGGGTGGCCTCGTGCGCCCTGGCCAGGTCGGCGAGCCGTGACGCGAGCACGGTGGGCACGACGAACTCGTGGGTCGCGCCGGCGCTGGTCCGTTCGGCGGGCCGGGGACGGTCGGTGGGCAGTTCCAGCGGCTCCACCCCGGTCAGCCGGTCCCGCCAGTAGGCCGGATCAACCGGCTGCTGCCGCTGCCACACCGCGAAGTCGGCGTACTGCAACGCAATGGGCGGCAGCTCCTCGCCCCGGTAGAGCGCGCCCAGTTCGTCGGCCAGCACGCCGAGCGACCAGCCGTCGACCACGATGTGGTGGGACGCCAGCAGCAGCACGTGGTCGTCCTCGGCGACACGCAGTATCGACGCGCGGAACAGTGGTCCGTGCTCAAGGTCGAATGGCCGCTCGACTTCGGCTCGTAGCGCGGAATCGAGGTCGTCGGGCTGTGTCACAGGCACGTCCAGCCGCAGATCTGCGTGCACGACCTGCACCGGCTGCCCGTCGACCTGGTCGAACGTGGTGCGCAACGACTCGTGCCGGAGCACCAACTCACGCAGCACGGACGTCAGCCGCGAAACGTCGAGGCTTCCTCGTAGCCGCAAGGCCAACGCGCTGTTGTACTCGGTGTCGCCGGGCTCGAACTGGTGGAGGAACCACAGTCGCTGCTGCCCGGCGGACAGTGGCAGCGGACCGGTGCGCGGCACGGCCGGGATCGTGTCGGCGGGCGCGGCCTTGCCGGCGAGTCGGGAGCGCAGGCGTTCCCGCAGGTGGGCGGGCAGCGCGGAGATGCGGCTTTCCTTGGACGTGGTCATGGCTCACGCTTCCCGGTCGGCGAGGGCTTCGAGGTCGGCCAGCACGAGTTCCTCCACCAGATCGGCGAGGCCCGACACGGTGCGGGCGGTGAGGACGTCGCGCGGCGACAGGTCGACGTCGAACGCCGCCTTCGTCCGGGACGTGATGCGCAGGCTGCGGATCGAATCGCCGCCCAGCGCGAAGAAGCTGTCCTCCACGCCGACCCGGTCGACGTCCAATTCATCCGCCCAGATCGCCGCGATCGCCTCTTCGGTCTCGGTGCGCGGTGCGATGTACTCGGTGGAGGTGACCGCGTCGCGCTCGGGCGCGGGGAGCGCGACGCGGTCCAACTTGCCGTTGGCGTTGAGCGGCAGTCGATCCAGTGCCACGAACGCCGTGGGAACCATGTGTTCGGGCAGCGCACTCGAAGCGTGACCGCGCAGTTCCGAAACCTGCACGGCCCCGTTCGGCACGTAGTACGCCACCAAACGCTGTTCCTGCTCCAGCACAACGACTTGGGCGACCGCAGGATGCGCCCCCAGCACGGCCGCTATTTCGCCGAGCTCGATCCGGAACCCCCGGATCTTCACCTGCTGGTCGACCCGACCGAGGTAGTGCAACCGGCCGTCGACCCATTTGCCCAGGTCCCCGGTCCGGTACATGCGAGAGCCCGGTGTGCCGTAAGGGTTTGCGACGAACCTGGAGGCAGTCAGCCCGGGTCGGTTGAGATACCCGCGCGCGACTCCCGGACCGGCCACGTACAGCTCGCCGGGCACTCCCGGCGGCACCGGTTCCAGATCGATATCCAATACATAGACCCGGAGATCGGGGATCGGCACGCCGATCGTGCCGTCCGCCTCGGTGTGTGTGACGTGGACGGTGGTCTCGGTGATCCCGTACATGTTGATCAGCGCGCCGGAGCCCTGCCAGTCCTGGACTTGGCTCAGGTCGAGCGCTTCGCCGCCGAAGATCACGTATCGCGGGTCCGGTTGCTCGGGAACGAGCTGGTAGAACGCGGACGGCGTCTGGTTGAGGACGGTGACGCCTTCGTTCCGCATGAGTCGGGCGAAATCCCGCGGCGAACGTGAGACCTCGTACGGAACCACGACGAGTCGGCCGCCGTGCAGGAGCGGTCCCCAGAGCTCCCAGACGGAGAAGTCGAACGCGTAGCTGTGGAACAGCGTCCACACGTCGTCCGGGCCGAACCCGAACCAGTGATCGGTGGCGGAGAACAGGCGTACGACGTTGCCGTGGGGGATGACCACACCCTTGGGCTTGCCGGTCGAGCCGGACGTGTAGATCACGTAGGCCGCGTTGTTCGGTTTGATCGACACATGCGGTGCGGTGGCGGGATGTCCGGACAGGTCGGGCAGCGCGTCCAGCACGGCGACCGGCCGGGCGTCGGCGATGGTGTCCGCGATCCGGTCGGCCGGGTAGTCGGGATCGATCGGCAGGTAGGCCGCGCCGGACTTCAGCACGCCCAGCACCGCGACCACGAGATCGGCCGAACGGGGGAACTTCAGCGCCACCAGACGTTCCGGTCCCGCGCCGAGCCGGATCAGGTGGTGTGCCAACCGGTTCGCGAGTTCGTCCAGCTCACGATAGGTCAGGCCGGTGTCCTCCCAGGTCACGGCGATGCTGTCCGGCGTGTGCGCGGCCTGCGCGGCGAACAGCGCCGGGATCGTGGTGGTGGGGTTGCTGGAGCCGGTGCCGTTCCAGTCGACCAGCACCTGGCGGCGTTCGTCGTCCGACAGCCACGGCACCCGTGCCAACGGCCGTTCCGGATCGGCGATCAGGCCCACCAAGAGGGCTTTCAGCCGGTCACCGAGCCGCTCGACGGTCGTGGCGTCGAACATCGCGGGCTCGTAGCCGAGCAGCACGCCGAGCCGATCCGCCGGGTACACGGTGGCGCTCAACGGGAAACTCGTCGTCTCGACGGCCTCCAGATCCCGCAGGCCGATCCCGTCCGTCAGGTCGGCCGGGTAGTTCTCGAAGATCACGGCGCTCTCGAACAGGCTGGTGCCGCCCGGCACGCCGCTCCACGCCTGCAACCTGGTCAGCGGCACGTGCTCGAACCGGCGCGATTCCGCCTGCGCCGCCTGGAGTTCCCGCAACCATGCGGCGACCGGACGAGTGCCGTCGACCTGGACCCGCACCGGCAGCGTGTTGATGAAGATGCCGGTGATCGCGTCCACCCCGGGCAGGTCGGCAGGGCGGCCTGAGACGGTCGCGCCGAAGCACACGTCCTGCTGTCCCGAGGACCTGGCCAGCAGCAACGCCCACGCGCCCTGCACGATCGCGCTGGGCGTCACCCGGTGCTCACGCGCGAATTCGTACAGCCGTGCTGATTCCGCTTGCGTCAACGCCACGCTGTGCCGGGCGGACGTGGTGGCCGGGCCGATCGCGGGCCGGTCGGCCGGCAGTGGCGTGGGGGACTCGAACGTGCCGAGCACCTGCCGCCAGTGCTGTTCGGCGGCCTCGTCGTCCTGTGCCGCCAGCCAGGCCACGTAGTCCCGGAACGGCGGCCGTTCGGCCGGTTCGCCCAGCACGTCCGACAGCACCTGGAACACGCTCCACCCGTCCAGCAGCACGTGGTGGAACGTCCACAGCACCCGAACCGTCGCCGGAGCCAACCGGATGATCGCCACCCGCATCAACGGTGCCACCGCGAGGTCGAGCCCGATCGACCGGTCGGCGGCGAGCAGCTTGGTCAGCCGGTCGGCACGGGTGGCGTCGTCCAGCGCACTCCAGTCCAGGAAGGTGAACGGCACGTCGGCGTGCTCGTGCACCACCTGCAACGGCTCGCGGACGTCCTCCCACAGCACGGAACTGCGCAGCACGGGCGTCCGGTCCACCACCCGCTGCCAGGACCGCGCGAACGCCTCGGAATCGGGCACGCCGTCCACCACGAACGTGGTCTGCTGGAAGTACACGCCCTGCTCGCCGAGACCGTGGAACACCATGCCCGCCTGCATCGGCGTCAACGGGTAGGCGTCCTCGCCGCCGATCCGGTCCACCTGCTCCTGCGTCAGCCGGGCCAGCGGGAAGTCGGACGGCGTGCGGCCACCAGCGCCGGGCTCCTTGCAGTGCAACAGGATCGCGCGCAGCGCCGCCGCGAATTCGTCGGCGAGCCGGGCGATGGTCGACTCGTCGTGGTTCGCCGAGCTGTAGTGCCACGAGAACTCCAGCCGGTCGTCCTGCACCCGGCCCACCACGTCGACCAGGTGCGGCCGGAGCATCTCCGGGTCGGCCGCCAGGTCGAGATCACGCTGACCGGTGAACCGGCCCAGGTAGTTGAAGCTCACCGCCGGATCGCACACCGGGCCGTCCGCCAGATAGCGCAGCGCGCCATAGCCGATGCCCCGTCCGGGAACCGCGCGCAACTGCTCCTTCACCGACTTGAGCGCCGCGCTCCACGTGCCGGGAACCTCCAGTGCCACCGGGAACACGGTGGTGAACCAGCCGACCGTGCGGGACAGGTCGACGTCGGCGAACAGCTCTTCGCGGCCGTGCCCCTCCAGGTCGACCAGCACCCGGTCCCGGCCCGTCCAGTCCGCGAGCACCCGCCCCAGCGCGGTCAGGAGCACGTCGTTGACCTGCGTCCGGTACACGTCCGGGACATCGCGCAGCAGCGCCGAAGTCTCGTCCTCGGTGAGCCGGACAGTCACCTCGCGGGCCGTGGCGAACGTGTTCGGCCCGGAACGGTCCACCGGCACGCCCGAACCGGAAGCCGCCGACCAGTAGGGGAGTTCGTCGGCGAACCCGCCCGAGACGGTGTGGTCGTGCAGTCGCCGGGCCCAGTCACGGAACGACGTCGTCTTGCGTCCGATGTGGATGGTTGAGCCCTGAAGAGCCTGACCATAGGCGGTCAGCAGGTCCTCCGCGAGGATCCGCCACGAAACACCGTCCACCACCAGGTGGTGCGCTACCAGCCGAACGGTCCGCGCATCGAGGACTTCCGCCCGCAGCAACGCGTGCCCGTCCGGCTCGACGACCTGCCGGTCCGCCTCGAACCGCGTCCGCAGCGCGTCGTGGTGCGAGATCAACGCCTGCACGGCCGTCCGCAACGCCTCCGGGTCGATGTCCGCGTCGAAGTCCACCACCAGCGACTGGTCGAACAACGTCGACCCGGTGCCCAGGAACCACCGCTGGATGGGCGTGAGCGGCGCGTACCCGGTGACCGGGCCCTGGTCGGTGTCCGGCGGCAGGTCACGGGTGACGTACGGGGCGAGTTCGGCGATCGTCTGGTGCGCGAAGATGTCGCGGGACGTCAACACCAGCCCGGCCTGACGCGCCCGGGTCACCACCTGGATACCCAGGATCGAATCGCCGCCGAGCGCGAAGAAGTTGTCCCGCACACCGACCCGGGCCGCGCCCAGCACCTCGGCGTACACGTCCGCCAGCACCGTCTCCACGGGTGTGCGCGGCGCGACGTACACCCGAGGCTCCTCGGGCGGCGTGGGCAGGTTGGCCCGGTCCAGCCGGTCCAGCCCGACGAACGTCGTCGGCACGCAGTGCGCGGGCAGCACCTGCCCCAGAAACCCTTGCAGCGCAGCGGCACTGACATCCGGCGTCACATAGGCGACGAGCCGCCGCCCGACCGTGACCACCGCCGCGTCCACCACCTCGTGGTGCCGCCGCAACGCCTCCTCGACCTCCGCGAGATCGACCCGCATCCCGCGCACCCGCACCGTGTCGTCGGGCGGGAAGTCCAGCTCCACCAGCCCCCGCAACGGCCGGTCCGGGTCGTCCACCACGTTGTCCAGCAACGCTTCGAGATCGGCGGCCAGCAGCTCGACGGTCGCCGCGTCGAACAGGTCCGTGTTGTACTCCACCGTCAAGGTCAGCGAGTCGTCACGCGGCCAGAACTCCACGACCAGGTCGAACCGTGCATTGGGACGCGGAAGATCGTGCTCGGCCACCACCAGACCACCGAACTCCGGCCGCCGCACCAGTGGCTCCTGCAACGCCACCACCGCCTGCACCAACGGGGTCCGGCTCGGGTCCGGATCGGTGCCCAGGGCCGTCACCACCCGGTCGAACGGCACGTCCTCGTGTGCGAACGCGTCCAGCACGGTGCCCCGCACGTGGTCCAGGAACCCGGAGAACGGCAGCTCGGGGTCGACCCACGACCGCAACACCAGTGTCCGCACGAAGAACCCGACCGCCCGCTCCAGATCGGCGTGGTCCCGGCCCGACGTGACCGTGCCGACCGCGATGTCCCGCTGCCGGCTGCGTGCCGACAACAGCACCTGCACCGCGGCGGTGAGCGTCATGAACAGCGTCGCGTCATGCGCCCGCCCGACCGAAGCCAGCCGCTCCACCAGATCCGCCCGCAACGGCCGCCGCAACACCGCGCCCGACGTCGTGCGCAGCGCGGGCCGTGGCCGGTCCGTGGGCAGGTCCAGCGCCTCGATCCCGGCCAGCCGCTCCCGCCAGTACGTGACATCACCGACCGGACGCCCGGCGTCCCACACCGCGAAATCCGGGTACTGGGCGGAAGGCGCGTCCGGCTCCACCCCGGCATACAGGTCGGCCAACTCGTCCACCAACACCCCGACCGACCATCCATCGGTCACGATGTGGTGCTGCACCAGCAGAAGCACGTGGTCGTCGGGCCCGACCTCCTGCAACACCGCCCGCGTCAACGGCCCCCGCCGCAGGTCGAACGGCACCGCCAACTCCCGCTCGTCACCGATGACCAGCGGGATGGTTCCCCGCGCCGCGACGACCTGCACCGGCTGTCCGTCAAGAACATCGAACGTCGTCCGCAACGCGTCATGCCGCCGCGCCAACGCCTCCAGCGCCCGCTCCAGCCGCCCCACGTCCAACACGCCGGTCAGCCGCAACCCCACCGCCGTGTTCTGCTCCGCCGTGCCGTCCAACGAGAACAGCCGCCGCTGCGCAGGGGACAACGGCAACGCCTGACCGCGCGGCACCCGGGGGATCGGCTCCCGCGTCGGCAACGCCAACGCCAGCGCCGCCACCGTGCGGTGCTCGAACATCGCCCGCACCGGCAGCCCGCCCAACCGCCCCAACGCCCGCACCGCCAGGATCGAATCGCCGCCCAGCGCGAAGAAATCGTCGTTCGCCCCGACCGGCGACACGCCCAGCACGTCCGCCCACACCTCGGCGACCCGCCGCTCGTCGTCCGTGCGCGGCGCGACGAACCCCTCCGGCACGTCGCCGACGACCGGCGCGGGCAACGCGGCCCGATCCAGCTTCCCGTTGGGCGTCAACGGAAAGGCGTCCAACGCCACGAACGCCGACGGCACCAGGTAGTCCGGCAGCGTGCCCGCCAGGTACTCCCGCAGCCCGGTCGTCTCGCCCACCACGTAGGCGACCAGCCGCTTCGGCTCGTCCCGCGGCACCACCACGACCTGCCGAACGGCGGGGTGCTCGCGGAGCAACGCCTCCACCTCACCGGGCTCCACCCGGAATCCCCGGATCTTCACCTGGTGGTCGGCCCGCCCGACGAACTCCAACTGCCCGTCCGCGAGCACCCGCACCACGTCACCGGTCCGGTACATCCGCGAACCCGGCGCACCGAACGGATCCGCCACGAACCGCGTCGCGGTCAGTCCGGGCCGCCCCAGGTAGCCACGGGCCAGCCCGACACCCGTCACGTACAGCTCACCCTCGCCGGCAGCACGCAGCTCGTCGTCCAGCACCCGCACCTCGGTACCCGGGATGGGCCGTCCGATCGGCGGCACACCACCCGGCACCAGCGGCCCGCTCCAGCTGGTGACGACGGTCGACTCGGTCGGCCCGTACGCGTTGACCATCCGACGACCCGGAGCCCACCGCGCCACCAGGTCCGGCGGACACGCGTCACCACCGACGATCAACGTCCGGAACCGGGGTAACGCCCGATCCGGCACGGTGGCCAGCGCGACCGGCGGGATCAGCGCGTGCGTGACCCCGAACGTGTCGATCACGTCTGCCAGCTGCTCTCCCAGCAACGGCCCCTCGGGCGGCACGACCAGCGCGGCCCCGGCCGACAGCGCCATGCACAGCTCCAGCACCGACGCGTCGAAGCTGGGGGAGGAGAACTGGAGCACCCGGTCGCCCGACCGCACGTCGAAGTGCGCCACCTCGGCGTCGGCGAACGCGGGCAGCCCCCGGTGCGTGACGACGACGCCCTTCGGCCGGCCGGTCGACCCGGACGTGTAGATCACGTACGCCGGGGAGTCCGGCTGGATCGGCACGTCGGGATCGGTGTCGGGCAGCCCGGTGGTGTCCAGCGGCCCGTCCACCACCAGCAGCGGGTCGGCGTCGTCCACCATGAACGCGATCCGGTCCGCCGGGTAGGCGGGGTCCACCGGCAGGTACGCGGCACCCGCCTTGAGCACCGCGAGCCGCGCCACGACGTTCTCGACGGACCTCGGCAGGGCGACCGCCACCACCCGTTCCGGGCCCGCGCCCTTGGCGATCAGCAGGTGGGCGAGCCGGTTGGCCCGCGCCGCCAGTTCCCGGTAGGAGACCACCTCGTCGGCGGACACGATCGCGGGCGCGTCGGGCGTGCGGTCGACCTGCGCGGCCACGAGTCTCGGCAGGTTCCGGGCAGACGTCATCGCGAACAGGACCTTTCAGGGAGAGAATGCGGGCAATACCCGCCGGAATGTCCGTTCAAACCTGTATTTCAGGCCATTTCCGGGACCTGCCTGCGGGCCAGCCGGCCGCCGATCTGGATCCACTCGATCCCGCCGTCACGGGGGTCGCGCAGGAAACGTCCGGTCTGGCTCGTGTCCCCGGTGTCGGAATCCCGCATCGCGAACACCAGCCCGTCGAACAACGACAGCTCGGCCATCGGCTCGCCGTCCACCGTGAGCTTGAGCACTTCCCGCGCACCGGGCCGTACCGAGTATTCGGTGTCCCCGTTGACGAAGCTCCCGGAGCACTCGGCGGGCGGCGTCATCGGCTCCCGCAGCGCGCGCGATCCGTCGTAATCACCGACCGGCAACCCGGCCGCCGCCAATTCCGGCACCAGCTCCCGCCAGAGCGCGAAACCGCTGCTGCCGTTGGTGGTCAGCGCCACCACGGTGCCGTCTTCGGGGTTGATCCGGAGGTGGCACGAGGTGCCGTCGGCGGTGCCGTCGTGGCCGACCCAGACCGTGCCGTCGCACTCGTAGAGCGCGAGCCCCAGCCCCCAGCCGTCGGCCATCCCGAACGGTTCGGCGTGCCGCACCGGCGTGCGCATCAGCGCCAGGTCCGCCGGGTCCACCAGGTGCGGCGGGCCGCCGGCGAGCATCCGCCCGAACGTCACCCGGTCGGTCGCGCTGGCCGCCAGCGCACCGGCCGGCGCGTCCACCAGGGCGAGCGACTGCCGCACCGGCACCACCCGCCCGGACGCCGCGTTGACCGCGTGCCCGGCGACCGCGTGCCGGTCGGTCGCGGGGCCGACGGTGAAGTGCGGGCGCAGCCCCAACGGCCGCAGCAGCACCGCGTCCACCGCCTCCCACCAGGACATTCCGGTCGCCACCTCGATCAGGTGGCCGACCAGGACGTAGCCGATGTTGGAGTACGAGAAGCCCGCGCCGGGGTGGTGCAGCGGCACCAGCGTGCGGCACGCCTCCAAGGCGTGGCGGCGCAGCGAGGTGGTGCGGACGTCGTCCGGGTCGGACGGCAGGCCCCCGGTGTGGCTGAGCAGGTGGCGCAGGGCGAGCGGGTGTTCGAGGTCGGGCAGCGGCGTGTCGAGCTCCAGGTCGCCGTCGGAGACCAGGGCCATCGCGACGGTGGCGGTGAACGTCTTGGTGATCGAGCCGATCGGCACGGCCGCGTCGGCGGGCAGGCCGACCTCGGTGGTCCACAGCCCGTCGCCGGGCCGGTGCACGGCGAGTTGCGCGCCGGGCACGAGGTGGTCGCGAACGAGCGCGGTTAATCGTCGTTCGAGCTGTCGGGTGTCCATGGAAGGTCCTTCGCAGAAATGAGCCATTCGGCCTTCATTCAAGGTAGACGGCCGTTCCCGGATCGTCACGACCGCCAAACGGAGCAGCTGACGGATATAGATTCCCGGGTTGGTCGAGCCGTAACCGCGTGTTCTCGGAACGATCTCCGCCGTTCACTCGAACGGCCTGGTTTGGACTACCTGGTTCCGTAATCCGGGGGTCTTTGACCTGCACAATCCGTGTGAATTCTGTCAACCGGTAACCGATCCGAGGAGTGGTCGGATCCGATCCATTTCGTCTGTTGTCGACGGATTTCCGCAGAATTATCCTTCGGGCCGTAACCCGGGCGACTTCCGCTCGTTTGCAGGGTTAGCGCGAAGTGACCCGCCGGTAATGCCCCGTTGTCCGGGACCGGTCGGGCGATCCGACGGTCGGCGCACCGGGCCGGGTCAGTCCCGCTGGATGTTCAGGTGCAGCGACTCCATCCGGGCGTCCAGCTCGGCCGCGATCGCCGCCGTGCTGGTGAGCTCCTCCACGAACCCGGCCGGCACCTGGTCGTCGTACTTGTAGAACAGCTTGTGCTCCAGCGTCGCCCAGAAGTCCATGGCGATGGTGCGCAGCTGCACCTCCACCTTCACGTGCTCCACCCGGTCCGACAGGAACACCGGGATGCGCACGATCAGGTGCAGGCTGCGGTACCCGTTGGGCTTCGGCGCGGCGATGTAGTCCTTCGTCTTCAGGATCTCGACGTCGTTCTGCCGGGCCAGCATGTCCCGCACCCGGTACACATCGGACACGAAGGGGCACACCACCCGCACGCCCGCCACGTCGTCCAGGTGCTCCGCCGCCAGCTCCAGGTCGGCCGGCAACCCCTTGCGGCGCAGCTTCTCCAGGATCGCGTCGGGCCGCTTCACGCGGTGCGTCACGTGCTCGATCGGGTCGTGCCGGTGCACGAGATCGAATTCCTCGCTCAGGATCCGGAGCTTCGTCATGAGCTCCTCGACCGCGAACTTGTAGACCACGAGGGACCGCCGCAGCAGGTCATCCGCGACGCCGATGTCCATTGTCCCAGGGTACCCATCGGCTAGGATGGGCCTCGTGAACACCCACTGGCACGTCGTTCTCCCGCCGCCGGCCGCCTGACGGGCGCTCCGGTTCTCCCGGCGTAGACAGCAGGTCGACCCCGCTTCGGCGGTCCCTGCCGTCCCGCACGCCGTCACACAGGTCAGCGCCCGTTCGCGTCCCTTTACGTCTCCTCCGCGAACGGAGAACCCGTGTCATCCGCTGTCGTACAAGCACGCCTGAAGCAAGGCCCGCTCCCCATCCTGGGCGCCTGCTTCCTCTGGGGCACCACCGGCACCGTGAGTTCCCTGGCCCCGGCCTCCGCACCCGCCGTGGCGGTCGGTGCGTCCGGCCTGGTGTTGGGTGGTCTCCTGCTCTTCTGCACCGCGCGGGGCACCGCGGACGTGCTCCGCACCGCCGACCGTCGTCTGCTCGTCCTGGGTGCGCTCACGGTCGCCGGCTACGCGCTCGCGTTCTACCCGGCCGTCGCCCGGACCGGCGTGGCGGTCGCCACCACGGTGGCCTTGGCCACTGCCCCGATCGTGTTGGGAGGCCGTACCCGCCCGCTGGTCACCCTCACCGCCGTGACGGGCTGCGCCGTCCTCGTCCTGGGCGGCGGCGACGCGCACGTCGACCTGATCGGGGTGGCGCTGGCCGTCGTGGCGGGGCTGTCGTACGCGGCCTACTCGGCGATCTGCGCACACCTGATCGGCCTGGGGCACCCGTCCAGGGCGGTGGTGGGCACGGTCTTCGGCGGTGCGTCGGTGGTCACCCTGCCGGTCGTGATCGCGCTGGGCGTCGGCTGGCTGGGCACGTTCCAGGGTGCGGCGGTGGTGGTGCACCTCTCGGTGTTCACCACGTTCTTCGCCTACCTGCTGTTCGGCTGGGGCCTGCGGCACACCACCGCCGCGGCGGCGACCACGCTCACCCTCGCCGAGCCCGCGGTGGCGGCGGTGCTGGGCGTCGTGGTCCTCGGTGAACGGCTGCCGGCCGTGTCGTGGTGCGGCATGGGCGTGCTGGCCGTCGCCCTGCTGGCGCTGACCCGCTGACGCCCGGGGTGGCGTCCCGGCACTCAGTCGGGACGCCGCTCCGACGCGCCGCCCAGCCCGTACAGGATCCGCTGGATGATCTCGGGGTCCACGTCCGGTTCGTCGCCGAGGCGTTCGGCGGCCGGCGACCGCCTCGGCTCGCGCCTGGGCAGCGGCACCGCCGCCGCGTTCATCCCGGACGGCAGCGTCAACTCGCACCACGCCAGCCGCCCGCCGGCCGTGAGGTCGACCAGCCCGGCCCGGCCGCCGGCCAGTTCCGGGGGCAGCGCCACCCTGGCGCCCTCGACCTCCACCACCAGGTAGCTGCCGGTCAGCCGCAACCGGACCAGCAGCAGTGCCGGCCTGCGCGGGTCGGCCACGTCGACCGCCGCGCCGACCAGTCGCCGCGCGGTCTGGGCGGCCTCGTCCTGCATGGCCCGCAGCCGCCATTCGCCCAGGGAGAAGCGCACGAACATGTCCGCGACGTTGATCGCTGTGGGCAACGCGACGAGTCGAAGGTCGTCGACCTGTTCGGTCTGGGCGTTCACACCGATCCTCCTCGTACTGCTCCCGGCGCTCGTGTCGCGCCGGGCGGTGCCGTGTGCGCGACCCCTGGTCACCCACGTGGTTCGGACCCTGTGCGCGGGCTGTGGCCGGATCGGCGAGATTCGCCCGATCCACGTCCTAGTACGGGGTCCGCGGGCCCATGGTTCACGGTCCGTCACAGTGGTGTCCGGAAAAGTACCGAAATAGTGGGTCCGAGGGAATATCGGGGTACACCCGATCCGGGGCTTGACCAACACCCGGTAATGTTCGTCGACATGCGAAAAGGGGCCCGCCGGACGTCGGCGGACCCCTTCGCGGAGGTGCTGCTCAGGCCTGGAGCGCGGCCTCGATCTCCAGCAGGATGGTCAGCTTGTCGCTGACGGCGGCGCCGGCCGGGCCGCCGGTCACGCCGAAGTCCTTGCGGCTGAGTTCGGTGCTGGCGGAGAAGCCCGCGACCTTGGTGCCGTCGAAGCCCTCGCCGAAGCCGTTCAGCTCCAGCTCCAGCGTCACGGCCTTGGTCACGCCGTGCAGCGACAGCTCGCCGTCGACCAGGAAGCCCTCGCCGTTGGCGCGCACGCCGGTCGACGTGAAGGTCAGCTCCGGGTACTTCTCGACGTCGAGGAAGTCCTCGCCCTTGACGTGGGCGTCGCGCTGGCCGTTCTTGGTGTTGATCGACGCGGTCGCGATCGTCGCGGTGACCGTCGACTCCAGCGGGTTCTCCGCCGTGACGATGGTGCCCTCGAAGGTGTCGAAGTGGCCGCGGACCTTGGAGATGCCCAGGTGGCGGACGACGAACGAGACGTCCGAGTGCACCGGGTCGATCGCCCACGTGCCCGCGAGGTAGCCGGGGATCTGCACAGTCTGGGAGGTCATGGTGGTCCTTCTCAGTCGGTCTGGTTGAACTCTCAACCGAACATAGCGCATCCTGGTTGAAGGTTCAATGACAACCGTATGATGGGAGTATGAGCGACGTGCGGTGGCTGAGCGCCGATGAGCAGCGGGTTTGGCGTGGTTTCCGGACCGCCGTGACCAAGTTCACCGAACACCTGGACCGGCAGTTGCAGCGCGACTCCGGCATGCCCATGGCGTACTACGAGATCCTGGTGGCGCTCTCCGAGGCGCCCGACCGTTCGCTCCGGATGAGCGAGCTGGCCCTCAACTGCCACTCCTCCCGGAGCAGACTCTCCCACGCGGTGGCCCGGCTGGAGAAGGAGGGCTGGGTGGAGCGGCGGGCGTGCGCGTCCGACCGGCGCGGCTCCGTCGCCCGGCTCACCGACCTCGGCTTCAGTGTGCTGGAGGAGGCCGCGCCCGGGCACGTCACCGCCGTCCGGGAGCACCTGTTCGACGTGCTGACGCCCGCGCAGCTCGCGGCGCTGCACGAGATCAGCCGGGCGATGGAGGACGGGTTGCAGACCGAGTGCGCGACGGCGTGCGAGGAACTCGGCGAGTTCTGAGCCGGTTTCGGTCCGAACCGGACGGACCGCCCGCCCCGAACGCCTCATCGGCGGAGTTGACCCGGGCGGGGAGGTGGACGGTCCTGTGTGGACGCATCCGGCCGATGCCGGCGTGGGCCGAGCGGAGCATATTGACAGGTCCGGCCCGGAATGTCGTACGTGACCGTTAACATTCGGGGCGTGGGGTCAAAGCTGGGAAGAATCGCGCGCCGCGTGATCGGTTCGGGTCGACGTGAGTCGGCCAGTTTCGCCGCGGCCGTGCTCGGTGTGCTGCTGCTCGCCGGCGCGGCGCTCGGGCAGGGCATCCCGCGTACCGCGGTGGCCGTGTCCGACGGTCTGACGTGGCTCAACGACGACCAGCGCGGCGAGGTCGTGCAGGTCAACCCGAGCTCCGGCAAGCCGCAGATGCGGCTCCAGGTCAGCGGCGGCGACGCCCAGCTGGAGATCGCGCAGTCCGACGACAAGCTGATCGTGCTGGACCGGCGCACCGGCCAGATCACCGTGATCGACCTGGCGACCCTGCTGGCCAGCGGTCGCAGGCAGGCACCCGCCGGTCCGTCGGCGAAGGTGCTGCTCGTGGGCGACTACGTGTTCGTGGTCGACCGCGCGGCCGGCACCGTCCACAACGCCGACCCGGTGACGCTGGCCGACCTCGGCGACCCGTGGCGGGTGGGCCAGCCGCTGTCCGATGTGGTCGCCGACGACCAGGGCGTGATCTGGGCCGTCGACCACGGCGGCAACCTGCACGCGCTGGAGTGGGTCGAGCGGGACGGCAAGTTCCGAGAGCGTTCCAACCGGGCCGTGCCGGGCGCGGGTCCGCGCACCGCGCTGGTGCCGCACGAGCGGGGCGTGACCCTGCTCGGGCTGGAGGGCGGCGTGGTCGTGCGGGACGGCACGAGCCGCGACCTGACGGCCAACACCGCCTCGTTCACCGGCGAGGTGCTGGCCGCGCAGACCAGCCCGACCGGTCTGGTGCCGGCCTCCGTGCCGGACGCGGGCACGGTCGTCCTGCTGTCCGACAACGACGTGATCCGGGTCGACATGGGACAGCTCGGCTGTTCGCGCCCCGGCCGGCCCGCCGTGTTCCGCGACCGCGTCTACGTGCCGTGCAAGGGTGCGGGCAAGGTCGTCGTGCTCGACCGCTCGGGCGGGCGCGGCTCGGAGGACGTGCGGACGTCCAACTCCGGCGACCCGGAGCTGGTGTTCGACGACGGCAAGCTGTTCATCAACACGCCGGGCGCGGACTCGGGCGTGATCGTCGACTCCGACGGCCACACCCGCAATGTCGTGATCCGCAGCCCGGAACTCCCGGTCACCGACCCGGACCGGTCGCCGATGCCGAGCGTGCCGAGCCCGCCGCCGCCGCGACCGGACCCGACGACGAGGAACGACAACCCGCACGGCGGCACGGACAACCCGACGCAGCCGACGACCGACGTGCCGGTGACGACGACGCCCAGCGCGGGTCAGGTCGGTGTAGCGCCGGGCCGGCCGCCGGGGGTGACGGTCAGCCAGACGTCCAACGACGGCACCAACGCCGTGTTCCGGGTGACGTGGGGCGCGGCTCCGGACAACGGGCAGAAGATCGACGGGTACTCGGTGACGGCTGTCGGGGCGTTCGCCGGCGGCACCAAGGCGGTGCAGGTCGCGGGGACGTCGACGGACATCACGCTGTCGTGCGCGGGGACGACGTTCTGCAACAGCGGCAAGCTGGACGTGTCCGTCGTGGCCTACAACAAGCTGGGCGCGGGCGAGTCGTCGACCGCTTCGTGGACCGTGCGGCCACCTCCGGCCGCGCCGACGACGACGCCTCCGGTGGTCCCGACCACGACGACCACCACGCAGCCTCCTGCGCCGACCACGACGACCACCACACCGCCTGCTCCGACGACGACCACGACACCGCCTCCGCCGCCGATGCCGGCGGCCGGTGCGGTGGTGATCTCGGGGGTCGCCGCGAACGGGGACACGTTCTCCCGCACGGTGACCACGTCGCCGCCACCGGACTGGGCGAACCACGGTGGCCGGTGCGAGGTGGTCAACACGACGCACAGCTACTCGGTGGCGATCCCGTGCTCGGGTGGCACGTTGGACATGTACGTGGAGGTCGGCAGCAACCGGCTCGTGGTGCGGGCGTTCGACGCGGCCGGGTCGGTTTCGGTCGACTCGGCGGCGCGGACCGTGCGGGTGATCGACTACGAGCCGGAGCCGTGCCCGGGCAACCAGATCTGCCAGCCTCGGCGGGGGCCGTCGTCGGAGAGCACGCCGCTGGTCGGTGGCGGGATCGGCCTGCTGGCGACGGCCTGGCTGCTGCGCATCCGCGACCGTCGTCGTCGGGACGGCGAGGCGTGATGAAGCCGGACACCCCGTGAGACCGCGGCGCGCCGGGTCCGGTCCGGCTTCCCGCCGGAACCGGGCTCGCGGCGCGGTCGGGTTCGCGGCCGTGGTTCGAGCTGTGGCGGGAAGGTTTGACGCGGTCGCACGGTCGGTGTGCGGTCGGAAGCGTGACGAGGGGTACGGCGGACAGTGACGACTACGGCAGTTCCGGCGATCGGCGAGGACGAGATCGCGGCGTTCCGCGTGCTGCACGCGCGGCTGGGCGACGCGGTGGAGACCGCCGTCCGGGGCAAGCGCGGCGTGGTGGACCTCGTGCTGGTGTCGCTGTTCGCGGGTGGCCACGTGTTGCTCGAAGACGTGCCCGGCACCGGCAAGACGACGCTGGCCCGTGCGGTCGCGGGCGCGTTGGGCGGGGTGTCGCGGCGCGTGCAGTTCACGCCCGACCTGCTGCCGTCCGACGTCACCGGCACGTCCGTCTACGACCCGCAGAGCGGCCAGGTGCGGTTCCGGCCCGGCCCGGTGTTCGCGAACATCGTGCTGGCCGACGAGATCAACCGGGCCGCCGCGAAGACCCAGTCGGCGCTGCTGGAGGTGATGGAGGAGCGCACCGTCACCGTCGACGGCGTCGCGCACTCCGTGCCCGCGCCGTTCCTCGTGGTCGCCACCCAGAACCCGATCGACCTGGACGGCACCTACCGGCTGCCGGAGGCGCAGCTCGACCGGTTCATGCTGCGCACGTCCATCGGCTACCCGTCCGCCGAGCACGAGTTGGACGTGCTGCGGCCCGGCAGTGGCGCGGGTTTCGTCGGCGCGGTGCCCACCGTGGCGAACCCGCACCTGGTCGCCGAGTACGGCCGCCGGCTCCAGAGCCTGCACGTGGCCGAGCCGATCCTGCGTTACATCGGTGAGCTGGGCACGGCGTCCCGGGCGGACGACCGGCTGCGACTGGGCGCGAGCACCCGTGGCCTGAAGGCGCTGGTGCGCTGCGTGCAGGTGTACGCGGCGGCGCAGGGCAGGCACTTCGTCGTGCCGGGCGACGTGCAGGCGCTGCTGGTGCCGGTGCTGGCGCACCGCCTCGTGCTGACCCGGGAGGCGCAGCTGGCCGGCACCACCACCGAAGAGGTGCTGCGCGACGTCATGTCCGGCGTGGCGGTGCCGCGTCCGTCGGCGCGATGACCAGGATCCGGCTCACCGCACGCGGCTTGGGCGCGGTGGTGCTCGGGGCGCTGCTGGCGGGGTTCGGCCTGTGGTGGAGCTATCCGGGGATGGTGGGCCTCGGGCTGGCGCTGGTCGGGTTGGCGCTGGCCGGCGTGCTGTCCGTGCTGTCCCGCGCGCAGATCACGCCGAAGCGGACGGTGCGGCCACGGACCGTGCAGCGGCTGGGCGTGTGCACCGGCCGGATCGAGCTCACCGGCACCAGCAGGCGGTTCCCGGTGCTGTTCGACGCGACCGACGAGGTGGCGGGCAACGTGGTGCCGGTCGACATCCCGCTGCTCAACCCGGGCCAGCAGGTGAAGGTCGAGTACCAGATCCCCACCCACACCCGCGGTCTGCTCAGGATCGGTCCGCTGACGCTGAGCCGACGCGGCCTGGCGGGCCTCGCCCACACCCGCACGGTCATCGGCGACGTGGTGGAGGTGCGGGTCGTGCCGCGCGTGCTGCCGGTGCGCGGCCTGCCCGGCGGGGTGCGGCGCGGTCACGTCGGCGCGGACGAGCGGGTGGAGCGCGGCGGCACGGACCTGGTGGGGCTGCGCGAGTACGTGCCCGGCGACGACCTGCGGCGACTGCACTGGGCGACATCGGCGCGCACCGGCACCCTGATGATCCGCGAGGACGCCGACCCGGCCCGTCCGCACCTGGCCGTGGTGCTGGACGACCACACCGACGGCTACCCGGACCTCAAGGACTTCGAGGACGCGGTGGAGGTGGCGGCGTCCCTGGTGACCGTGGCGATCGCGGAGGGGCACCCGGTGCGGCTGCTGTCCGCGTCCGGCTCGGTCGACGTGGAGCTGCCCGCCGGCGCGGTGGACGCGGACGCGTCGCTGGTGCTGGCCGCGCTGGCCGACCTCAAGACCGAACCGGAACGTCCCGCCACACCGCACCCGGTGCCGATCCGCGACCTGGACGTGGTGGCGGTGGTGGCCGGCGCGGCCTCCGACCTGTCGCCGCTGCTGTTGGAGGCCGGGCGGGCGTCGGTGGGGGTGGTGCTGGCCGTCGACCCGTCGCCGAACGCCGTGATCTCGGCGATCGGCTCGGTCCTGCTGCTCCGCGCCCCGAACGCCGAGGGCCTGCTGTCGGCCTGGAACACGGCGGTGTCCCGATGACCGCGCGGCTGAGTTGGTCGGCGTTGCTGATGGTGGTGGCGGCGATCCACTTCGCGGCCGGCTGGCAGGGTTGGCTGCCGGCCGTGGTGTTCGCGGTCGCCGTGCTGGTGGCGTTCGCGTGCGTGCCGCTGGTGCGCTGGAAGCGGGTGCCGACCGGGCTGAGCCTGTTCGGTGTCCTGGTGCTGGCGCTGGTCGGCGGGTACTGGGTGGCGCGCGACACCGCCGAGTCCGGCGATCCGGTCGCCGTGCTGCTGGACCTGGTGCCCCGCGTGCTCACCGCCGCCCGACCCGCCCCGGCCACGCCGGAACTGCTCGTGCCGGGCGCGCTGCTGACGTTCGTGGTCGCCTTGGCGGTGGCCGTGTCCGTCGCGGGCAAGGGGCGTTCGCTGCTGGCCCCGGTGGTCGGCGTGGCCGTGCTGTACACGTGCACCGCGCTGCTCACCGCCGGCAGCGCCGACCGGCAGGGGCTCATCGCCCTGGCGTTCGTCGCGCTGATCGCCCTGGGCTGGCTGCTGGTCGACCGGCTGGAAGCGGGCGGCCGGCTGCTGCTCGGCCTGCCCGCCCTGCCGATCGCCGTGGTGGCGCTGCTGGCGGCGACACTGCCCGCGACCGACGCGTTCGAGCCCCGGGAACTGGTCGAGCCCCCGGTGACCGATCTCGGCGTCGCCAGCCCGCTGCCGCAGCTCGCCGCGTGGGCGAACCTGGGCGACACGGAACTGTTCCGGGTCAAGGGACCCGAGCGTGCGCTCCGCCTGGTCGCGCTGTCCGACTACTCGGGCGCGGCGTGGCGGGCGGCGTCGCTGTACGGGCCGCTGGGCGCGGTCGCGGCACCCGATCTGCCGCCCGGCGCACGGGTCCAGGAAGCCGAGATCGAGGTGACCGTCGGCGAACTCACCGGCAGCTGGGTGCCGACCGTGGGCCGGCCGACGTCGGTCACGCTGGACCGCGCCATGGTCGACCCGAACTCCGGTTCCCTGGTGCTGCCCGAAGAACTGACCACCGGCCTCACCTACCGGACGCGCGGCGTGGTCGACACGCCCGACGACACCGACCTGCTGACCGCGTCCGTGCCCGTCGGCGACCGCGCGGGCCGCTACCTGGCGCTGCCCGGCCTGCCGTTCTCGCTGGCCGAGTACGCCCGGCAGATCGCGCAGCACGCCCGCACGCCCTACGAGCGGGCGGTGGCGATCGAGCAGGTGGTGAAGATCGGCCGGACACCGGACGCGCAGGCACCGGTCGGGTCGTCCTACGCACGCCTGGAACGGTTCCTGTTCGGCAACCCCGGTGAGCCGGGCGCGAACTCCGGCACCGCCGAGCAGTTCGCGTCCGCGTTCGCCGTGCTGGGCCGCGCGGTGGGCCTGCCGACCCGGGTCGTCGTCGGCTTCCAGCCGGCGGCGGGGGAGGACCGGGTGGTGCGTGCCTCGGACGCCACCGCGTGGCCGGAGGTGTACTTCACGGGCTGGGGCTGGGTGCCGTTCGACCCGCTGACCGGCACGTCGTCGGGCGGTTCGAGCGCCGCCGCGAAACGCGAGGTGCTGGACCGCCTGGCGTCCATCACCGCGACTCCGACGACGACCGTCCTGTCCGCGCCGCCGCCGTTCGTGCCGCCGTCGAAGGCCCCGGACGCACAGGCCGCTGCCGGCTCGTCCCGCCAGTGGCTGGGCCTGCTGGCACTCGGCTCGATCCCGCTGCTGCTGGTGTTCGCGCTGGGCCTGCTCCGCACCGGTCGCCGGCTGCG
This sequence comes from uncultured Saccharothrix sp., assembly GCA_965995405.1. Classification (GTDB taxonomy): domain Bacteria; phylum Actinomycetota; class Actinomycetes; order Mycobacteriales; family Pseudonocardiaceae; genus Actinosynnema. The sequence continues at coordinate 20,841 of CBHFOL010000107.1, forward strand.
CCTGAAACGGGCGGGCGCGGTCGGCGCGTGGAACCACGTGCTGGACCTGCTCCTGCTGTCCGGCAGATCCCCGCGCCCCGACCGCACCGCGCCGGACGTCGCCCGCGACCTGGCCATGGCCCCGGCGGTCCGGCTGGCGGACCTGGCGGACCGGGCGGCGTTCGCACCCGGCCGTCCGGTGGACCAGACCGAGGCGTGGCGGTTGGCGCGGGAGGTGCGGACGGCACTACGCCGGATAGTGCCGTGGCACCGGAGGCTGTTCTGGGCCGTGGACCCCCGCCCACTGTGGCGTCGCTGACCACTCGAACAGGCTCCGGCTGATGATGCCGGTCAGCCGTTGCGGACCGCGCACCTGCGGGGGGACGCGCCGTTCGTGGTCGGTGCGGTCGGCTTGATCGCCACCACCTGGAAGCAGTACTCCGGCACGGCCGGGTCGAGCCCGGTCACCGTGTGCTTGGAGTTCCCGGGCGCGATGTTCCCGACCACCCGGGACTTCTTCTTCGTCACGTCCACGACCAGGAACTGCGCCTCGCCACCGCTCGGGTCGGTCCAGTACACGTCGACGCTGGTCCCGAAGTCGTCCAACCGGTTCAACGTCGGCGTGAACTTCGGGTCGCCGTTCTCCGGGACGATCGCCGTCGTGGTGATGTCCTCGTCGCCCGTCGTGGTCGTGGTGACCGCGGTCGTCGTCGGAGGCGACGCCTGCTGACCACCCCGGTTCTGGAACGCGAGCAGCACGACCGCCGACACGGTCGCCAGCACGGCGATCGCCACGAACACCAGCGTCCGCGCGTTGCGCCGCGGCAACGCCGGCGGCTCCGGCAGGGTGATCATCGGCGGCGCGGGCGGCGGCACGACCGGGCGGCGCGGCGCGTCGTGCCGGACGGTCAGGTCCGCCACCTCCTGCGTCCACGTCCGCACCGGCACCGGCGCGTCGTCCACTTCGGAGTCGGCGGCACCGGCCGGCTGCTCGTCCGACCCCGGGCGCGGACCGAAGTCGGGGATCGAGGTGGGTCCTTCGGGGAACCGCTCGCGCACCTCCCGGCGCACCGCCGCCGTGTGGTCCGGGTCCACCGTGGACTGCGGTGCCCACGTCGGCACGGCGGCCAGCGCGGCGCGCACCGAGGCGGCGTCCGGGAACCGGTCCTCGCGCCGCTTGCTCATGCACTTGACGATGATCGCGATCAGTTCCGGCGGCAGGTCCCGGCGCAGCAGCGACCTGGGCGCGGACGACTGCACGCGGCCCAGGTAGCTCATCATGGTGTCCTGCTCCGGCGTCGACGACGCGAACGGCGGCTGCCCGTCGAGCAGGGTGAACAGCGTGGAGCCGAGCGACCACAGGTCGTCCGCCGCAGCGGGCGGCTGTCCGTCGACCATCTGCGGCGCGGCGTGCCGGTAGCTGACCATCTGGAGCGACGCCGTGTGCCCGGCGTCCGTGCCGCGCGCGATGCCGAAATCGGCCAGCACGTAGGACGTCGGCAGCACCAGGATGTTCTGCGGCTTCACGTCCCGGTGCAGGATGCCCTGGCCGTGGGCGAACGCCAGCGCGTCGGCCACCGCGACACCCGCCGCGATCACGTCGGCCACCGGCAGCGGCCCGCGTTCCTGGAGGCGGTCGTGCAGCGAGCCGAGGTCGTAGTACTCCATGACGATGCACGGCCGGCCGGCGATGGACCCGGTGTCCAGCACGGTCACGATGTGCGGGTGCTGGCGGCCGAGCCGGACGGTGATCTCCAGTTCCCGCCGGAACCGGGCGATCCCGTCGTAGGGCCGGTACTCCTTGAACTCGTGC
>CBHFOL010000108.1:0-22606 GCA_965995405.1 uncultured Saccharothrix sp.
CACGTGGTCGAAGCCGTGCTGGTGGAGGAGTACGGCATCTCGCCGGACATCCCGCTGGTGGGGCCGGCGTGGGTGACCGAGGCGCTCAACCGGTGACACCCGTGCGGGGTGCCTCCCCCTGGCCGGCACCCCGCACGGTTCAACGCCGCACGGTTCAACGCCGCCAGTCCGGCGCGCGTCCCGTCAGGGCGATCACGCGGTCGGTCAGCGGCGCGTCGTCCGGTACGTCGACGGGCTGCGCGAACGCGCCTTGTGGTCCCCGGAACTCCGGTGTCGTCGGGTAGCGGCTGACGATCCGGTAGGCGGCGCGGGCCAGGTCGGGGTCGAGTGTGGCGTCCTGGCCGAGTGCGCTCTTGAGGTCCCACCAGTGCACCAGGTTGTCGACGTAGTGCACGGCGACCAGGTCGAGGCCCCGGTGCTTGCCGCCGTAGCCCTTGATCTCCATCTCGCGGTCGAGGGTGCCGTCGGCCTCGAACGTGGCGGTGAACTGCCCGTTCGCGATCCGGTACGAGGCGACCAGGTCGTTTTCGTCGGCGACCGCGCGGAACGGCGCGTCGCGTGCGCCCGCGTCCATCATGCGTGCCGTGTAGACCATGTGTTCCAGCAGGTCGCGGACGGTCCACCCGGCGCAGGGCGTGTCCAGCGCGAGGTCGTCGGGCGAGAGTTCCGCCAGCAGCTCGGAGTTGAGCTCCACCGAGACCCGGTGCAGGTCGAGCACGTCCACGATCGCCTCCCTTGGGATAAACTGTACGAACGATCGTACAGTTAGTCTGCGGGCGGTCAAGGGGACTAGCGTGGGCGCGGTGAAGGTCGACGGACGGGTGGAGCGGGGAGAGCAGACCCGGCGGCAGATCCTGCTGCGGGCGGCCGGGATCGCGGCGGTGGACGGCTGGGAAGGGCTGTCGATCGGGCGGCTGGCGACCGAGCTGGAGGTCAGCAAGAGCGGCGTGTTCGCCCACTTCGGCTCGAAGGAGGAGTTGCAGCTGGCGACCGTCCAGGCGGCGGCGAAGATCTTCGTCGACGAGGTGGTGACCCCCGCGCTCGCGCTACCCGAAGGACTTGGCCGGCTGGAGGCGCTGCTCACCGGCTGGCTCGCCTACTCGGAACGCCGGACGTTTCCCGGCGGCTGCTTCTTCTACGCCGTGCAGGCCGAGTTCGACGCCCGTCCGGGCCGGGTCCGCGACTCCATCGCCGACTTCGACCGCCGGTGGGCCGACCTGATCCGAACCTCCGCCGCGGCCGTGCCCGGCCTGACCGCCGACCCGGCGCAGCTCGCGTTCGAGGTCATCGCCTACCTGGAACTGGCCAACGCCCAGTCCGTCCTGCACGACGACCCCACCGCCTACGACCGCGCGCGCACGGCTGTGCGGAACGCGTTGGGGCGGGCCACGGAGTAGTCGGGGAGGTGGTCGAACACCTCGCGTGCGGCGCGGCATTCGGCGGGGTCGTCGGTGAAGGCGGGGCCGTGGGGGTGGGGGTAGTAGACGACCGACCGGCCTCCGGGCAGCCGGAAGAGTGCGACCGTGTGGCCGATTCCCGGGTATGCGCCGACGTTCCACGGGATGACGCGGACGGTGATGTCGGTCCGGTCGACCGTGACGCCTTCGGAGACGTAGGCGGTGCACCGGGCGGCGTCGAGCCCGTCCAGTTCGGGGATTCCGGTCGGGGACAGGATGTCGATCCGCTCGGCCGTGCGGCACAGCAGGTCGAGCGTGGTCGGGTCGTGCATCACACCTCCCGTTAGATCATCCTTGATCGAAGACCTGGGCTAGGACGTACCTAAGAATTTAGGTACTCCACAATCGGGTGACTGTCCGGAGGTCGCGGCCACCGGGCAGACTGCTCGCGATACGAAGGAGGACGGGTGGCTGAGGCTTCGGCGTTGAGCTGGTTGATCGGCAACGAACTGCGGGAACACCGTGATCGGGCCCGGAAGAAGGGCACCGAGGCGGCCAAGGTCATCGGCTGCACGTCGGGCAAGATCAGCCAGATCGAGACGGGCATGTACCGGCAGCGCCCGGACGAAGTGGCCATGCTGCTCGGGTTCTACGGCGCGGACCGCAGTGACATCGACCGCCTGGTCGCGCTGGCGAGCCAGGACGACGAAAGCACGTGGTGGGGTGCCTGGACCGACGTGGTCCCGGACTGGTTCCAGACCTTCGTCGGGCTCGAACGGCTCGCGTCGACCGAGTTCACCTACGAGCCGGTCCTGCTGCCGGCGCTGTTGCAGACGCCGGCATACGCCACCGCCGTCACCAACTCGTCGCGACGGGTGAGTCGGGACAGCGGTGATCGCGTCGTCCGCTTCCGGATGGCGCGTCAACGCCGGGTGCTGGAGTCGGAGCAGCCGCTGAAGCTGCACGCGATCATCGAGGAGTCGGCGCTCCACCGGCCGGTCGGCGGTCCCGAGGTCATGCGGGAACAACTCGAACACCTGCTTGAGCTCGACCGGAAGTCCAATGTGGACATTCAGGTCGTCGCCACGGCGGTCGGTGCGCACGCGGCGCACACCGGCCCGTTCGTGCTGCTCGGCTTCGACAACTTCCGCGATGTCGTCTACATCGAGCTTCAGGAAGGTGCGCTCAACGTGCAGAATCCGGCTCAGGTTCGGGCGTATAGCATGTCTGCGAAAAGTCTTCGCGAAGCGGCACTGTCGCAGCACAAGTCCCGATCCTTGATCACATCCCTGCTCAAGGACCTGTAGCAACCGGAGATCGCCATGACCGTCCCCACCTTCGCCCGTTGGCTCAAGTCCAGCTACTCCGGTGACAACGGCAACTGCGTCGAAGTCGGCGCGACCCCGGCGGTGACCGGGGTGCGCGACTCCAAGAACGCCGACGGTCCGGTGCTCACGTTCCCCACCTCGCGGTGGGCGGCCTTCCTCGCCGTCAGCAGGGCCTGAACGAGCCTCAGCGGTTGGCCCGGTTCAGCGCCGAGACGACCGCGCGCAACGACGCCGACACCGTGGACGAGTCGATGCCGACGCCCCACAGCACCCGGTCACCCACCGCGCACTCCAGGTACGCGGCGGCAGCGGCGTCGTCACCCGACGACATGGCGTGCTCCGAGTAGTCCAGGACCCGCACGTCGTACCCGATGGTGGCCAACGCGTCCACGAACGCCGCGATCGGCCCGTTGCCGGTGCCGGTGATCTCCTGCGTCTCCCCGTCCACGACCACCACGGCCGTGATCCGCTCGTGCCCGCTCCCGTCGCCGGACACCTTCTGCCGCACCAGCTTCAGCGGCACGGTGCCGTCCAGGTACTCCTGCGAGAACGAGTCCCACATGTCCTTCGGCGAGATCTCGCCGCCGTGCGTGTCGGTGACCTCCTGGATCACCCGGGAGAACTCGACCTGCAACCGGCGCGGCAGGTCCAGGTGGTGCTCGGTCTTCATCAGGTACGCCACGCCGCCCTTGCCGGACTGCGAGTTGACCCGGATCACGGCCTCGTAGTTGCGGCCCACGTCCTTCGGGTCGATCGGCAGGTACGGGACCTCCCACGGGAACTCGTCCACGTGCTGCCCGGCGGCCTTCGCCGCGTCCTCCAGCGCCTCGAAACCCTTCTTGATTGCGTCCTGGTGCGAACCGGAGAACGCGGTGAACACCAGATCACCCCCGTACGGGTGACGTTCGGCGACCGGCAGCTGGTTGCAGTACTCGACGGTCCGGCGCACCTCGTCGATGTCGGAGAAGTCGATCTGCGGGTCCACGCCCTGGCTGAACATGTTCATGCCCAGCGTCACCAGGCACACGTTGCCGGTCCGCTCGCCGTTGCCGAACAGGCACCCCTCGATCCGGTCCGCGCCCGCCAGGTAGCCCAGCTCGGCGGCGGCCACGCCGGTGCCCCGGTCGTTGTGCGGGTGCAGCGACAGGATGATCGAGTCCCGCCGGGCCAGGTTGCGCGACATCCACTCGATGGAGTCGGCGTACACGTTCGGGGTGGCCATCTCGACGGTCGCCGGCAGGTTCACGATCAGCGGCTTCTCGGGCGTCGGCTGAACGATCTCCGACACCGCGTCGCACACCTCCAGCGCGTAGGACAGCTCGGTGCCGGTGTACGACTCGGGGGAGTACTCGTAGCGGAAGTCCGTCTCCGGGTACTTCTTCGCCTCCTCCAGCGCGAACCGCGCCGCGTCGGTGGCGATCTTCTTGATGCCCTCGCGATCGGCCTTGAACACCACCCGCCGCTGCAACACGGACGTGGAGTTGTAGAAGTGCACGATCGCCCGGCCCGCGCCGCGCAGCGACTCGAACGTGCGCGCGATCAGCTCCGACCGGCACTGGGTCAGCACCTGGATCGTCACGTCCGGCGGGATGGCGCCGTCCTCGATGATCTCGCGGACGAAGTCGAAGTCGGTCTGCGACGCGGCCGGGAAGCCGACCTCGATCTCCTTGTAGCCCATGCGCACCAACAGGTCGAACATCTTGCGCTTGCGGGCCGGTGACATCGGGTCGATCAGCGCCTGGTTGCCGTCGCGCAGGTCCACCGCGCACCACAGCGGTGCCTTGGTGATGCGCTTGGTCGGCCACGTGCGGTCCGGTACGTCGACGGTCTGCACCAGCTCGTGGAACGGCCGGTAGCGGTGGACGGCCATCGAGGTGCCGCGCTGCGGGTTCCAGGCGGGCTGGTCGTCCGGGGCGGGGCGGGCCGGCGTGCGGATGCGGCTGGTGCCCGAGGTGTACGCGTCGGGAGAGGTCGTCATGACTGGAAGGCTCCTGCTGGCCGTTGGGTGACGACCGGCGGCAACGCGCGAACCCGCGACGGGGGGCCGGTCTTGTCAGACCCCGTCACGGCGGCGAAGCAGGAGGGCACGTGCCACGTCCACAGATTAACCGCATTCCGTCCGAAGGTGGAACCGAGCGCCCAGATGGTGGAACTTCACCCGTCCGGGTTTCGCTCGATCGTGGGCCGGGCATGTCTGTGTCATGTCCAGATGGCGAACCTCCACACGCGGCGGCACCGTGACCGCCGCCCGGGTGATCAGTGGCGTCGGCGCCTTGTTCGCGCTCATCGAGGTCATCTACATCCTCATGATCCTCTTCGGGGCGAACCCGGCCAACGCGTTCTTCCGCTTCATCCAGCAGCTCGCCGAGCCGCTGGCCCTGTTCTTCCCGGGCCTGTTCCAGCTCGGCAACTACAGCCTCAGCCTCATCGTCAACTACGGCCTGGCCGCCGTGTTCTGGCTGGTGGTGACCGGCATCCTGGCCCGTGTCATAGCCCGTTAGCCCGTGCGAGACTCCCGTCATGGCTGAACACTCGACGGCGGACCACTCGGTGCGTTCGCGGATCGTGACGGTCGCAGCGGGAGTTCTCGGCCGGCTCGGGCTGCTCTTCGCGGTCGTGCTGGTGGCGCACGTGCTGCTGACCGTGGGCGGGGCGAACCCGGACAACGCCATCACCACCACCGTCGCCACCTGGGCGGACCGCCTCGCCCTGGGATTCCGCGACCTCTTCACCCCGGCCGACGCCAAGCTCCGAACCCTCGTCAACTACGGCATCGCCGCCGTGTTCTGGCTGGTCGTCCGGTCACTCGTGGTCAAGCTGGTCCGCCGCCTCGGCTGAGAACAGCGGCTGCCCCCACGTCCCGGTGAACACCGTCTCGTCGAGCGGCTTCCGCACCCGCGCCCGACGCTCCCGAGCCTGCAAATCCTCGGGCAACACCGCCACGTCGCCGAGCTTCCCCACCGCCACCACCACGACCGGCACCACGTCCGACGGCAGGGCAAACGCTTGCGCCACGGCGTCGTGGTCGAACCCGCCGATCTGGTGCGTCACCAGCCCCAGTTCCACGGCCTGCAACACCAGGTTCTGCACGGCCAACCCCAGCCCGTACTCGGTGTTCGGGATCGGCCCCCGCTCGTCGGCGGTCACCCGCGCGCCCAACACCAGCGCCGACGCCCGCCCCGCCCACGACTGGTTCCCGGGTCGCAACGTCTCGAAGATCCGCCGGAACGTCTCGTCCCCGCGACACCCCACCACGAACCGCGCCGGCTGCGTGTTGCCGTGCGACGCGGCCCACCGGGCAGCCTCCAGCAACGACCGCAACACATCCGCGCCGAGCACCGCGTCACCGTCGAACGCGCGCGGACTCCAGCGCCGGCCGATGATCGGATTGAGTTCCACCACGTGTTCCATCAGATCGCATACGGCCAAGCCGTGATGGCGTAAGCCCCGAACCACGCACTGAACAGCACCACCCCGCCCAGCACCGCCACCGCCGTGCTGGTGCGCCGCCGGGCCAACGCCAACGCCACCGGCACGAGCAGCGTGAACGCCGGCAACAGCAGCCGGGCCTTGGAGTTCATCAACCCGTTCGACCCGATGTCCATGGCCAACACCCCCACCCCGTACATCACCAGCGGCCACTCCAGGTCACGCCGGATCCCCAACACCACCAGCGCGATCGCCGCCACCAGGAACCACACCGTGGACAGCTCCAACCCCGACCGCGGATCCCCCAACACCAGCAACGCGAAGTTCCAGGTGGCCGAACCCCCGTCGAACCGCGAGTCCCACCCCCGCTGCTGGACGGCGAACCACCCGTCCCACTGCCCGGTCCGCGCCGCCACGTACCCCAGGTACCCCAGCACCCCCAACGGCGCGAGCCCGATCCCCACCCACGGCCGAACCCCGTCCCGCCGCTCCACCAACGCCACGAGCCCGGCCGCGCAAACCGCCAGGACCAGCGCCGACGCGGTCGGCCGCACCAGCCCGGCCGCCGCACAACAAACCCCGGCGAGCACCCACCGCCGCTCCACGACCCCCACCAGCGACCACGCCGCCAACGCGCAGAACGTCGCCTCCGAGTACGTCATCGACAGCACGACCGCCATCGGCGACGCCGCGAACAGCACCACCAGGATCAACCCGGCCCGGTACGACCCGCCGAACACCTGCCGCCCCAACCGGTACAGCCCGTAGGCGCAGAACACTCCGCTGACCAGCGACACCGTGAACGCCGCGCCCACCGGCTCGACCCCCGGCAGCCCGTCCACCCACCGCACCAGCGCCGGATACCCCGGGAAGAACGCCAGCGGCGTCTCCGCCGTCCGCCGCCCGAACGCGTCCACCAACCCGGGCGGCACGTGCGCGTACCCGCCCTCGGCGATACCCAGGAACCACTGCCCGTCCCACGCCGTGAGCACGCGCGTGACGTCCTTGTCCCACCGCTCCGCCATCAGCCGCAGCACCACCAGCCCGAACTCCCGGACCACCAGGTAGGCCACCGCGGGTGCCACCGCCACCGCCAGCGGGTGTCTGACCGCGTGTGCCAGCCGCTCGCGCGCCGACAACCGCGGCGCGTCTTCCGGCTTCACGGGAACGGCTTCCACGGTCGACACCCGCACGAGGGTAGTGCCCGTCACGGTCCCCGCTGTCCACTCCTCGGGCCGGGTACTCTGCCCCCAAGCTGGGGTTTCCCCGCTCGAAGGCGCCGGTCGGAAGACACCGGTCCGCAGGCATCGGCTCGGAGGGAGAGGTTCTGTGGCGCTCGTCGTCCAGAAATACGGTGGGTCCTCGGTCGGGAACGCCGAGCGGATCAAACGGGTGGCCGAGCGCATCGTCGCGACCCGCAAGGCGGGCAACGACGTCGTGGTGGCCGTCTCCGCGATGGGCGACACGACCGACGAGCTGCTCGACCTCGCCCGCCAGGTGTCCCCGGTGCCGCCCGCCCGCGAGATGGACATGCTGCTCACGTCCGGTGAGCGCATCTCCATGTCGCTGCTCGCGATGGCGATCCACTCGCTCGGGGCCCAGGCCCGCTCGTACACCGGCTCCCAGGCCGGCGTGATCACCACGTCCGTGCACGGCAAGGCGCGCATCATCGACGTGACGCCCAGCCGCATCCAGGACGCCCTCACGGACGGCGCGATCGCGATCGTGGCGGGCTTCCAGGGCGTGAGCCAGGACAGCAAGGAGATCACCACGCTCGGCCGGGGCGGCACCGACACCACCGCGGTGGCGTTGGCGGCGGCCCTCAAAGCCGACGTGTGCGAGATCTACACCGACGTGGACGGCGTGTTCACCGCCGATCCGCGCATCGTGCCGAACGCCCGGCGGCTGGCGACCATCACCTACGAGGAGATGCTCGAAATGGCGGCGTGCGGGGCCAAGGTGCTCATGCTCCGCTGCGTCGAGTACGCCCGCCGCTACGGCGTTCCGGTGCACGTCCGATCTTCGTTCAGCAACAAGCCCGGGACCATCGTGTCCGGGTCAGTGGAGGACCTTCCCGTGGAACAGGCGATGATCACCGGCGTCGCGCACGACCGGTCCGAGGCCAAGGTCACGGTCACCGCCGTGCCCGACCACCCCGGTGTGGCGGCCCGGATCTTCCGCGTCGTGGCCGAGGCGGAACTCGACATCGACATGGTGGTGCAGAACGTCTCCCAGGCCGTGTCCGGCCGGACCGACGTGACGTTCACCCTGTCCAAGGACGACGGGCCGCGGGCCGTCGCCGCGCTGGAGAAGGTGCGCGGCGAGATCGGCTTCGAGCAGGTCCTGTACGACGACCACGTGGGCAAGGTGTCGCTGATCGGCGCGGGTATGCGCTCGCACCCCGGCGTCACCGCCACGTTCTGCGAGGCGCTGGCCTCGGCCGGGGTCAACATCGAGATCATCTCGACTTCGGAGATCCGGATCTCGGTCATCTGCCGGGACACCCAGTTGGACGACGCGGTGCGTGCGCTGCACGACGCGTTCGAGTTGGGTGGGGACGAAGAGGCCGTGGTGTACGCGGGGAGTGGACGATGAGCCCGACGCTTGCCCTGGTGGGGGCGACCGGTGCCGTGGGCACCGTCATGATCGACATCATCAACGCGCGACCGTCCGTGCCGTGGGGCGAGATCAGACTGATCGCGTCGGCGCGTTCGGCGGGCAAGAAGATCACCGTGCGCGGCGCGGAGCTGACCGTCGTCGCGCTGTCGCCGGAGGCGTTCGACGGCGTCGACATCGCGATGTTCGACGTGCCGGACGAGATTTCGGCGGAGTGGGCCCCGATCGCCGCGGCGCGCGGTGCGGTGGCCGTGGACAACTCGGGCGCGTTCCGGATGGACCCGGACGTGCCGCTCGTGGTGCCCGAGGTGAACGCGGACCGGATTTCCGTGCGGCCCAAGGGGATCATCGCGAACCCGAACTGCACGACGCTGTCCATGATGGCCGCGCTCGGTGCGCTGCACCGGGAGTTCGAGCTGCGCGAGCTGGTCGTGGCGTCGTACCAGGCGGCGTCGGGTGGCGGCCAGTCCGCCATCGACCGGCTGTACGCGGAGCTGGAGGCGTTGGCGGGCAAGGAAGTCGGCGTGCGCGCCGGTGACGTGCGGGAGACCCTGGAGGCGGCCGGCCTGCCGATCGCCGACTCGCCGTTCCCCGCGCCGCTGGCGCTCAACGTGGTGCCGTGGGCCGGTTCGGTGAAGGACGAGGGCTGGAGCAGCGAGGAGCTGAAGGTCCGCAACGAGTCCCGCAAGATCCTGGGCATCCCGGACCTGAAGGTGTCGGCCACGTGCGTGCGGGTGCCGGTCGTGACGACGCACTCGCTGGCCGTGCACGCGACCTTCGCCCGTGAGGTGACGGTCGAGCAGGCGCACAAGGTGTTCGGCGAGCAGCCGACCATCGTGCTCGTGGACGACCCGGCGGCGCGGAAGTTCCCGACCCCGGCGGACGTCGTGGGCGAGGACCCGACCTACGTCGGCCGGGTGCGCCAGGCGCTGGACTTCCCGAACACGCTGGACTTCTTCGTGTGCGGCGACAACCTGCGCAAGGGCGCGGCGCTGAACACGTACGAGATCGCCGAGGAACTGGCGAACCGGCTGTAACGCGTGGCAAAGCGGCGGGGCACTTTCCACGTGCCCCGCCGTTTTGGTGTCCGAGGATCAGTCGGGCGCCGGCGCGGCCGGTGTCCGAGCGGTGAGGAGCATCGAGGCGACGGCGATCGCCACCGCTCCCAGCGCGGCCACGAAAAAGCCCCACGTGGGCGAGGAATGGTCGATCACGAAACCGGTGACCGGCGCACCCAGCGCCATGCCCAACGTGAAAGCCGAGCCCTGCAAACCCATCGCCTCGCCCCGTGCGGAACCGGGTGTCAGCCGGGTGATCGCCTCACCCGTCGCGGCGATGGTCGGCGCGCAGAGCAGGTTCGTCGGCACCAGGGCCAGCGCCAGAACCCACGGTGACCAGTCGAAAAGCCCGACCGGCAGGGCCAACACGCCCATCACGCCCATCAACGCCCAAACGGGCGGCACCCGGCGCATCCCGCCGTACACGAAACCGCCCACCAGCGACGCCGCGCACATGGCGGCGATCACCGCGCCCGTCCAATCCGTCAAACCGAGGCCGCGCATACTCGCCACCACCGCGACCTCGATGCCGGACAGCACGAACGTCGCCCCGCCCGCGCTGATCAGAATGCCCAGCAGCCGCCCGTTCAGCCATTCTTTGCGCGGCACGTGCGCGCCGTGCTCGGAATCGCCCCGCACGGGCGGGTTCACCGCGTAGAGCACCAGTCCGAACACGAGCATGGTCGCGCCGATCGTCCACATCGCGACCCGGCTGTGCCAGTGCGTGGTGAGGAAGACGCCCAGCGCCGGCCCCGCCATGAACGCCAGTTCGACCGCCATCGAGTCCATCGCCAGCGCGGTCCGCCGACCGTCCTCGGCGACCAGTGCGGTGGTGATCTGCCGGCCGATCTGCATCACCGGCATCACCGCGATGCCGGAGACGAAACACGTGACCACCAGCAACCCGTACGGCAGGAACGGCGCGATGAACCAGAACAGCGCCTCCGAGGTCATCGACAGCAGCAGCATCGTCCGCAGCCCGCGCCGGTCGGTCAGCCGCCCCATCAGCGGCGCGCCGACCGCGATGCCGACCGTGGTCATCGCACCGACGAGCCCCGCCTCGCCGTACCCGCGTTCGAGCGCCAGCAGCACGTGCATGGTGATCGTCATGCCCGCCGCCGTCGCCGGTATCCGCGCGAACAGCATCAGCAGCATCAACGACGGCAGCCGAGGCGTGCGCAGCACGGCGGTGTACGGGGCGAGGTTCACGTGCCCCACTCCACCTCCTGACCAGGTCCGACGGCCACTCATTTTCCGCGCCGGCGGCCGACCGTCGTCCTTCCTGAAGATCACCCGATCGTGTGATTGCCTGAACGGCTCGTTTTCTTGACTAGTTCCAGAAAACATGATGTGGTGGTGGGGCTATGACCCCAGGACCACGCGAACTGCTCAAGAGCGCCGGGCTGCGCATCACCGCACCCCGGCTCGCGGTCCTCGAATGGCTCGCCGGACACCCGCACGCGACCGCCGACCAGGTCGCCGACGGTGTCCGGCCAAGGTTGGGCAGCGTGTCCACGCAGGCCGTCTACGACGTGCTGAACGCGTGCGCGCGGACCGGGCTGCTGCGTCGCATCGAGCCCGCCGGACACCCGGCGCGCTATGAGACGCGGACCGGTGACAACCACCACCACCTCGTGTGCAGGCGGTGCGGGCGGACCGAGGACGTCGACTGCGTCCGCGGTGCCGCGCCCTGCCTGGAGCCATCGGACACGGTCGGCTTCGCCGTGGACGAGGCCGAGGTCCTGTTCTGGGGTCTCTGCCCCGACTGCCGCATTCCGAAGAAGGAGCTACCAGCGTGACCGAAGCACGTCACACCACCAACAACGCAGGCATCCCGGTCGCCAGTGACGACCACTCGCTGACCCTGGGCGCGAACGGCCCGATCCTGCTCCAGGACCACTACCTGATCGAGAAGAACGCGCAGTTCAACCGCGAGCGCGTGCCCGAGCGGGTCGTGCACGCCAAGGGTGGCGGCGCTTTCGGCTACTTCGAGACGACCGAGGACGTCAGCCGCTACACCAAGGCGGCGCTGTTCCAGCCCGGCGTGAAGACCGAGACGCTGCTGCGCTTCTCCACCGTCGCCGGCGAGCTGGGCTCGCCCGACACCTGGCGCGACCCGCGCGGTTTCGCGCTGAAGTTCTACACGACCGAGGGCAACTACGACCTGGTCGGCAACAACACCCCGGTGTTCTTCCTGCGCGACCCGATCAAGTTCCCCGACTTCATCCGGTCGCAGAAGCGCCGCGCCGACACCGGCCGCCGCGACAACGACATGCAGTGGGACTTCTGGACCCTCCAGCCGCAGACCGCGCACCAGGTCGCGTGGCTGATGGGCGACCGGGGCATCCCGAAGACGTGGCGGCACCAGAACGGCTACGGCTCGCACACGTACCTGTGGGAGAACGCGGCCGGTGAGAAGTTCTGGGTCAAGTACCACTTCAAGACCGACCAGGGCATCGAGACCCTGACCAACGAAGAGGCCGCCCGCATCGCAGGCGAGGACGCGGACGCCCATCGGGCCGACCTGTGGCACGCCATCGGGCGCGGCGAGTTCCCGTCGTGGACGTTGAAGATCCAGGTCATGCCGTACGCGGACGCGGCGGGCTACCGCTTCAACCCGTTCGACCTGACCAAGGTGTGGCCGCACGCCGACTACCCGCTGATCACCGTCGGCAGGCTGGTGCTGGACCGCAACCCGGCCGACTACTTCGCGGAGATCGAGCAGGCCGCGTTCGAGCCGACCAACCTGGTGCCCGGCATCGGCACGTCCCCGGACAAGATGCTGATCGGCCGCATCTTCTCCTACCCGGACGCGCACCGGTACCGCATCGGCGCGAACTACGCGCAGCTCCCGGTGAACCGCCCGAAGTCGCCGGTGAACTCGTACGCCAAGGACGGCTCGATGCGGTACACCAACGCGACCGACCCGGTGTACGCGCCGAACTCGTACGGCGGCCCGCACGCGGTGGCGGTGGCGGCCGGCGAGACGGTCTCCGCGTACGGCGTGGAGGACGAGGTCGTGCGTTCGGCGTACACGCTGCACGCCGAGGACGACGACTTCGGCCAGGCGGGCACCCTGGTCCGCGAGGTCTTCGACGACGCGCAGCGCGAGCGCCTGGTGCAGACCGTGATCGGGCACGTGTCGGGCGGCGTGTCCGAGCCGGTGCGGGAGCGCGTCTTCGAGTACTGGCGCAGCATCGACAAGGAGACCGGCGACAAGATCGCCGCAGCCTTCGGCAAGTGAGCCGGTCGGGCGGGTCGCTTCGACTCGTGGGCCGGTGACCCAGGGGAGGGGCCTTTCACGGTCCCTCCCTTTCGCTCTGCCCAGGTTTCCTGACGCAAGCCCTACTTTGCAAACTTTACATCGCAAGCCCAACTTCGTAAGCTTTACATCGTAAGCCTTGCGTCGCCTCGTGCGGCCCGAGTCGTGCGCTTCACATCACGCAGCCAGCAGCGCAAGCTTTACATCGTAGAGCTTGCGTTGTGAGTCTTACTTTGCAAAGTTTACATTGTGAGGTTTACGCCATGAGGTCCGAGTTTGTAGGCATTGCTTTGTAAATCTTACGTTGCAATCTTTACATTGTGGGGTTTGCGGTGCGAGTTCTTGGTGACGCTCTGCTGGGTGTTCGCCAACGCCAGCCCGGTCCGCAGCGCGCCGACCGCCTCGGCCACCGCCTCCCGGAACACGCCGCCCACGCCGAGGATGTTCGCGTAGCCGTGGAACAGGCCCTCATGTCGCCGCAACACCACCGGAACCCCTTGAGATGCTAGCTTTTCCGCGAACGCCTCGCCCTCGTCCCGCAACGGGTCGAAGCCCGCCGTCGCCAGGTACGTCGGCGGCAGCCCGCTCAGGTCCTCGGCCAGCAGCACGGACAGCCGAGGGTCGTGGTGGGTGTCCCGGGACGGCGCGTAGTGGTCCAGGAACCAGTCCATCTTCTGGTCGGTCAGGAAGAACCCCTCCCCGAACAGCTCCCGCGAACGCCGCCGCACGGTCGCATCCACCGCCGGGTAGAACAGCACCAGGAACACCGGCTTCACCGAGCCCGAGTGCGTCCCCGAACCCGCCCCCGAACCCGCCCCCGAACCTGCCTCTGCTCTTGAACCTGGGCCCGCCCCCACGCCGGAACCCGTCACCCCGGAGCCCGTCCCCACCTCAGAGCCCGAGCCTGCCGCTCGCGAGTCCGCCGCCCGCAGCGCGGTCACGGCCGCCAGGTTGCCGCCCGCGCTGTCCCCGCCCAACGCGATCCGCCTCGGATCGATGCGCAGCTCCGCGGCATTCGCCACAGCCCAGTCGAACGCGGTCCGCGCGTCGTCCGCAGCCGCCGGGAACGGGTGCTCGGGCGCGAGCCGGTAGTCGGCGGACAACACCCGCACCCCCGCCTCCACCGCCAGGAACCGGCACAGGTTGTCGTGGCTGTCCAGGTCACCGCTGACCCACCCGCCACCGTGGTAGAAGATCAGCAGCGGCGAGCCCTCGGGCAGGTCGTACGGGGTGTAGAAACGCCCGCCGACCCCGTCCATGGACACCGCCCGGACCGTCACGCCCTCCACCACCGGCCCGGACACCAGGGCGCTGCTCCTGGTCAGCGCGGCACGGTTGGCCGCAGGCGTGGTGGTCTGCCAGTCCTCGCCGCTGAGCTGCTGGAGCCGGAGCAGCAGCTGGGCCTCGGGGTGCAGGCGTTGGCCGTCGAGCGTGATCGGGCGGCCCGAGATCAGTCTGCGCAACGGCGCGGGCAGACCGAACACGAAGCGCAGGGCACCGGCCAGGACGCCGGGGGGAACCGAGTCGGCGAGCTTCGACATGAGATGCACGTTACTCGCGGGTAGTAGCGTCGGCCAGGAATTGGACCTCCAGCTAGGTGGAGGTGGCAGGATCGGACACCATGACGGTCACGGTGGTGGGCATCGGCGGTTCGCTGCGTCCGAACTCGCAGTCCGAGCGCGCGATGCGGATCGCGCTGTCCGGCGCGGCGGACGCGGGCGCGAAGGTCATCGAGGTCTCCGGACCGGACCTGGTGCTCCCGTTCTACGACCCGTCCGTGTCGGAACGCCCCGAGAACGCCCGCCGCCTGGTCGAGGCGCTGCGCATGGCCGACGGCGTGGTGCTGGTGTCGCCCGGCTACCACGGCACGGTGTCCGGCCTGGTCAAGAACGCCCTGGACTACGTGGAGGACATGCGCGAGGACCCGCGCGTCTACCTGGACGGCCGGGCCGTCGGGTGTGTCGCGGCGGCCCGTGGCTGGCAGGCGTCGGTCACCACGCTCACCGCGCTCCGCTCGATCGTGCACGCCCTGCGCGGCTGGCCGACGCCGCTGGGTGCCGCGATCAACTCACGCGAGGTGGACTTCGACCTCGAAGGTGGCTGTTCCGATCCCACGGTCGCGGACACTTTGCGCACGATCGGGCGACAGGTGGCCGAGTTCGCCATGTCCCAGGCCGGTTGACGGTTCTACTGAACGGGTAGGCCTTCAGTGAACGGGTAGGTCCTGAGCGGGCGTGAGCTGCCGCACGACGTGGTGTGGTTCGGCTTCGGCCGGGTGTTGGGAATGAGTGGACACCCCGACCGGCTCAAAGGAGAGCGTTCATGCAGGTGCTGTACACGGCGGAGGCGAACCGCCACCGAGTGGACACCACCATGTGAACACCACTGTGTGAAATCCACCGTGTGAAAGCCAATGCACGACCACCACTGTGTGAAAGCAATGTGTGAAGGAGGAGCTGCACCATGAGCAAGTCCCCGATCACCAGCCCGCTCGCCGAAGCCGACCGGACGGCGGTGGGCGCGGTGCTCCAGGCCACGCTGGTCGACCTGATCGACCTGTCACTCGTCGCGAAGCAGGCGCACTGGAACGTGGTCGGCAAGAACTTCCGCAGCGTCCACCTCCAGCTGGACGAACTGGTCACCACGGCCCGCACCTACACCGACGAGGTCGCCGAACGCGCCTCCGCCCTGGGCATCTCGCCGAACGGCAAGGCGAAGACCGTCGCCGCCGGGTCGGGCGTGCCGGAGTTCCCGGACAACTGGCTCAAGGAGGACGACGTGGTGGCGGCGGTCGTCACCGCGCTCGCCAAGCTGATCGAACGGCTGCGCGCGCGGATCGACGAGACCGACAAGACCGACCTGGTCACCCAGGACCTGCTGATCGCGATCACCAAGGAACTCGAACAGGCCCACTGGATGTGGCAGGCCCAGCAAGCCTGACCCCGTACATCGACCGACGTGCCGACCGGACCGGCTCCACCGGTCGGCACGTCGCGCACCTACAGCACCTTCCGGGCGAACGCGACCTCCGCCGCCGTCTGCCGGATCGTCTCCGCGACCACCAGCGACCCGTGCCCGGCGTCGTACCGGTACACCTCGTACACCGCACCGCGGGCCGCCAGCCGCTCCAGGTAGTTGTCGATCTGCCGGATCGGGCAGCGCGGGTCGTTCTCCCCGGCCAGCACCAGACCGGGTGCCCGCACCGCGTCCACGTACGTCAACGGCGAGCACTCCCGGTACCGCTCCGGCAGCTCCTCCGGCGACCCGCCGAACAACGCCCGGTCGAACGCCCGCAGCGGCTCCATCTCGTCCTCGTACGCCGCCAGGTAGTCCGCCACCGGCACGCCCGCGACACCCGCCGCCCACCGCTCCGGCTGCGTCCCCAACGCCAGCAGCGTCAGGTACCCGCCCCACGAAGCCCCGTTGACCACGCACTTCGCCGGGTCGGCGAACCCGGACGACACCGCCCAGTCGTGCACCGCCGCCACGTCCTCCAGCTCGGTCAACCCCGGCCGCCCCTCGATGGCGTCCCGCCACTTCGAGCCGTACCCGGTGGAGCCCCGGTAGTTGACGTGCACCACCGCGAACCCGGCGTCCAGCCAGACCGCCCGGTACGCGGAGAACCTGTCCTCGTCCGCCGAGTGCGGCCCGCCGTGCAGGCTGAACACGGTGGGCAGCGGCCCGTCCGGGGCACCCGCCGGCCGCGCGACCAGGGCGTGCACCTCGCCCACGAACACGTCCCGCAGTTCGACCGACGGCGAAGCCTTGTGCCCCTGCGGTTCCAGCAGCACGCGCTCGTCCCCGTCGACCTCCAGCACCCGCACCACACCGGGCTGCGCACCCGACGACCAGGAGAACTCCACCGCGCCGTCCGGCCGCACGTTCGCCGAGCCGACCGTCCCGTGTGGAGTGTCCAAAGCGGATAGTTCCCCGGAAACCAAGTCGTAGCGGTGCAAGGTGTTCCGCGCCTGGAACGTGTGCACGACCAGCAACGCCTGCGCGTTCTCGTACCAGTCGGCGCTGATCTCGCCGGGCAGGTCGATCGCGATCTCGGTCTCGGTGTCGGCGGCGACGTCCCAGATCAGCAGCTCCTCCCGGCCGCGCCGTTCGTGCAGCACGAGCACCCGGCTGTCGCCGCGCACCGGGCTGAACGCGACGGCGTCCAGCCCCAGCCCGGGCCCGTCCCACTTCTCCGCGACCCGCTCGCCGGTCGGCGTGACGATCCGCAGCGCGGTGTGCCGGTTGTCGCCGTGCTCGGAGTGGGCGAGTGCGATCAGCGTCTCGTCCTTGGACAGCGCGGCCACGCCGCCGTCGGTCTCGTGCGCGTACACCACCTCGGCGGGCCCGCCGGCGCGTGACACGTAGACCGAGGTCCCGTCGTCGGTGGAGGTGCCGACCACGACGATCCCGTGCCCGATCTCCAGCCCCGCCGGGTAGCCGGCCGGCACCCCGTCCACCGCCGGCTCGGCCGCGCCACCGGGCCGGAACGGCTCGCGCACCCACACGCCGAACTCGTCGCCGTCGCTGTCGGCGAACCACCAGATCGTCTCGCCGTCCGGGCTGAGCGCGGCGTGCGAGGTGCCGTTGGGGCGGTCGGTGACCTTGCGGTGGGTGTCCGCCGCGCGGTCCCACGCGTAGATCTCCCAGACACCGCTGGAATTCGACAGGTAGAGGCTGCGGTCCGGTGCGTCGTCCGCCCAGCCGGGCAGGCTGACCCTGGGTGCGGTGAACCGGTCCCGCCAGCGGGCCTCCGCCTCCGGGTCGGCGAACAGCGGGTCGGGTACTTCGGCGGTCGGGTGCGTCGTCACCTCTCCGATCCTGCCGGCTGTCGGGCGGTGACCAGGTAGTAGTCCAGCAGTCCGCGCTCGGTGGCGGGTATCCAGTTGCGGCACCAGGCATCCCGGTAGCCGCCGCGCGCGAGCCACCGGTCCAGCCCGGCCCACACGTGCTCGCCGATGCTGTCCGCCCGCACGTCCACGAGCCCCGCCGCGCGCAGGTCCGCGGTGAACCGGTCGATCGGCTGGGCCAGGTCGAGCCCGGTCGCGAACGTCTCCAGCAGCTCGGCCAGCGCCGGGCCCGCGTCGTCGTGCGGGGCGAAGAACGTGGTGACGGCCAGGCGTCCGCCGGGCGTGAGGACCCGGGCGCTCTCCCGGGCGAACCCGGTCAGGTCCTCGAAGTGCTGGGCCGCCTCCACCGACAGCACCCGGTCGAACGAGTCGTCCGGGAACGGGAGGTCCGACGCCGAGCCGGCCACGAACGCGACCCGCTCGTCCTGCGTGGCCTGGCGGGCGCGCTCGACCTGTTCCGGCATCAGGTCGATACCGGTGAGGCTGCGTGGACCGCGTAAGAGGATCTGCCGCGCGCCCACGCCCTTGCCGCTGCCGACTTCCAGCACCCGGTCGTCGGCGGTGACGGCCAGCGCGTCCAGCACCACCTCGTAGAGCGCCCGCTGGGACTCGATGCGGTGCTCGACGGTGAGGTCGCCGTCGAGCGGGATGCCCGCCCAGTAGCCGAAGTTGATGAAGCCGCCGGCGAAGTCGGCGTGCGCGCCCAGGTCGCCGGTGCCGTAGATCCGCCTGCGGAGCTCGGCCCGTGTCGCATCGTCTGCCATTCACCCGATCGTGCCGGTGTCGGCGCGATCGGGATTCCGGCGAGTGGCCGCTAGTCGAGTTCCTCGGCGAAGATCCGGTCCATCTTGCGGGACGCCTTGGCCATCGCGTTGGCCACGAGCCCCGCCACCGCGAGCACGACACCGGTCACGATGCCCGCCGTCGCCGAGACGATGACGGTGGCGAAGGCGGCTAACCCGACCACGACCATGCCCCAGGCGATGAGTGGGAGCCAGCTCCCGGAGGTGGGCTTGATCGCGGAGACAATGCTCATGGCTGGCTCTCCCCTGGCTCGAAGCGTCTGGGACCGACGTGTTGTCTCGTCTTCGCCTCGATTTCGATGCTTGTTACGTTCCGTGAGTTGCTTCATCAACCATCACTCGTTAGCACTAACAGAACGTGACAATCTTTCGGTCTGACACCACGCTACGTCATGGATCGGCTACCTAGCCGAAAGTTCACTCCATCGTGCGACCTGGCACACCGCCAGTGGGTGGGTACGTATGGTAAGCAACCACTAGGCCATTCGGGTGAGCTACCACCGGTTCCAGTGCAACACCTCCGCTCGCGGGATGCGCCGGGCCGGCCGGAAGTCGGTACCGAGGGTGAAGGCGAGCGGGATGAACGCGGCGAGCATCACATCGTCGTGCGGGACGCCGAGGATCGCGGCGAGTTCGCGTTCCAGCGGGCCCTGGGCGGTGGTCCAGACGGTGCCGAGGCCGCGTTCGCGGGCGGCCAGCATGAAGCTCCAGACGGCGGGCAGGATCGAGCCCCACGTCATCGACTGGTCCAGCACGGACGCCCGTTCCGTGCGGCCTTCGACGGCGGGGATCACGAACGCCGGGACGCGGTGGATGTTGTCGTAGAGGTGCGCGAAGCCCTCGGTGATCCGGTTCATCGAGTCCGGGAACGCGTACATGCGCTCCAGGTCGCGCTCGCCGACCGGGCGTCCGCCGCCGGTGTGGGCCGCCCGCCGGAACAGGTCCGCCACCGCGCGCCGCCGGTCGGCGTCGGTCACCACCAGGAAGTGCCACCGCTGCCGGTTCCGGCCGGTGGGCGCCTGGGTGGCGAGGTCCACACACTCCTCGATCAGGTGACGCGGCACCGGACGGCTGAAATCCAGCCGCCTCCGGACGGCACGAGTGGTCGACAGCACCTCGTCGGCCGACAGGTTCAGGGACATCGGACTACTCCGTCTGTTAGCAGATGATCTGCGGGAAGATGATTTGCCAACGTACTGCCCGAATGATCTGCGGTCAAATGATTGGCAGGCAGATGATTCTGGTATCGTGCGGGAGATGCCGATCTACTTTCCCCGTCTGGCGACCGAGCGCCCCGACATCGCCCTGTGCCGGGCGTCGACCCTGGTGGCGCGGGCCGCCGAGGCCCAGGCCGGCGCGAACGGCCTGGGCGTCGGCCAGCACCTGGTGCTGAAGATGCTCGCGGCGGTGGGCGCGTGCTCGCAGCAGCGGCTCAGCGATGAACTCCGCATCGACCGCAGCGTCATGGTCGGGATCGCCGACGACCTCCAGCACCACGGCTACGTGAGCCGGGAACGCAACCCCGAGGACCGCCGTGCCTACCAGGTCGCCATCACCGACCGGGGGAGTGCCGCACTGCGGAAGGCCGAGGACAACGTGCCGGCCTTCCTGGACGACGTCTTCGCCCCCCTGACCGGCGCGGAACGCGCCCAGCTCACCGCGCTCCTGGGCAAGGTCCTGGAAATCAACTGATCGGTGGCCGCCGCCGGCCACCCGAACGGGCCACAGTGGGAGGACGACCCCGCGCTCCCGGAGGCACTCCGACGTGAGACCGACCCGCCTGGCCGTCGTCCTGCCGGCCGTCGCCGCCCTGTCCTGCTCGACCCCGAGCCCCGTCCCGTCCCAACTCCCGCCACCCCCGACGACCACCGTCCCGGCCCCGGCCACGTCCACTCCGCCGCCACCCGCGACGGGCGCCCCCACGGCCGCCGCCCCCACGACGGCCCCGCCCGCCGGTGCCAAGACGTGCACCGTCCCGAACGTGGTGGGCATGGTCCACCAGACCGCCCAGGACACCATGCAGGCCGCCGGCCTCTACCGACTGCGCGAGGAAGACGCCACCGGCCAGGGACGACTACTCGTAGTAGACCGCAACTGGACCACCACGGCGCAGAGCGTTCCCGCAGGTCAGGAGGTCTCCTGCGACACCGTGATCATGCTGTCCGCGAAGAAGATCGGCGAGTAACCCCCAAACGGGAAACGGACGAAGCCCCCACGGCGATGAACGAATCGGGATACCCGAGGACTCCTCGAACCTCCCGCCCCGCAGACCGCAGGCCGTACCTCGGTCACCCCGGGTCACCCCCCTGGGGTTCCAATCGGACGATGGAGGTCCGCCCTCGTGAACAACCGCACCGACGTCACCGCACCCACCCGCCGAGAGGTGATCATCGAGTGCACCGACGCCCTGGGCCGCCGCCGCGAACTGGCTGTGGCGGTCACCCCGACCGGCCTCAGCTTCCGCACCCCGCCCGGTGAGTCGGCGGTCCTCGACTGGTACGCCGTGGACCAGCTCCGCCGCGCCCTGACCGACCTCCGCCCCTGATCGACGGCCGTATCGACGGCCGGATCGGCCACCTTGCCGCCGCGACGGGGAAGCGCGGCGGCAAGGCCGGTCGAACCCCACTCCCGCCTGCCCGGCGCGCACTTCTCCCGCGCGTATCCGCCCGGCCGAAGCCGCGGATCGCCCCGCCGAACCGCAGCAAATTCAAGTCGGGCCGACCGGGAATAGCGCGTTCGTTCACGATACCCGGCCGGTGAATCGAGAGATACTCGTTCGTAAAGTAGCGCACCCTTTGCGTCACAGTGTTACCGTTCGGCGTCCCGAATGGTCCATTACTTCTCCGTCCGGTGAATCCGACGGAAACCACTTCCGATCCGGTCGGCAATTGCGCGATCCTGTGTGCGGTCGAAACGACGGAGTTCCGACCACTGGCCCGCGAATGGAATCGAATGGATTAGTGGGCCGGTTCACTTCGCGATACGAACTCACGGGAGATGTCATGCCATCGGTGCGCAAGCTGCTCGTAGCCGTGCTCGCCGGAGCCGCGCTCACGGCTTCCGCCTCAGCCCCAGCACTGGCTGCGCCGGACCGGTCCGCTTCGGCCGAGGCGAGCGCCAAGGCCGGCTTCGTGGAGTGCGAATTCGAGGGGCCGGCCAGCTTCAATCCGGGCGTCCGGCCCATTCCCCTGCCGATCACCGCCAAGCTCCGGTCCGGTAACCGCAAGTGCGTCGACGACACCTACGAGGTGAGGTCCGCGAGCTTCGAGGGCACTACCCAGGGCCTCCTGTCCTGCTTCGGGAGCCCGGGCAGCAACGTGGGCAAGGGGCGGATCACCTGGAAGCTCGACGACCTGAGCACCGACACCAGCACCGTGGAGTTCCGCATCGGCGGCACGACTCTCAACGATGCGACTCTGGAAGGCCGGATCACGTCGGGTCGCTACGAGCTTGAGGATTTCCGCGCCCATGTCAGCTTCGACCTGATCGACGGTGCCGTGAAGTGCCTCAGCCCGTGGGGTGCCACCGAAGCCACTTTCCAGGGGACGTTCTCGGTCGGCTGACCCGGCCCGTTCGACACCACGTCGAACTCCTCGGAAATGTGAAAGCCCGCTCATTGTCCCGCCCTGCAACGGACAGTGCCGGGTATTGCCGAGCTGCGCACTTTCCACCGCGTCCTGGTGCCAGTTACCGCAAGCTGTGGTGAAGGTCACTTCCTCGTCGTGACCGAACCCTTGCGGTACCCCGCGGGGGCCGCCGGGACGACACAGGGCCTGTCCGAAACATCTCGGACAGGCCCTGTGGTGCGTCGGGGTGACAGGATTTGAACCTGCGACCTCTTCGTCCCGAACGAAGCGCGCTACCAA
>CBHFOL010000109.1:0-22413 GCA_965995405.1 uncultured Saccharothrix sp.
CCGCCGGGTCGCCGCCTGCTCGGCGGCCACCCGGGACCGGCCCGCGATCGTGCCCAGCAGGTCCACCGAGTCGGCCGCGTCCAGCACGTCCAGGCCGAGTCGCGCCGCCGCCAGCCCGGCCAGCACCTGCCGGGACGTCACCAGCACCAGCGACCGCAGCCCGGTCGCCAGCAGCGGGCGGACCTGCGCCTCGTCGGCGGCGTTGTCCAGCACGATCAGCGTGGACCGGCCGCGCAGCAGCTCCCGGTACCGGTCGGACCGCTCGCCCTCGCTGCCCGGCGGACGCGCCACGCCCAGCGCCAGCAGCATCCGGTGCACCACCTCCGAGGGGTGCACCGGCCGGGTGTCCATGCCGCGCAGGTCGAAGAAGAAGCAGCCGTCCGGGAAGCGGTCGCGGAACCGGTAGCCGGCGCGCACCGCGAGACTGGTCTTCCCCGCGCCGGGCGGGCCGTGCAGGACCACCACGGACGTGCCGTCGACGGCGTCGGCGAGCCCGGCCAGCGCCGCCAGCGGCCGGTCGCGCCCGGTCAGGTCGGTGACGTCCGGTGGCAGCGCGCACGGGGTGACCACCGGTTCCCGACGGGTCCGGCCTTCCTTCGCGGCGGCGGCCAGCGCGTCGAGTTCGCCGGGTGACAGCGCCAGCAACGCGGCCAACGCCTCCACGGTGCGCCGCTGGGGACCGCGCGCCCGGCCGCGTTCCATGTCGCTGATGGCGCGGACGCTGACGCCGGAGCCGTCCGCCAGCTCCTCCTGCGTCAGCTTCGCGCGCCGCCGATGTGCGCGCAGCAGATCGCCGAACGTCGTCCCCACTGTGCCGACCATAGTGCGCGCGGAGAACTCGCCCGGGATTCGGTCTCCGCACTTCTGCACCGGTCTGTGCCGGGCGTGGCCGCAAGGTGCTTCCGCCGGCCGGGTACGGAGGGCGCGGGCGGGATTTCGGTCGTGGTCCGCACTTCTGCACCGGTGTGCTTCGGGCGCGGTCGCAAGGCCCTTCCGCCGGCCGGGATTGCTGGTATTGCTTCGGACATGAAGTGGTACGCGGACCGGCCGGGCCGGCTCGGACGACAGGTGGTCGCCGATCTCCTCGCGGCGGCGTGGGTGTGCTTCTGGGTGCTGCTCGCGTTCGGCGCGCGGGACATGGTGCTGGCGTTGCGCGCCCCCGGCGACCGGCTGGCCCAGGCGGGCAGCGCGCTGCGGGACACGTTCACCGAGGCCGCCGAGAAGGCGCGCGGTGTGCCGCTGGTGGGCGGGAAGCTGGGTGAGTCGCTGGACAAGGGGCGCGACGCGGGCTGGACGCTGGTCGAGGCGGGCAACAACCAGATCGAGGCGGTGGAGACGTCGGCGCTGTGGGTGACGATCGCGCTGATCGCGGTGCCGGTGGCGTTCCTGCTCGTCACCTGGCTGCCGCTGCGGGTCCGCTACGCACGCCGGGCAGGCGCCACGCAGCGGCTCCGCGACCTGGGGCGTTACGACCTGCTGGCGTTGCGGGCCCTGAACGACCTGCCGCTGCGGGAACTGGCCCGGTTCGAGGACGACCCGGCGGACGGCTGGCGCCGGCGTGACGTTGCGGTGGTCGAGGCGTTGGCGCACCGGCAACTGGAGGCGTGCGGGCTGCGGTCCCGGTGACGTCGTACCGCGAACGCCTCGGCGGGCTGCGCCAAGCCCCCGGTCCGGGTCCGGGTCCGCCGCGCTGGGCCGGCAGAAGGTCTCGCATCAGGACAGTAAACTTAACAAATCGATACTAACTTCGTAAACTTTACGGCACTCCGATCGGTGGGTGGTGCGGAGCGCCGGGTCTGCTGCGCCCGGCCCGGCGGTCGGCCGGCACAGGTGTTCGGGTGGGCCGGAGCCCGAGGTCGGTGGCCGGCGGACCCGGGAGGCGGGTCCGCCGAGCCGGGCGCGGCGGTCAGTAGACCGGGCCGGTGAACTTCTCGCCCGGACCCTGGCCCGGCTCGTCCGGCACGGCCGACGCCTCGCGGAACGCCCGCTGCACGGACTGCAACCCGTCGCGCAGCGGACCGGCGTGCGGGCCCAGGTACTCGGCCGACGCGGTGACCAGGCCGGCCAGGGCGGTGATCAGCCGGCGGGCCTCGTCCAGGTCGCGGCGGGGGCTGTTGTCCGGGTCCTCGTCGGCCAGGCCGAGGCGTTCGGCGGCGGCCGAGAGCAGCATGACGGCGGCCTTGCTGATCACCTCGATGCTGGGAACTTCGGACAGCTCGCGGACGTTGTCTGTAGGCAGGTCGGTCACGGGAGGCATTCTCGCAACCGCCCCGGACGGGTCGCCGATTCGGGGGTTGACAAGGCCGTCTGCTAGTATTTCCGGGCGACCAGTCCCCACCCGTGTGGGGACGGCAAGTGGAGCCCCGCTCCCACCCGCGTTCCACCGCTTGAGGTGGCCGGGTCCGGTCACCTCGACGGGTGGACTGCGCCCTTCGTTGTGCGATCGGTCGGAAGCGGGCCTCACACCGGGCAGGTGTGGGGCCTCTTGTCTTTGGCGCACAACGAGTCACAAAGGACGTGAATGACAAGTCCCTCGAACCGAGGTGCCCCCGTCAGCACCGAGCCGCGCATCAACGACCGCATCCGCGTGCCCGAGGTTCGTCTGGTCGGGCCGAACGGCGAGCAGGTCGGGATCGTTCGCATCGAGGACGCGCTCCGACTCGCGCAGGAAGCGGATCTCGACCTCGTCGAGGTCGCCGCGCAGGCTCGGCCGCCGGTCTGCAAGCTCATGGACTACGGCAAGTTCAAGTACGAGAGCGCGCAGAAGGCCCGGGAGTCGCGCCGCAACCAGCAGCTGACGGTCATCAAGGAGCAGAAGCTCCGGCCCAAGATCGACCCGCACGACTACCTGACGAAGAAGGGCCACGTGGCCCGCTTCCTGTCGCACGGGAACAAGGTCAAGGTGACCATCATGTTCCGGGGCCGTGAGCAGTCCCGGCCCGAGCTCGGTTACCGGTTGCTGCAAAGGCTGGCGGAGGACGTCGCGGAGCTGGGCTTCGTCGAGTCGAACCCGAAGCAGGACGGCCGCAACATGATCATGGTGTTGGCGCCGCACAAGACCACGAAGACCCGCCCGATCAAGCACGACGACGACGGCGACGCGCCGGCGGGCGACGCGCCGGCGGAGTCTGTCGAAGAGTGACCTCCCGGTCCCCGGGCCGGGAGCAAGCATGGCCGCCCCATCCCGGTGGCTGCACGAGACGAGGACGGAAATGCCCACGAACAAGAGCCACAGCGGGACCTCCAAGCGAGTGAAGGTCACCGGCAGCGGCAAGCTGGTCCGCGAGAAGGCCGGCAAGCGCCACCTGCTGGAGAAGAAGTCCAGCAAGCTGACCCGCCGTCTTTCCGGCACCACCGAGGTCGCCAAGAACGACGTGCCGCGCCTGAAGAAGCTGCTCGGAATCTGAGCTTCACTCCCCCCGTGAACACCCGGGGCCCTGACCGGCCCCACGAGATCGACAGGATGGACCCGTGGCACGCGTCAAAAGGGCCGTGAACGCCCAGAAGAAGCGCCGTACCACCCTTGAGCTCGCCAGCGGCTACCGCGGCCAGCGTTCGAGGCTGTACCGCAAGGCCAAGGAGCAGGTGCTCCACTCGCTCAACTACGCGTACCGCGACCGCCGTGCGCGCAAGGGCGACTTCCGGAAGCTGTGGATCCAGCGCATCAACGCCGGTGTCCGCGCCAACGGCATGACGTACAACCGCTTCATCCAGGGTCTGCGCCTCGCCGAGATCGAGGTCGACCGCAAGATCCTGGCCGAGCTGGCCGTCAGCGACCCGGGCGCGTTCACCGCGCTGGTCGAGCTGGCGAAGGCCGCGCTGCCCGCCGACGTGAACGCGCCCGCCGAGGACCAGGCCTGAGCGTCGCACCACGACCCGAGGACGTCCCGTTCACCGAACGGACTCCTCGGGTCGTCGCCGCTCGACGCCTGACCAGGCGCTCCGGCCGGGACCGGGCGGGGCGTTTCCTGGCCGAGGGTGCGCAGGCCGTGCGTGAGGCACTGGCCTGGTCCGCCGCCGGCCGGGGTCGGGTGCACGAGCTGTTCGTCACGTCCGTCGCGGCGACCCGCAACCCCGAGCTGGTGCGGGCGGGCGTCGACGCGGGCATCCCGGTGAGCGGTGTCACGGACAAGGCCGCCGCCGGACTCTCGGAAACCGTCACCCCGCAGGGGATCGTCGCCGTGTGCGACCTGGTCGACGTGCCGTTCGCGCTGCACGCCGCCCGGCTGGTGGCGGTGCTGCACGGTGTCGCCGACCCGGGCAACGCGGGCACGGTGGTCCGGGTCGCCGACGCGGCCGGGGCCGACGCCGTGATCTTCGCCGGGGACACCGTGGATCCGCACAACGGCAAGTGCGTGCGCGCGTCCACCGGCAGTGTGTTCCACCTGCCGATCTCGCGGTCCAGGTCGGCCGGCGAGGTGTTCGACGCCTGCCGTGCGGCCGGTCTGCGGCTGGTGGCCGCCGACGGTTACGCCGACGAGGACCTGGTCACGGCGGATCTGCGCGGTGACCTGGCGCGGCCGACGGCGTGGGTGTTCGGCAGCGAGGCGCACGGCCTGCCGGACGACGTGGTGGCCGGCCTGGACACCGCGCTGAAAGTCCCGATCTACGGCGGCGCGGAGAGCCTCAACCTGGCCACCGCCGCCGCGGTCTGCCTGTACGCGTCGGCCCGCGCCCAGCGCACCGCCGGCTGACGGCGGTCCCGGCCGGAGAACGCCTCCAGCCCGGCCCGCCGCCTCCGAGTGGCCTGGGGTCGGCTCAGTCCTCCAAGCGGGCGTTGAGGGCACGCAGCAGCCGGTCGCCGGTGGTGGGCTTGTCCTGTGCCCGCAAGGCTTCCTCCCGCACGTTGGCCGTGTCGCCGACGATCTGCGGTGGCGTGTCGTCGGTGATCAGGCCCGCCGCGCGGCGGGCCTCGGACTCGGCGGTGACCGGGTCGCCGGACTCCAGCAGGAACCGCCCGCCGCGCTGCACCAGGAACGCCTGCCAGTCCACGTCACCGATGCGGGCCGCCAGTTCCTCGGCGACCCCGTTCTGCTCCACGGCTTCCGCGTGCTCGCCGACCCGCATGTGCAGGAACGCCCGGATCGCCGCGATCCGCGCCGCGAGGTGCGCCCGGTGCTCCTCGTCCTCCACCGCCGGCAGCAGCGCCGACGCCTCGGCCAGCGCGGCCAGGCACTCGTCCTGCGCCTCACCGGGCAGCGCCGCCGCCGACTCGACCCACGACCCGGCCGCCTCCGCCTCGTCCGGCACCCGGTGCCACGCGCGGGCCGCGTCGGCGTAGGCGCGGGCGGCGTCGACCGGCTCGTCCAGCCGGCGCAGCACGCCGCCCAGCACGTCGAGCACCAGCGCGCGCCGCCACGGCTCCTCGGCGGGCACCAGGGGCAGCGCGACCTCCAGGTGGCGGCGGGCCGCCTCGTTCTCGTCCAGCCGCGAGCACACCTGCGCCAGCCGGTACCGCACCGGGATCACGACGTCGTAGGACACCTCGTCGTCGCCCTCGATGACGCGGACCGCTTCCTCCAGCGCCTCGGCGGCCTCCACGAACCGGCCCGACTTGAGGTAGCCGCCGGCCAGCGCGTGGCACGCCTTCGCCACGTCCTCCGGCACACCCAGCTCGTGCCCGACGGCGACCGCCGTGCGCAGCTCCTCCAGGTGGTGCTCCTCCACGCCGAGCCGCTCCACCGACGCCACCCGCTGCCGGTGCGTCTCGGCCGTCCACGGGCCGCGCGGTGTGCTGAACCCGGCGACGAATTCGGCCGCCGTCGCGGTCGCCTCCGCCAAGCCCTGCACGGTCTCGATCTTCAGCCGCAGCCGCAGCGCGTCGAACCGCACCGACGCCGGCGGGTCCTCCGCCAGCACGCCGGCCAGCACCTCGGCGGCCTCGTCCAGCTCGCCGACGGTGGCCAGGTGCTGCGCCAGGTCGCAGCGCGCCCGCGTCACCAGCTCGGGCGCCTGCTCCTGGGCCAGCGCGAGCGCCGTGAGCACCAGCTTGCCCTGCTCGTCGAACTCGTCCACGTCGGCCAGCAGGTCCGCCAGCAGCAGCCGGGTCAGCACCCTGGTGTACCCGGTGCCCGCGTGGTCGGCCTCGGTGACGCACTCGCGCGCGATCAGCATCCCGGCCTCGGCGCCCTCGCCCTCGGCGCGCATCACCGCGCCCCGGCAGCGGTACCGGTTGGCCAGGTCCGGCTCGCCGGCCGCGACCAGCCGGTCCACCGCCGCGTCCAGCTCGGCCAGCACCTCGTCCAGTTCGCGGGACTGGCGGCCGACCAGGGCGCGCCGGGCCGCGACGACCGCCGCGAGCCCCTCGGGCAGCAGCGGGTCGAGGTCGGCGGGCAGCGACCGGAGCAGCCGGATGCCGGTGATGAAATCGCCCCGGTCGAACGCGTCGCCCAGCTCGCGGGCCAGCTCCACCGGGTCGCCCAGCTCCACCGGCTCGTCCGCCGGCTCCGGCACGGGCGCGGCGGCGACCGGCACGGCCAGCGGCACCGGCACGGTGTCCGCCAGCGCCAGCTTCGCCTTGATCCGGCGGCTCACCGCGTCGGTGCCGTTGCGCTGGTCGAACCGGGCCGCGAGGTCCAGCGCCCGCGCCTCCAGCAGGTCGTGCAGCTCGGTGCCGGTCAGCACGTCGAACTGCCCGTCCCGGGGAACCGCGAACTCCAGCGGCTCGGTGACCCGGCCGAGCAGCAGCGCGCCGCCCGCCGCGAAGTGCATGGCCTGCGATGGCGAGGGGGAGTGGTGCACCCGGTGCAGCTGCCGGCGCAGCAGGTCGACGCCGCGCTGGACGTTGCCCGAGGTCGCGCAGAACACCAGGTGGTCGTCCAGGTAGCCGCCGTACCGGTCGTCGCGGACCAGCCGGTACGCCACGGTGTGCGCCTGCCGCGCCCGGTCCAGGTCGCCCAGCGCCACGAACGCGGGCGCGAGCGTCGTCAGGATGCCCTGCGGCTGGGTGGCGCAGCCGGTCTCCTGCTCCAGCTGGTGCTCGGCGTGCGCGACGGCCTCGGCGAACCGGCCCTGCCGGATCAGGTGCCCGGCCTGCTCCTCGACCACGCACGCCTCGCAGTCGCTCATCGGGCCGCGGTCCATCGCCAGGTACCGGGCGAAGTGCTCGCGGTAGCCGGCCTCGTCGCCGACGTGCTCGGCCAGGTCGGCGCGCGCGCCGTGCACCGGCTGGAGCGAGAACCCGTGCTGCCGGTAGCGGGTGGTCAGCTGGTCCACGAACGACTCGATCTGGGTCAGCGAGAACCTCGGGTCGGCCAGCAGCCCGCTGACGATCCACTTGTGCGCCCAGTCGTAGCTGTGCGTCTCCCACTCGTCGAACGCCGTCGGGTCGCGCTGCTCGGCCGCGCCGCACCAGGCGAACGGGGCCAGCATCAGGTCGTAGCGGCCCAGGTCGTAGGCGGACCGGAGCAGCGCGATCCGGCAGCTCACCGCGAGTGGCAGGTGGTCCGCCGCGTCGGCGGCGCGGGCGGCGCGCTCCAGCGCCTCGTGCCGGGCCGTGCCCTCGGGCAGGTGGTACGCCTCCACGAACTGCTGTTCGGCGGCGTTTTTCTCCTCGCTCACTCGTGCCCTCCGACGGCGCGGTCCAGCAGTTCCAGGAACGAACGGTTCAGCGCGGCGGTGTCCTTCGGGCGCATCGGCCGCCGCGCCTGCATCAGTGCGTGCACGTACAGCGATTCGACGGTCAGCTCGACCAGCGCCGAGTCGTTGAGCCCGGCCAGCCGCCGCACCAGCGGGTTGCGGCAGTTCAGCACCAGCCGCTGCGCGGCGTCCGACTCGCCGGACACCAGGCTGCCCAGCAGTTCCGCCCACAGCGGGTCGGCCTGCTCGCCGGCCTGCTCGACGTCCCGCCTGCGCTCGCCCTCCACGTTGGTGACCAGCAGCGCGGGCAGCGTGCCCGGGTCGAAGTCGCGCGGGACGGCCTCGCAGTCGTGCCGCTCCAGCACGTCCTTCGCCAGCGCCAGCCGGTCCCGCAGGGCGCGCTCCACGTCCGGCTCGGGGTCGCCGAGCGCGGCCAGCACCTCGTGCGGCGCGACCCGCCGGGCCGAGGCCGGGCCGTCCAGCGCGACCAGCCGGTCCATGATCTCCAGGTCGTAGGCGTAGCCCGCGTTCAGCAGGCCCATGCCCTGCGCGTGTGCGACCGGCGCGAGCTGGCGGAACTCGTCCACGTCCGGCACGTAGGCGAGCGCGCCGTGCCGGCGCTTGAACTGGCGCAGCGACTGCGCGCCGTCGGTGGTCTCGAACGGCAGCCACCGCTCGACCAGCCGCAGCATCTCGTCGTCCACCCGGGCCAGCGACTTGATGCCCAGGTGGTGCGCGTCCAGCAGGGCCGAGGTCCGGTCCGGGTCGGTCGCGTCGAGCCGCACCAGCCAGTCCCGCACCTGGCGGCCGAGCTCCTCGCGCACCGCGAGCAGCGTCTCGTCCTGGTAGAGCGACTCGCGGCTGGCGGTGGGGCGCAGCGCCGACGAGTCGACCACGCACCGGATGAAGTACGCCCACTCCGGCAGCAGTCCCTCGATCGTGTCACCGACGAGCATCCGCTTGAGGTACACCCGGTGCGACTGCCGCGCGCCTGGGTGCACGCCGCGCGGCAGCACGTACGCCACGCCGGTCAGGCCCACCGTGGGCACCTCCACCGGGATCGCGTCGAACGGCCGGATGCCGAGCACCCGCTCGCCGTAGCCGACCGGGTCGTCCACCCAGGGGAGCTTGTCGCCGGTCACGACCTCGCCGGCGACCGTCACCCGGACGGGCAGCAGTTCGCCGTACTCGACCACCAGGGCGCGCACCACGTCACGCTCCAGCCAGTGCTCCGAGTCGCGGTTGGGCACCAGCTCGATCGTCGTGCCGATCTCGCCACGCGCTGTCTCGTCGACCTCGACTTCGTAGTTACCGGCCGAGTCCGCTGTCCAGCGCACGGCGGGGCCGCCCTTGGCGGAACGGGACACCAGCCGGATCCGCTCGGAGACCAGGAACGCGGACAGCAGGCCGACGCCGAACTGGCCGAGGAAGCCCTGGCGGGCGAACCCCAGCTCGTCCCGCTTCGAGGTGCGACCCAGTGTGGACAGCAGGTCGTGCACCTCCCGCTCGGTCAGGCCGATGCCGGTGTCGGAAATGCGCAGGGTGCCGCCTGTGCCGGAGTCGATCGGCTCGATCACGACCTCGCCCGGCGCGTCCGGGTGGAGCGCGCGACGGGCGGTGATCGCGTCCACCGCGTTCTGGAGCAGCTCCCGCGCGTACACCCGGGGGCTGCTGTAGAGGTGGTGGCTGAGCAGATCGATGATCCCGCGCAGGTCGACACCGAAGGTGTGTGCCATTGGAGTGGAGTTCACCTCGGGTCAGGTCACTAGGACGATCGATTCTAGGCTTGTGGTGACGGCGGTGGACCCGGTTTTCGGCGGTTCGCCCGCCGGGTCGGCGGCTCGTGGGTGCCCACTGTGCCGGCAGGCACCGACAATTCCCCGCCGCTGTGTGCCGACCAGCGGAAATGTGTCGGCGATTGGTCTGGTGGGCGCGGCTGGGGGCCGTTCGGCCGGATCGCCTAGGATCGGTCCGCCGCTCCGTGCCCTTGGCGGGGTGGCCATCAGACGCGGCACGTGACGGGAGCTGTCCACCAACCATGTCCGGAGCCAACGACCCGTACGACCCCAAGCAGGTCGCGGCGCTCTCACCGGAGGCGCTCGACACGGCGGTGGAGCAGGCCCGGGAGGCGTTCGCGAAGGCGGCCGACCTCGACGGGCTGGCCGCCGTGAAGCCGAGCCACCTGGGTGACCGCGCGCCGGTGCTGCTGGCCCGCCGTGAGATCGGCGCGCTGCCGCCGGCGGCCAAGGCGGACGCCGGCAAACGGGTGAACGAGGCGCAGAACGCGGTCAAGCTCGCGTTCGAGGAGCGCCGCGCGGTGCTCCAGGCCGAGCGCGACGAGCGGGTGCTGCGCGAGGAGTCGGTCGACGTCACGCTGCCGTGGGACCGCGTCCCGCGTGGCGCGCGCCACCCGATCACGACGCTCGCCGAGCGCATCGGCGACGTGTTCGTGGCCATGGGCTGGGAGGTCGCCGAAGGCCCCGAGCTGGAAGCCGAGTGGTTCAACTTCGACGCGCTGAACTTCGGCAAGGACCACCCGGCGCGCACCATGCAGGACACGTTCTACGTCGCCCCGCAGGACTCCGGCCTGGTGCTGCGCACGCACACCAGCCCGGTGCAGGCGCGCACGCTGCTGGACCGCGAGCCGCCCGTGTACGTGGTGTGCCCCGGCCGCACGTTCCGCACCGACGAGCTGGACGCCACCCACACCCCGGTGTTCCACCAGGTCGAGGGCCTGGCCGTGGACAAGGGCCTGACCATGGGGCACCTGAAGGGCACGCTCGACGCGTTCGCCCGGGCCATGTTCGGCGAGGACTCCACGACCCGGCTGCGGCCCAGCTTCTTCCCGTTCACCGAGCCGTCCGCCGAGGTGGACGTGTGGTTCCCGGAGAAGAAGGGCGGCGCGGGCTGGGTCGAGTGGGGCGGCTGCGGCATGGTCAACCCGAACGTGCTGCGCAACTGCGGCGTCGACCCGGACGTGTACTCCGGGTTCGCGTTCGGCATGGGCTTGGAGCGCACCCTCCAGTTCCGCAACGGCTTGCCAGACATGCGCGACATGGTCGAGGGCGATGTCCGCTTCACCCAGCCCTTCGGAACGGAGGCATGACCGGTGCGTATCCCGGTTACCTGGCTGGTCGAGAACCTTGAGTTCACCGAGACCCCGACGCCCGACGAGCTCGCCGAGGCGTTCGTGCGGATCGGCCTGGAGGTGGAGGACGTCCACCGGCTCGGCACCGTCACCGGACCGCTCGTCGCGGGCCGGGTGGTGGCTATCGAGGAGCTCACCGGCTTCAAGAAGCCCATCCGGTACTGCCAGGTCGAGGTCGGTCCCGACCAGGTCAACGGCATCGTGTGCGGCGCGACGAACTTCGTCGAGGGCGACACCGTCGTGGTGGCGCTGGCCGGCGCGGTGCTGCCCGGCGACTTCACCATCGCCGAGCGCAAGACGTACGGGCACGTCAGCCAGGGCATGATCTGCTCGGCTCGCGAGCTGGGCCTGGGCGACGAGCACGCGGGCATCCTGGTGCTGCCCAGCGGGACGGCCCAGCCCGGTGACGACGCCCTGGAGCTGCTCGGTTTGGGCGACACGGTGATCGAGGTCGCGCCCACGCCGGACCGGGGCTACGCGTTCTCGGTGCGCGGTCTGGCGCGGGAGATCGCGTGCGCGTTCGACGTGCCGTTCGGGGATCCCGGCCTGGCCGAGATCCCGGAGGCCGAGGGTGACGTGCTGCCGGTGCACATCGAGGACCCGGTGGCGTGTCCCCGGTTCGTGGCGCGCCGGGTGACCGGGGTCGACCCGACCGCGCCCACGCCTTGGTGGATGCGGCGGCGGTTGATGTTGGCCGGTATCCGGTCGATTTCGTTGCCGGTGGACGTGACCAACTACGTGATGTTGGAGCTTGGCCAGCCGTTGCACGCGTTTGACGCGTCGGCTGTGCAGGGTGGGCTGGTGGTGCGGCGGGCTTCGGCCGGCGAGAAGCTGACCACGCTGGACGAGTCGGTGCGGGCGCTGGACCCGGACGACATCGTGATCGCGGACGACAGCGGCGTGATCTCGCTGGCGGGTGTGATGGGTGGCGCGTCCACCGAGGTGCGGGAGAGCAGCACGGACATCCTGCTGGAGGCCGCGAACTGGGACCAGGCTTCGATCGCGCGGACCGTGCGGCGGCACAAGCTGCCGTCCGAGGCGGCGAAGCGGTTCGAGCGGACGGTGGACCCGGCGTTGGCTCCGGTGGCGTTGGAGCGGGCGGCTCGGCTGCTGCACATGTTCGGTGAGGGCAGCATCAAGCCTGGTCGGACGGATGTGGGTGTCCCTGGGTTGCCTTCGCCGGTGACGATGCCGATCGACCTGCCGGACCGGGTCGCGGGCGTGCGGTACGCGCGTGGCGTGACGGCGCGGCGGCTGGGGCAGATCGGGTGCCTGGTGGAGGTGACCACGGGTGACGACGGCGCGACGCTGGTGACGGCTGTGCCGCCGACCTGGCGTTCGGACCTGACGCAGCCCGCGGACCTGGTGGAGGAGGTGCTGCGGCTGGAGGGGTACGACACGATCCCGTCCACGTTGCCGCCGGCGCCGGCCGGGCGTGGGCTGACCGAGCAGCAGCGGCGACGGCGGACCGTGTCGCGGGCGTTGGCGGAGAACGGGTTCGTGGAGGTCAAGCCGTTCCCGTTCATCGCGCCGGGCGTGTTCGACGCGTTGGGGCTGCCCGAGGGTGACGTGCGGCGTAAGACGGTCAGCGTGCTGAACCCGCTTGAGGCGGACAAGCACGCGTTGGCGACGACGTTGGTGCCCGGGTTGCTGGAGACGTTGCAGCGGAACCTGGCGCGTGGGGCGAAGGACGTGGCCCTGTACGCGGTGGCGCAGGTGACGTTGCCTCGTACCGAGCGGGTGCCGATGCCCGAGGTCGGGGTCGGGGTTCGGCCGTCGGATGAGCAGGTGGCTTCGTTGGTGGCCGCGTTGCCGCAGCAGCCGGTGCACGTGGCGGGTGTGTTGGCCGGGTTGCGGGAGCAGGCCGGCTGGTGGGGCAAGGGTCGGGCGGCGGACTGGGCGGACGCGGTGCAGGCCGCGCGGCTGGTCGGTGCGGCTTATGGCGTGACGTTGAGTGCTGTCGCGTCGGACCTGGCTCCGTGGCATCCGGGGCGGTGTGCGGAGCTGCGGGTCGGGGACTGGCCTGTGGGGCACGCGGGTGAGTTGCACCCGAAGGTGGTCGAGGCGCTGGGGCTGCCCAAGCGGACCGTGGCGTTCGAGCTTGATCTGGATGCGCTGCCGTTGAAGGACCACCGGCCCGCGCCGGTCGTGTCGCCGTATCCGCCGGTGTTGTTGGACGTGGCGGTCGTGGTGGATGCGGCGGTGCCTGCGGAGGAGGTGGCGCGCGCGTTGCGGGATGGCGGCGGTGCGCTGCTGGAGGATCTGCGGCTGTTCGACGTGTATGTCGGTGATCAGGTCGGGGACGGCAAGCGGTCGTTGGCCTATGCGCTGCGGTTCCGGGCTGCTGATCGGACGTTGACGGTGGAGGAGGCGACGGCGGGGCGGGATGCGGCCGTTGCCGAGGCGGCTGACCGGTTCGGTGCGGCGCTGAGAGCCTGACGCACAGTCCCGGGTCCGCAGTGGTGCGGGCCCGGGGCTCGTCCGGCCGGGTGAACTACTCGGTGGCCGACATTCGGGGAACGCGCAGATCAGAGTACTGAGCGTGAGGTGTCAAGAGGTCTTTGGACCTGATTTTCCGGGCCTGCTTGGTTCTTGCGCCGAGGTTGAACGTTCTCCAAGATTGGCTTCGCGGCCCGCTGGGCCGAGGGGCGAAGCGATGAACCGCCGGGCGAGTCTGGTCGCCGGTCCGACGGGGAGCTAGCGGCGAACCCACCGCCTGATGCAGCAGTCGTAGTGAGGTTGCCTCATGCGTAGCTTGGGACCACGGATGGAAGTCGCCGTCGCGATGACCATTCTTGGCGTCGGGGCCGCCGTGGTGGCCGCCATGCACCTGACCTGGCCGGAGCCCGAGCTGCCCGCCATGGCGTACGCGGTGAGCAACGGCGAGGCCGGCGTCGCGGACCTGAGGCCGTTCGAGATCAACGACATCTCGGGTGCGCCGGTGGAGCTGACGCCGGGGAGCGAGGGGTCGCGGCTGGTGCGGCTGTCGAATCCGAACAGCGTGGACATCGTGGTGATGTCGTTGCAGGCGGTGCCGGGGCAGCCGTTGGACGCGGCGCACAACCGGGTCGTGGATTGTCCGTCCGGGGTGTTGAGCGTGGCGCCGATGTCCCAGCCGGTGGTCATCCCGCCGTCGGGGTCGGTCGAGGTGGAGATGGTGGTGCAGATTTCGGCGGATGTGCCCGAGGCGTGTCAGGACTCGGTGTTCCCGCTGACCTACTCGGGTCGGGCCACTCGCGGCTAGTGTCACAGGTGCTTGAGCGCCTCCCGCTTCGACAGCGGTGACAGCTCCGGGTGGGTGTCGACGAACGCCCGCACCCAGCCGGGGGCGACGCGGGCGTGTTGGCGCAGTGCCCAGCCGATGCCCTTGCGCAGGAAGAAGTCCGGGTCGGCGAGGTTGGCCTCGATGGTGTCCCGGAGCAGGTCCAGGTCCGTGTCGGCCTTCGAGCCCAGTTGACAGATCACCGACACCCGTCGCCGCCAGCGGTCCGGGTCGGTGGACCAGGCGCGGATCACCGGCTCCACCTCGTCCGGGTAGTCGCGCAGCAGGGGGCCGATGCGGCGGGACGCGATCTCGTCCACGAAGTCCCACCACGCTCCCGTCACCACCATCTCGTCGTACAGCGGCAGCACGGTCGGGTCCTGCCACCTCGGGTAGCGGGCCGTCAGGTCCAGGGCCGCGTACCGCTCCTCGCGGTGGGCCGCCTCCCGCCACAGGGTCAGCACCGCGTCCAGCCACTGGTCTCGGGACGCCAAGGGGTGGGCGGCGAACACCGCGCGGACCAGTTTGGCGCGTTCCGGTTTGGGGACGCCCAGGAACGGCATCTCCGACTTCATGTACCGCTGCATCTCCGGCGCCTTGGCCGGATCGGCTACCGACGCCAGGCCCTGCCGGATCGCCTCGACGAGTCCGTTCACAGCTCCACCGTAGGCCGGTCGGTTGTGAAACGCTTCGGGTATGAGCGAGCACGACTACGACCTGGTCGTCATCGGATCCGGCCCCGGCGGGCAGAAGGCGGCCATCGCGGGCGCGAAGCTCGGCAGGCGGGTGGCGATCGTGGACAAGGCCGACATGGTCGGCGGCGTCTGCGTCAACACCGGCACCATCCCGTCGAAGACGCTGCGCGAAGCCGTCATGTACCTGACCGGCATGAGCCAGCGGGAGTTGTACGGCGCGGACTACCGGGTGAAGCAGGACATCACGATCTCCGACCTGCTCGCCCGCACCCAGCACGTCATCGGGCGCGAGGTGCAGGTCGTGCGGGCGCAGTTGCACCGCAACCAGGTCGACCTGCTCACCGGCACGGCCCACTTCGTGGATCCGCATACCATCGCGGTGCAGGGGCAGCACCGGAGCGAGCACCACACGGTGAGCGCCGACAAGATCGTGATCGCCACGGGCACCCGGCCCGCCCGGCCCGAGCAGGTCGACTTCGACGAGGAGCGCGTGCTCGACTCGGACGAGGTGCTGGCGCTGGAGGAGATCCCGTCGTCGCTGGTGGTCGTGGGTGCCGGGGTGATCGGCATCGAGTACGCCTCGATGTTCGCCGCCCTGGGCAGCCGGGTGACGGTGGTGGAGCAGCGGGAGCGGATGCTGGAGTTCTGCGACCCGGAGATCGTGGAGTCGCTCAAGTTCCACCTGCGTGATCTGGCCGTCACGTTCCGCTTCGGCGAGAAGGTCGTGGACGTCGCGGTGTCCGACAGCGGCACGGTGACCACCCTGGCCAGTGGCAAGCGGATCCCGGCTGCCGCCGTCATGTACTCGGCTGGGCGACAAGGTGCGACGGAGGAGCTGAACCTGGAGGCGGCCGGGTTGACGGCCGACCATCGGGGACGGCTGAAGGTGGACGAGTTCTACCGCACGTCGGTGCCGCACGTTTATGCGGTGGGCGACGTCATCGGCTTCCCGGCGCTGGCCGCGACCTCGATGGACCAGGGGCGGCTGGCCGCCTATCACGCGTTCGGGGAACGGGCGAACGAGCTGGCCGCGTTGCAGCCGATCGGGATCTACACGATTCCCGAGATCTCGTACTGCGGCGCGACGGAGGCCGAGCTGACGTCGTCGGCCGTCCCGTACGAGGTGGGTCTGGCCCGCTACCGGGAACTGGCGCGCGGCCAGATCGTCGGCGACGCCTACGGGATGCTGAAGCTCCTGGTGTCGACAGTGGACCGCAAGCTGCTGGGCGTGCACCTGTTCGGCACCGGGGCGACCGACCTGGTCCACATCGGACAGGCCGTGATGGCGTGCGGCGGCACCGTGGACTACCTGGTGGACACCGTCTTCAACTACCCGACGCTGTCCGAGGCGTACAAAGTGGCCGCGCTGGACGCCACCAACAAGATCCGTGCGCTGGAACGGTTCCACGGCTAGCACGGACCCGGCCAAGGTGGAGTGAGCAGCGTGCCACTGCGGGATACCGGTTTGAGTGACTTTGCATAGCCGTGCATACTTATCCGCATGACGGTACGGATCGCGGTCGCCGGAGCCAGCGGGTACGCCGGGGGCGAGTTGCTGCGCCTCCTGCTCGGTCACCCGGACGTGGAGATCGGCGCGCTGACCGCCGGCGGCAACGCGGGCACCCCGCTGCTCACCCACCAGCCGCACCTGCTGCCGCTCGCGGACCGCACGCTCACCGAGACGACCGCCGAGCAGCTCGCCGGCCACGACGTCGTCTTCCTCGCCCTGCCCCACGGTCACTCCGCCGGGATCGCCGCGCAACTCGGCGACGACACCCTCGTCGTCGACTGCGGCGCGGACCACCGGCTCACCGACCCGCAAGCCTGGGAACGCTGGTACGGCGGCACGCACGCGGGCAGCTGGCCCTACGGCCTGCCCGAACTCCCCGGACAGCGCGACCTCCTCCGCGACGCCCGCCGCGTCGCCGTCCCCGGCTGCTACCCGACCGTGTCGTCCCTCGCCCTCGCCCCCGCCATGGGCCTGGTCGAACCCGAGGTGACCGTGGTCGCCGTCTCCGGCACGTCCGGCGCGGGCAAGTCGCTCAAGCCGAACCTGCTCGGCTCGGAGGTGATGGGCTCGCTCAGCGCGTACGGCGTCGGCGGCGCGCACCGGCACACCCCCGAGATCACCCAGAACCTGACCAAGGTCGCCGGTACCGACATCAAGGTTTCGTTCACGCCGATCCTCGCGCCCCTGCCGCGTGGCATCCTCGCCACGTGCTCGGCGACCCTCACGTCCGACGTGGACGTCCGCGCCGTCTACGCGAAGGCGTACGCCGACGAGCCGTTCGTGCACCTGCTGCCGGAAGGCCACTGGCCGACCACGGGCGCGGTGCTCGGCTCGAACGCGGTGCAGCTCCAGGTGACCGTCGACCACGACCTGAACCGGCTGGTGGTCGTGGCGGCGGTGGACAACCTGGCGAAGGGCACCGCAGGCGCTGCGGTGCAGTGCATGAACATCGCACTCGGCCTGCCGGAGACCACCGGCCTGTCCACCGTTGGAGTAGCACCGTGACCGTTACCCGCGACCGAGGCGTGACCGCGCCGAAGGGCTTCAAGGCGGCTGGTGTCGCCGCCGGCATCAAGGAGTCCGGCGCGCTCGACCTCGCACTGGTCGTGAACGAGGGCCCCGGCCAGGCCGCCGCCGGCGTGTTCACCACCAACCAGGTGAAGGCCGCGCCCGTCCTGTGGTCCCAGCAGGTGCTCAAGGAGCGCCGGCTGAACGCGGTCGTGCTCAACTCGGGCGGCGCGAACGCGTGCACCGGCCCGGAGGGCTTCCAGGACACCCACGCCACGGCCGAGAAGGTCGCCGAGGTGCTGGACGTCGGCGCGATCGAGGTCGCCGTGTGCTCCACCGGACTGATCGGCGAACGCCTCCCGATGGACCACGTCACGGCGGGCGTCGAACTGGCGGTCAAGGAACTCGGCACGTCCGACGCGGCCGGCCTGAACGCCGCCACCGCCGTGATGACCACCGACACCCACCCCAAGCAGTCCTGGGCGGCGCACCCGGACGGCTGGTCCGTCGGCGGCTTCGTGAAGGGCGCGGGGATGCTGTCCCCGAACATGGCCACCATGCTCAGCGTCATCACCACCGACGCGGTGGTCGACGGCGACGTGCTCGACGCGGCCCTGCGCGCCACCACCGCCAAGACCTACGACCGGCTCGACGTGGACGGCGGCACGTCCACCAACGACACCGTCCTCGTGCTGGCCTCCGGCGCGTCCGGCGTCACGCCGAGCGCCGAGGACTTCCGCGCGCTGCTCACCGCCGTGGCCGCTGACCTGGTGAAACAG
Source organism: uncultured Saccharothrix sp. (assembly GCA_965995405.1). Classification (GTDB taxonomy): domain Bacteria; phylum Actinomycetota; class Actinomycetes; order Mycobacteriales; family Pseudonocardiaceae; genus Actinosynnema. The sequence goes on from CBHFOL010000109.1 coordinate 17,981, forward strand.
CTCCAGGGTGACGCCGAGGGCGTGACCAAGGAAATCGCCATCACGGTCAACGGCGCGCTCTCCGAGGCCGAGGCGGTCGTGGTAGCCAAGACCGTCGCCGAGGACAACCTGGTCAAGACCGCGCTGTTCGGCTCCGACCCGAACTGGGGCCGGGTCGCGATGGCCGTCGGCCGCTCCCAGGCCACCGTGGACCAGCACAAGCTCGGGATCACCATCAACGGCGTCACCCTGTTCACCGCCGGCCACAAGGCCGCCGACCGCAGCGAGGCCGACCTGTCCGGCCGGGACGTCGCCATCGTGATCGACCTGAACGTCGGCGACGGCACGGCGACCGTGCTCACCACGGACCTGTCGCACGCCTACGTCGAAGAGAACAGCGCCTACAGCTCATGACCCTCGACGCGCGGTCCAAAGCCGAGGTCCTGATCGAGGCACTGCCCTGGCTGCAACGCTTCCGGGGCGCGATCGTGGTCGTCAAGTACGGCGGCAACGCCATGGTGGACGACGGCCTGAAGCGGGCGTTCGCGCAGGACATGGTGTTCCTCAAGCTCGCCGGCCTGCACCCGGTCGTGGTGCACGGCGGCGGACCGCAGATCGCGGCCATGCTGAAGAAGCTGGGCATCGAGAGCGAGTTCCGGGGCGGGCTGCGGGTCACCACGCCCGAGGCGATGGACGTGGTGCGGATGGTCCTGGTCGGCCAGGTGCAGCGCGAGCTGGTCGGCCTGATCAACGAGCACGGGCCGTTCGCGGTGGGCCTGTCCGGCGAGGACGCCCACCTGCTCACCGCCGCCCGCCGACCGGCCATTGTGGACGGTGAGCCGGTGGACATCGGGCTGGTGGGCGACATCGTGGACGTCAACCCGGACGCGGTGCTGGACATCGTGCGGGCGGGCCGGATCCCGGTCGTCTCCACGGTCGCGCCGGACGTGGACGGCGTGGTGCACAACGTCAACGCGGACACCGCCGCCGGCGCGGTGGCCGTTGCCCTGAAAGCGGAAAAACTCGTGGTCCTCACCGACGTGGAGGGCCTGTACGCGGACTGGCCGGACAAAAGCTCGCTGCTGCACCGGATCCGGGCCGACGAGCTGGAGAAGCTGTTGCCCCGCTTGGACAGCGGCATGGTCCCGAAGATGGAGTCCTGCCTGCGCGCGGTGCGCGGTGGCGTGCCCGAGGCGCACGTCATCGACGGCAGGCTCGCCCACTCGGTGCTGTTGGAAGTCTTTACGTCTGAAGGTGTCGGAACAATGGTGACCCTCGACGGAGTCGAGAATCAGACTGGGGTGGACGAGGAATGAGTAATCACACCGGCGACCAGCAGCGGTGGCAGGCCGCGATGATGGACAACTACGGCACCCCCGGACTCACCCTGGCCCGCGGCGAGGGCGCCCACGTCTGGGACACCGACGGCAACCGCTACCTCGACCTGCTGGCCGGGATCGCGGTCAACGTGCTGGGCCACGCCCACCCGGCGGTCGTCGCGGCCGTCACCGCGCAGATCGGGAAGATCGCCCACACCTCCAACCTGTACATGAACGAGCCCGCGCTGAACCTCGCCGAACGCCTGCTCGACCTGGCGGGCGCGGACGGCGACGGCCGGGTGCTGTTCTGCAACTCCGGCGCGGAGGCCAACGAGACCGCGTTCAAGATCAGCCGGCGCACCGGCCGCACCAAGGTCGTCGCCACCGACGGCGGGTTCCACGGCCGCACCATGGGCTCCCTCGCGCTCACCGGCCAGCCCGGCAAGCGCACCCCGTTCGAGCCGCTGGTGCCCGGCGTCGTGCACATCCCGTTCGGTGACGTGGCCGCGCTGGAGGCCGCGATCGACGGCGAGACCGCCGCGTTCATCGTGGAGCCGATCCAGGGCGAGCAGGGCGTCGTCGTGGCGCCCGAGGGCTACCTCCAGGCCGCCCGCGAGATCACCGCCCGGCACGGCGCGCTGCTGATCCTGGACGAGGTGCAGACCGGCATCGGCCGGGTGGGCACGTGGTTCGCGTTCCAGCAGGCCGGGATCGTGCCGGACGTCATCACGCTGGCCAAGGGCATCGGTGGCGGTCTGCCGCTGGGCGCCACGATCGGTTTCGGTGCGGCGGCCGACCTGTTCCAGCCCGGCCACCACGGCACCACGTTCGGCGGCAACCCGGTGTGCTGCGCCGCCGCCCTGGCCGTCCTGGACACCATCGCCGCCGACGGCCTGCTGGAGCACACCGCCGCCGTCGGCAAGGAGATCGCGACCGGCATCGAGGCGCTGGGCCACCCGCTGGTCGCCGGCGTGCGCGGGGCCGGCCTGCTGCTCGGCGTGATGCTGCGCGAAGGCGTCTCGGCGAAGGCCGCCGCCGCCGCGCAGCGCGCCGGCTACCTGGTCAACCCGATCCAGCCCGACGTCATCCGGCTCGCCCCGCCGCTGGTCCTGGCCGAGGCGGACGCCCATCGGCTGGTCGCCGACCTGCCGGAGATCCTGTCGGCGTCGACTGAGGAGTCCTGATGGTGCGGCACTTCCTGCGCGACGACGACCTGAGCCCCGCCGAGCAGGCCGAGGTGCTCGACCTCGCGGACACGTTCAAGGCCGACCGGCTCACCGCCAAGCCGCTCGCCGGACCCAAGTCGGTCGCGGTGATCTTCGAGAAGAACTCCACCCGCACCCGGCTGTCGTTCGAGGTCGGCATCGCCCAACTGGGCGGCAACCCGGTGATCATCGACGGCCGCTCCATGCAGCTCGGCCGCGAGGAGACCATCGAGGACACCTCCCGCATCCTGTCCGGGTACGTGGAAGCCGTGGTGTGGCGGACGTTCGCGCAGAAGCGCATGGAAGCCATGGCGTCGGTGTCCCGCATCCCGGTCATCAACGCGCTCACCGACGAGTTCCACCCGTGCCAGGTGCTCGCCGACCTCCAGACCATCCGGCGCGTCCACGGCACGCTCGCCGGCCTCACCGTCACCTACCTCGGCGACGGCGCGAACAACATGTCCAACTCGATCCTGCTCGGCGGCGCGACCGCCGGCATGCACGTCCGGATCGCCGCGCCCGCGAACTTCCGGCCCGCCCAGTGGATCCTGGACGACGCCCGCAAGCGCGCCGCCGAGACCGGCGGCTCGGTCGACGTGATCAGCGACCCGCGCGCCGCCGTCGACGGCTCGCACGTCCTGGTCACCGACACCTGGACGTCCATGGGCCAGGAGAACGACGGCCGCGACCGCGTCGGCCCGTTCCGGCCGTTCCAGGTCAACGCCGAACTCGTCGCCGCGACCGGCGTCAACACCACCGTGCTGCACTGCCTGCCCGCCCACCGGGGCTGGGAGATCACCGACGACGTGCTCGACGGCCCGCACAGCGCCGTCTGGGACGAGGCGGAGAACCGCCTGCACGCCCAGAAGGCGCTCCTCGTCTGGCTGCTGGAGCGATCACGATGACCCGCACCGCGCGGCAGGCCCGCATCGTCGAACTGGTCAGCCAACGCGCCATCCGCAGCCAGTCGGAACTGGCGAAGACGCTGGCCATGGAAGGCATCGAGGTCACCCAGGCCACCCTCTCCCGGGACCTGGACGAACTCGGCGCGGTCAAGCTGCGCGGTGTGGACGGCGGCGCGCCCGTCTACGTCATCCCCGAGGACGGCAGCCCGGTGCGCGGCGTCCAGGGCGGCACCTCCCGGCTCGTCCGGGTACTCGGCGAACTGCTCGTCTCGGTCGACTCGTCCGGCAACCTCGCCGTCCTGCGCACCCCGCCCGGCGCGGCGGCGTTCCTGGCCAGCGCGCTGGACCGGGCCGCGCTCGCCGACATCGTCGGCACCATCGCGGGCGACGACACCATCCTCGTCGTGGCCCGCGAACCGCTCACCGGGGCGGACCTCGCGGCCCGGGTGAGCGCGCTCGCCGCCGGCCAGGAGGACGAAACCCCCGACTGAGCGACACCCGCCGTTCCGTACAGTTGTAGCCCGGCCAGCACCCGAAGAGGAACCCGAACACGTGACTGCACTCTGGGGCGGACGTTTCGCCAGCGGACCCGCCGACGCGATGGCCCTGCTCTCCGCATCGACGCACTTCGACTGGCGACTCGCCCCCTACGACATCCGGGGCTCCCGCGCCCACGCCCGCGTGCTCAACCGGGCCGGCCTGCTCACGACCGACGAGCTGGACCGGATGCTCACCGCCCTGGACACCCTGGAAGCCGACGTGGCCGCCGGGACGTTCACCCCCACCCTCGCCGACGAGGACGTCCACACCGCACTCGAACGGGGCCTGATCGAACGCGCCGGACCCGAACTCGGCGGCAAGCTCCGCGCCGGCCGGTCCCGCAACGACCAGGTCGCCACCCTGTTCCGGATGTGGCTGCGCGACGCCGCCCACCGCGTCGCCGACGGCGTCCTGGACGTCGTGGACGCCCTCGCCGGCCAGGCCGCGGCGCACCCGACCGCCGTCATGCCCGGTCGCACCCACCT
>CBHFOL010000110.1:0-22386 GCA_965995405.1 uncultured Saccharothrix sp.
ACACCCGATGACCCGGTGCAACCGCCCCTGGGCGCGGTAGGTGGCGGCCAACGAGTCCAACGCGTCCGCGGTCGGCTCCGGATCGTCCGACAACCGCCAGATCGCCAACTCCCGCATCCCGAGCGCAGCCGCCATCCGGTGCGCCCCCCGTGCCCGCAACACCTGCGCCCCGGCCCGAAACGCCGCCGCAAGCGCCCGTGACGAAGGCAGCGCCGCAGCCAACGGCGCCGCACACTCGTAGAGCTCCCGACACCAGATCTCATCCACGTCAGCCGGCAACGCACGCCACACGTGGCCCAACAACGCGACCGCCGTGTCATCCCCGACCCGCACCGCCGCCAGGACGTCGTCCCGGTGCTCGCCGAACCAGCGACGCACGTCGTCGGGGGTATCGAGCCGCGTCGGGCCGACGCGGCCCCGCACAACCGGCTCCACACCGCCGCCCCCCGGCCGGTCCGTGCGAAGCAGCCCGGACGTGCCGCCATCGCCCGGCACCGGCTGTTCGACGTGGTGCGGCTCGGACACCTCGGCGTCGCCCGACGTCGGCCGGTCGGGGTGGCGCGCGGCAGGTGGTCCGGTGCCGCTCGGCGTCGGCGGACCCGCGTCCGCCGGTGGGTCGTGGCCCTCCGGTCCGACCGGGTCGGTGTGCTCCGGCGGACCCGGCTCGGGGTCTCGGACGTCGTGGCCGAGGATGCGGCGTGCGCGCAACACGTCCCGCAGCAACCGCCTGGCCTGCTCGCTCACCTGCCGCCGTCCTTCCCGGTCCGCCGTGCTCGGTCTGATCGGCCGCCGTGCGCGGGCCACTGGTCACATCGCGTCACGCCGCCGGTCCGTCTCTGATGATCATTAGTGTCAACCAGTCGGGTGAGTTCAGAACACCGCCAAAATGTCGGTCTGCGGCCGGATTCAGTCGTCCCGGTCGGGCAGCGGGACGATTTCGAAGAGGTCCTCGAACTGCATCGGCGCGAGCGCGGTGAGCGCACCGCCGATGAACGCCGGCCCCGGGTTGAGTTCGCCGCTCAACACGCGGGCGACCGTGGACCGGTTCACGTCCATCGCCTTGGCCAGCGCGTAGTCGGACACGAAGCCCGCCAGGAGCGCGGCCTTGGTGAAGGACTTGGTGCGGAGCCTGATCGTCTTCGACATCGCCACCTCGCGTCGTCGGACACACGCTGAACATCAGGTTGTGTGCACGCAACAGTAGTCCTGGTTGCGCTCGCACAACACGAGTTGCGTGAGAACGCCAGGTGGGCGCGGTGGGGCGTGTCTTGCCAACGTTGTGTGTGCGCAGCTAACGTCCTGTGCATGGCCGAATCCGAGAACGTCCCGACACCCTGGTGGCTCTTCGTGAAGACCCACATGGACCGCCACGCCATGAAGGCGAGCGAACTGGCCCGCCGCGCCAGAGTGGACCGCAGTCGCGTGACGGCCTGGAAACGCGGCGGCAAGGTCTCCGCGGAGTCCGTGCACGCGGTCGCGTCCGCGTTGCGGGCCAACCCGTTGGCGGCGCTGGCGGCGGCCGGCATCGTGCGCCACGAGTGCGTCGAACTCCGCGAGGCCGACCTGGACCCGACCCGGCTCACCGAGGAGGAACTGCTCGCCGAACTGCGCCGACGCATGGCGGCCTGCCCCCGTCCCGACTGTTCGAGCTGCTGAACGCCGGCGACCTCGGCGGCCCGCCGCGTGCCCAAGAGTCAAGTCCACGCCGGCGCGTTTCACCCGCATGACAACGGAATTCCACCGGGAACGGACTTCCGGTCGACGCGACCGGCGCGGAACAGTGCGACACTGCGCGGCAGGCCGAGGCGTCGTCGCCGGGTTTCGGCTCGTCGGAGCCGTCGCCGATCGGCCGATCGTCCGTGCGGCGGGTGCGTGCCGGCCCCCGCTGTTCGGCAGTGCCCGCTGTCCGGCAATCGGACACCGGCCGACCGCGTCAACACTCGTAGACGCGTGCTGTTCCCCGCCGGCCTTCCTCGTGCCATCGTGTTTTCACCAATGATTGGTCTGGACCTTCAGTCCGGAAGCGAAAGGATGGGGCCGATGCGTGGCACCACCGTGTTACCGGGGACTCCCTGCCAGACTGCGCGCGCGGGTGAACTGCCGATGCACCGGTTGGAGGTGCCGGTGCCGAACGCGCTGCCGTTCGCCATCGGCACCTTCGAGACGATCGGACCGATGTCGCAGGCCAACTTCCCGCACCGGCACACGTTCCACGAGATCGTGTACATCACCGGCGGCACCGGATCGCACGTCGTGGACCTGGCCCGGTGGGAGCTCAGCCCGCCGCACCTGTGTGCCATCTCGCCCGGCCAGGTGCACCACTGGGCCGACCTACAGGGCCTGGACGGGTTCGTCATCCTCTTCACCGACGACTTCCTGATCGACCACCCGGGCGACCGGGAACTGTTGCGGCGACTGAGCGAACGCCCCTGGCTGACCCTCGACGACGCCAGCCGGCGGAGCCTGCACGGCCTGGTGCGCGAGCTGGACGAGGAATACCGGGGCCGCGCCGAGGGCGTCGAATCCGTGCTGCGTTCCCTGCTGCACGTGCTGATCGTCCGCGCGGCTCGCCTGCCGGAGACCCCGTCCGCCCCGCCGCCGGCCAGGACCGGAGCGGTCGCGGAGGAGTTCGCCCGACTGGCCGGCCGGCCCGACGTGGACCTGTGGTCGGTGCGCGCCTACGCGGAACGCATCGGCGTCACCCCCGGCTACCTGACCGAGGCGGTGAAGGCGGCCACCGGCCGCACGCCTTCGGAACTGGTCCGGGAGGCACGGGCCGGCGAAGCCAAGCGCCTGTTGGCCCGAACGGACCTGACCGTGCGGCAGATAGCGGGCCGAGTGGGCTTCGCGGACCCGGCCTACTTCTGTCGATTCTTCCGGCGGGAGACCGGCGTCAGCCCCGGCGACTTCCGCCGGACGGGCGACGTCCGCCGCAACACCGCAGGTGACGGCGTTCACAGTTATGGCCGCCCACGAGATACACCACGACCAACCGGGCCAGTCCATCGTCCCCGCCGAAGCGTCTCCATAGGTTCGTTATGAATTCCCGAGACCGCCCATCCCCCACGAGGAGCAGGCATGGACACGCCTCAGGACGGCGACCAGAGCACAACCGAGGAATCCCAGGATTCCCGCAACATCAGCCGTAGGCCGGTCCTGCGAGCCGCTTTGGCGGCAGGCGTAGCGGTGCCCGTCGCGCTGATGGGTGTGCCCGCGTTGGCGCGCACGATGCAGGGCACCGACGGCATGTTGGAACCGACCCCGGAGTGCAACGACGGCGATGACCCGACTCCCGCGCAGACCGAGGGCCCGTACTTCAAGCCGAACTCGCCCGAGCGCACGTCGCTGGTCGGCTCCGGCACGGTCGGCACCCGCCTGACCGTCACCGGCTATGTGTTCGGACTGCGGTGTCAGCCGATCGCGCGCGCGCTGCTGGACTTCTGGCAGTGTGACAACAACGGTGTCTACGACAACACCGGATTCACGTTCCGCGGACACCAGTACACCGACGCCAACGGCAAGTTCACCTTGAGCACGATCGTGCCCGGCCTCTACCCCGGCCGCACCCGGCACATCCACGTCAAGGTGCAGAACCCCGGCGGGCGCATCCTCACCACCCAGTTGTACTTCCCGGGTGAACCGCGCAACAACACCGACACGATCTACGACCCGCGTCTGCTGATGACGATGTCGAACAACGGCACGACCCGTGTCGGCCAGTACGACTTCGTGCTCAACGTGCAGCAGACCACCACGACCACGACCACGACGACCACCAAGCCGACGAGTTCGACCACGACGACCTCCCCCACGTCCCCCACGACCACGACCACCGGTGTCCCCGGTGGCTCCTGGGCGGCCGGCACGTCGTACTCGGCGGGCACCTCGGTCACCTACGGCGGCGTCAGCTACGTCTGCCTCCAGTCCCACACCGCCCAGCCCGGCTGGGAGCCGCCGAACGTGCCCGCCCTGTGGCGCGTCGGCTGACCTGACGACGAGCGCGGCCCGGTTACCGATCGCGCCTGACCCTGCCATCGGCAGCAGTCCCGGCGCCGCGCCAAGGGAGACGGCGACGGCTGTCCCGTCCAAGTCTCGGAAGGCCCTCGGAGACGTCCGAGGGCCTTCTCGGCTTCTTGCCAGGCCCACCGCCGCGTGAACACCGTCGACGGGGGACACCCCCGCGGCCCCCGGACGCCGCGACTCCTTGCCATGTCTGGACTTCCGCGAACCGTGCGATACCCAGTAGTCCACAGTGGACCAACTGGAGTCCGGCCGACCGGTTTCCCGAGTCGGGGGGTCGGGTGTCTGTCGCCAAAGACGATCGCTGCGAAAACAGGGTCCATCTTGCACTGATCGTCCACCGTTACCCACCCGTGTCCGTAACAACCATCCCCGGCTCCGGCGATTCCCAGACCACAACGTCGGTCCGAGCGGCTGGAGCACGCGGTGATGGAGAACTCGTCGGCAGGGCTGGTGATGCTGGGCGCCGAATCGACGGTCACGGTGACCCGCGAGGAAGACCACCAGGACGTCCTGGCCCGCTACCCGGTCGCGCCGGGCCTGCCGAGGCGGGTCGCCGTCGAATTAGCCTGGTGCACCGTCTCGACCGGCAAGTACCAGGGCGAACGTGCCATCGAGGTCCGCCTGGACGGCGCGCGCGTGGGCGAACTGACCCACCTGATGTCCCAGCGGTACGCGCCGCTGCTGGTCCAGCTCACGACTCGGGGCAGTCGGCCGGGTTGTGAAGCCCTGCTCCAGGCAGGCGTCCGAGGCGCCGAAGTCACCCTCCGCCTGCCCCGGGACGGCAACGCCACCATCCCGTTGGCCCCACCCGCCGCCCGACTCCCGGTCGCACCCACCGCTGCCTGGCCGATCCCGGCACCCGTTCCGGTTCGGCGACCGTCCCCGTTCGCGAAGAACCGTCCCGCGTGGATCGCGGGCGCGGCCGTGGTGGCCGTGGTGTTCATCGCGGCGGTGGCGAACCTGGGCGGCAACCCGAAGAGCCCGACGGCGGCCGGCGTGGTCACCACGACCACTGCCAAAGCCACGACCACACAAGCCCCGACGACCACCCGGACCACCACGTCCGTCACGACGACGACCACCACCACCACCACCACCACGACCGTCCCGGTCGCCCCGCCGCCGCCGGTCACGCAACCCCCGGCCGTGCAGGCCACGACCACCGAAGCCGCACCGCCGCCGCCGGCCGAACCCGCTCCCCAGTCGGACTGCCACCCGAACTACAGCGACTGCGTGCCCATCGCATCGGACGTCGACTGCGCGGGCGGCAGCGGCGACGGCCCGGCCTACGTGCGCGGCCCGGTCCAGGTGCTCGGCGCCGACGTCTACCGCCTGGACCACGACAAGGACGGCATCGGCTGCGAATGATGCCGACCCCGCCGGCCCCATTCGTCGGGAGCGGGGCGGTTCAGCGGTTGCGGCCGTGGTCGATGTCGTGCACGACGGAAACCCGGTCCAGCCAGGCGCACCGCGCCGGATCAATCCCTCGGTGCCGCCCGGTCGACAACACAAGCCGCCCACCGCACGGCCCGCCCGCATTCCCCGAACGGCCACAAGTCGGACGGCCCGTCACCCCGGCTGTCGGGATGGGACGACATTCCCGACCGGGCCTCCGCCGGTCGACCGACCTGGCCGGGAGCGGCCGGCGGCAAAGATCAAGTACGACCCGGTCCGGTGGGCCGAAGGACCGGTGACCGCGATTCTCCGCACGGCTGTTCCGAGCACGCCGAACGGCCGAGTTCGGTCGGTGGGCATTTTCCGGCCACTCCGAAGCAGTCGGCTCCGGCGACGACATGTTTCAGCCGCCCCGTACGGCGGATTCGCACCACGGGTAGCCCCATTGCAGCGGAGCGTGATCGTCATCGGTGGTTGCCGAAAACAAGAGCCTCTGACCTGTTTGACCAGGTCAGAGGCTCTATTCACCCGGCGAAAGGTGAGTGCCCCCGGCAGGAATCGAACCTGCGACACACGGTTTAGGAAACCGATGCTCTATCCCCTGAGCTACGAGGGCGCACCGTGCAGAGTACCGGGTCGTCGGGCGGCGGCGGTCAGGTGGGGGCGGGAGTCGAGGGGCACTCGGGTGGCGGTCGGTGGTTGCCGTGTGTGCACCGCCGGTGCGGTGGGGCGGGTGTGTCTGTCGGCTGTTGGGGGGAAGTGGGGTAGGCCGTCTTCACACCCGTCCGGGGTTCGGGTAGGGAGGAGGGAATCTTCCCTACTTCGGCGAAAGACATTCCATGAGCGGTAGACCTTGGCCTGACTTTCGGCCCGGGCCCATGGGGGCTGTGGGGGCCTGGTGGCGGCGGCTGTGGGTGCGGGAGCGGGAGGAGTTCACGTTCGAGCCTCCTCCTTCCTCGCACCAGCAGGCGTTCGAGACGCCGTTGCCCAGTGCGGTGTACGGGCTGGACTTCCGGGCCCGGTTCACCGTGCACTGGCGGTTGGACCTGACCACCGGGGCCCGGCACAACGTGCCGCGCAGCGCCGCGATCAACGACATCGTGCGGCGGGCCCGGGAGGTGACCGAGCGGGCCATGCTGGTGCATCACGCGCCCCTCCAGCACCAGCTGGGGGACGAGTTGGCGGCCGAACGGCAGGTTGAAGGCACGCACGTGTGGGCGCGTGCCGAAGGGGTCGAGTTGTCGGTGGACGACTCGGACCTGGAAATGGCGCGCAAACACATCGATCTGTTGCAGACGACCACGGTCCGGCAGGCCGAGCGGGACGCCGAGCGCGCCGAGATCCGGTACCTGCGCGACGAAGTGCTCACCGACCTGTCGACCGCGACGATCTGGTGGCTGCACCGCAACGGCTACCAGGTCGAGCAGGCGGTCGCGTTGTCGCAGCAACTCGCGGAACTGGTGCGGATCGCCTCGTTGCGGCGGGATCGGCACTGGGCGGACACGTTGGTCACCAGTTTCGAGAGCGCGCTGCCGCGGCTGTCCGACGGGCACCGGCAGGATCTGCGGCTGCACCTGGCGAAGGCCCTCGGCATCTACGGCGGGACGTCGGTGGCGTCCGAGTTCGCCGAGCAGGTCGGGTTGCCGCACCACAACGGGGCCAAGCCGCTGCCATAGCGCCTCGGGTCGGGATCGGCTGTCCACAGTGGACTTCGGTATTCCGTTGAAGGGTTTCGGTCGAAACCTTTCAACGGTTTCCCTTGGCCAGGGCCGGAAAAGCGGAAGACCCCGATCCCTGGGGGTGGATCGGGGTCTTCCTGTGGACCGGTCTACGTGCTGTAGACCTCAAGCTCGTACAGCGAGTATCCGTAACCTGTGGCGCGTTGCATACCGGTCATTCGTACGAATCGTGCGGCGGTTGGAGTGAACGTCACGAGGTCCTGGCCGCCATTACCCGCACTTGTGGTGAAAACCTCGCGCCAGTTCGTACCATCGGGTGACACCTCGATCCGGTACGACCTGGCGTGGGCCGCTTCCCAGGACATCACCACCCGGCCCACGGTCCGCGCCGCGCCCAGGTCGACCTGGAGCCACTGCGGGTCGCTCCAGTCGCTGGCCCACCTCGTGTCCGGCCGGCCGTCCACCGCGTTCCCGGGCGGCGAGCTGTACCAGCCGCGCTCGTAGCTGCTCGCGGTGGCGGTGCCGCCGGACGCCAGGTTCGCGAGGCTCGCGCCGCGGCGGGCCGGGAACTGCACGACCTGCTGGTAGGTGGGCCGGTTCTGCCAGTGGATCTTGTCCTGGGTGATGCCGCCCATGGCGCGGTGGATGATGGTGTCCGCGCACCACTGGTCGCCCGCCGCGCAGCTCGCGTCGCCGGGGTACACGGTGGTCGCGGGCACGGCCGCCGCCTGCGCCAGGGTGTCCAGCAGGACCTGGCGGCACGCCGCCGGATCGCCGCCGCCGCAGTACTTCGCGCCCAACGGCCCGGCGACGTCGTCCCCGAGCACGGCCCGCAGGTCCTTGTCCACGTAGCTCCACCAGCCGTGCTGGAACGCGGAACCCTTGTGCGGCGCGGCTCCGTGCGTGTCCGACGGTGCCTCGTCGATCTGCACGGCGTGCGTCACCTGCGTGTACAGGGCCTCGCCCAGGCCGGGCTGGAACTGCGCCCGCACCAGCAGCGGCCACCAGGCGTCGAGCAGCCGGATCGCGTCGGTGTGCGCGTAGACCTTGCTGCCGGGGGACGTCTCCTTGCGCAGCGAGCCGGAACGCTGCCAGTCACGCAGCTTCGCCACGGTCGCCGCCTGCGCCGGATCGGTCACGGCGGCGGTGTCCAGCACCCGCAGCAGGTCCGGCAGCACCTGCTCGGCCCGCAGGTCCGCCACGGCGGCCTCGGCCATCGCCTGGGTCAGCGACGTCCGGGTCACCTTGCGCCCGCTCGACACCAGCGCGCGCACCCGGTCGTCCAGCAGGTCGCCCCGGTGCACGGAACCGTTGCCGTAGCCGACGGCCGAGTATTCCAGCGCCTGTTTGTTGTTCCACGAAATGTAGTAGTCCTGGTTCACCGAGTTCGGGTGCTGCGCGAACGGCGTGTAGGACGCGGTGTTGCGGTCCGGGTCCCAGCCCTCCCACTCGTTCGCCTGTTCCGCCTTGATCGGCAGGTTCGGGTCCACGTGGGGCTTTCGGACCGGGTTCGCGCCGGAGTTGAAGTACGCGGTGTCCTTCGAGTCGACGTAGAACCAGTTGAACGCGTACCCGATGCGCTCGGCCGCGCGCTGGAAGTCCGGCGCCGACCTGATCGCGTCCGGGTCGTTGAACTCCTGGAACCCGATGATCGAGTCCACCTCGTGCAGGTACGTCGAGCGGAGCGACGTGTACGCCACGTGCTTGCCGTCGACCTGCGCCCGGCTCTGCACCAGGCCGTACTTGGTGCGGTACATGACGAGCGTGTACGAGCCGGCCGGTGTCGGGTCCGCGACCGTCGGCTGCCATGCGTTCTTGCGCTCGATCCGTTCCATGGCAACGCATTCCGTGCGGTACCGGTAGTGCAGGGACGTCGCCGAGGCGGGCCGCCCGTCCGGTTCGCACAGCTCCGCGGCGTAGGTGTCGGTAATGTCCTGGCCGGCCGACGTGGCGCTCCACGAGTAGTCGAGACCGCGCCCGAGCTGCACGTACATGCTGACGCCCGCGAACGACACGCCGCGCGCCCGGATGCCGGGGCCGTTGAGCTCCTGGAGCATCAGCAGCTGCGGGGCGAAGTAGCCGGTCTGCGGTCCCCACACGGCGATCGGGTTGCCGGTGTCGGTGTGCGCCCCGGACACGGCCAGCGCGTTCGACATGCCGTGCTTCTTGGTCAACAGGTCGGCGGGCAGCACGCCGTCCGCGAAGATCCCTTGCAGCGCACGGAGATCCTTCGGAACGTCCACAGTGGACTGATTCGGGGCGGCCTGGTCGTACACCATCCGCTCGGGCGTCACCACGCCGCCGTCGGGCAGCGCCACGCCACGCGGGTTCGCGGGTGTCGACGCGTACGGGAACCGCTGCCCGTCGTGCAGGGTGAGCACCGACTCCGGGTCGTCCTGCTCCCGGAACGACCGCCACACCCGCTCGCCGACCGTTGCACCGTAACGGTTCTGCGCCGCCAGTTTCACCAGCGCGTTCTGCACCTCGCCGCCACCGCCCGCGCCGAACAGGCCGCCGACGACGGCCGCGATCGCGACCAGGTCGGTGGTCTTGAACGGCTGGATGTCGTTCCGGTTGGTGATCGCGTCGGCGTGCCCGGTCAGCACGTACTCGCCGGGGAAGTAGCGGCCGTTCACCGACGCCGTGAGGTAGGCGTTGATGCCCGCCACGTAGTCCGTCACGTCCCGCAGCGCCTGCTGTCCGCGCGGACCCTGCGTCGCGACCTGGTCGATCTGCTGCTGGAGGTCGGCCTCGGTGTACGGGATCTGGTTGAAGAAGCTCTGCTCCAGCGCCCGGTTGCCCTCCGCGCCGCCCGCGAACCCGCTGAGCTGACCGCGTCCGAGGTGGCGGAACAGGTCCATCAGCCACAGCCGGTCCTGCGCGGCGGCGTAGCCCGCGCCGAACTCGGTGCCGGACCGGGTGGTGCCGTAGATGTGCGGCATGCCGAGGGTCTTGTCGCGGATGATGGTGACGTCCGCGCGCGGCTTGACCGTGCTCTCCACCTGGTCGGCGGGCACGCCGAACGAGGCGTCGTTGAAGAAGGTGCCGAGCTGGTCGTTGGTCAGGCCGGGGTAGCCGGACACCAGGGCGTCGTACTTGCCGAGCTGGTCGGCGGAGTGCGCGGGACGGGTGCCGAACGCCTTGTGGGCGAGGATGTCGGCGAGCGTGGCGTTGCCGTTCTGGCCGGGCGGCAGCACGTCGTGGCACTGGCCGAGGCAGTAGTCGTCGGGGGTGAACGCGGTGGTCTTCGGCGAGGCGGCTTCGGCTGGGACGGTGACGGCGGCCGTGGCGAGGAGTGCGACCGCGGCCAGGGACAGGGCGGCTCTCCGCATGACGCGAAGCTCCTTCCGGGCAGGGTTCGTGTGACGCACGTTACCCACAGGTAGCGGATTCGCGAAAGTGCTTCGCGTTTACCGCGTGCGCCGATCGGTGTTGTCAGTTGACTGGTCATTCCGGAATGGGGAAAACGGCCGACGGGACATCGGGCGACCCTGCTGCCGACCGGCCTAGTCGGCGGCGTGCGCATCGCCGGTCCCGGACGGCGCGGCGGACGCCGGGTGGTCGGTGTGGTCGTCGGCCGGATCGCCGGAGGCCGTTCACCTTGTGTGCTCGTCGGGTGTGCGCACGGGTGCTCGGTGCGGCACGCGGTCTGCGGCCACCCGGACCAGGACGGCCAGTGCCGCGCGGGCGATAAGCCCTGCGCCCGGTTGCCGTGTCCGCGCCAGGAAGTTGCGTCAGTCCGGGGCTGACCTCGGAGATTTCCTGGCAACTGTGAACAGGCTGTTCCGGAGCGGTTCCGTGGTGAGATAACGGTGAATTAACGTCAGCTTGCGTGTTCGTGCGCGATGCTGGGCGAGTACGAACACGAAACGCCAACGCGGGGAGGCGTCGTGATCAAGGTGATGCTGGCCGACGACGAAGACCTCGTCCGGTCCGGCCTTCGCATGATCCTCAGCAGCGCCGGCGATATCGAGGTGGTGGCCGAATGTGACGACGGGCACCTGGTGGCCGACCTGGCCCGCCAGCACCGCCCGCACGTCGTGCTGCTGGACATCAGGATGCGGTCCTCGGACGGGCTGATGGCGCTGCGCCGGCTGCGCGCCATCCCGGACCCGCCGCGGATCGCCATGCTGACCACGTTCGACGTGGACGAATACGTGTCCGAGGCGCTGCGGCTCGGCGCTTCGGGCTTCCTGCTGAAGGACACCGAGCCGGAGCAGCTGGTGCGTGCGGTGCGCGACCTGGCCGTCGGCGGGGCCGTGCTGGACCCCGGTGTGGCGGCGCGGGTGCTCGCGGCGGTGGCGGACGGTGAGCGGGCGGCCGAACCCGCGCGGCGGCTGCTGGCGTCGCTGTCCGAACGGGAGCGCGAGGTGCTCGTCCTCATCGGACAGGGCATGTCGAACGCCGAGATCGGCGGCACGCTGCACCTGTCCGAGGCGACGGTGAAGGGTTACGTGTCGTCGGTGCTCGGGAAGATCGGTGCGGTGAACCGGGTGCAGGCGGCGCTGGTCGCCTTCCGGGGCGGTCTGATCGCCTGAACGCGGCAGACGCGCGGGCGGTGTGCTTCGGCCCGGGGCGTTGTCGGTGCTTCGTGGGACGATTGGCCCCGGGGGCGCTTCGATCGGGATTGTCGTACCTGTCTGGGACAATGGTGATCGGGGGCCGGAGGCCGGCACCTTGCCGCCGGCCGAGGCCGAAAGCGCTGGTCAGAGGCTTTCGGTCGCGCTGCCCGTTGAAGACCCGATCCGGGGCTGGCTGCCGCTGACGGTTTCCGGGATGTCGGCGGTCGGCTCCACTTCCACCCGGTTCCGGCCCTGCCGTTTCGCCCGGTACAGGGCCATGTCGGCGGCGGCGAAGAGCTGGTCCAGTTTCGCCGGGCCCGCCGCCACGCCGATGCTCACCGTCGGCCGCCGCGTCGTGCCGAGCACCATGGTCCAGTCGTGCCCGTCCACCGCCGCCCGGATGCGTTCCGCCACCGTCGGCCCCACGTCGTGGCCGGTGCTCTCGCCGTCGCCCAGCAGCACGACGAACTCGTCACCCGCCCACCGCGCCACCAGGTCGTCCGCCCGGCACTCGCGCCGCAGCAGCTGCGCGATCTCCCGCAGCGCCGCATCACCCGCCGCGTGCCCTGCGTCGTCGTTGACGCCCTTGAACCAGTCCACGTCCACCAACACCAGCCACGGCACGCGCCCCCGCGCCGCCGTGCTCTCCAGCAGACCGGCGGCGGCCCGTTCCAGCCCCAACCGGTTCGCCAGGCCGGTCAACGGGTCGCGGGCGGCGGCCTCCTGTGCGGCCACGGCCAGGCGTTGCGCCTGGACGGCCACCCGGCGCTGTTCGAGCGCCTGCGCCAGGCCCTCCTGGAGGGTCTCGGTCGCGGTCCGGCCCGCCGCGACGGAGCAGCGCAACGCCGCCGACTCGCCGACCGGGTCGTTCATCCGGGCGCAGACGTCCGCCAGGTCGAGCGAGAAGCGCAGCAGCAGGGACGTGTCGTTGATCGCCTCCGCCCCGGCCACCGCACGGCTGGCCAACGTCCGTGCTTCGAGCAGTTCGCCCTGGTCACGGCGCACGACGGAGAGCACCCAGTTGGCCACGGCCTGGGCCCACCGGTCGTCCGCCGCGACACCCCGCCGCAGCGTTTCGCGGGCCGCGTCCTCGGCCGCCTCAAGATCACCGACGCCGGCCAGGGAACGGCTGTACGCGCCGAGCAGGGCCCGGCGCATCTGCTCGTCCTCGGCCAGGTCGAGCCCTTCCCGCAGGTGGTCGCGGGCCTCGGCGAAGATCCCGGGCGCGAGTTCCGGCGGGGACGAGATGGCGCGGAAGTTCAGCGTGCCGCCCAGGCCCTGGAGGCAGTGGCCGAGCACTTCGGGGTTCCGGGCCCGGCGCGCCACCTGTACGGACAGCCGCAGCATGTCGACCGCCGCCCGCCGGTTGCCGATGCCCTCCAGCAGGTAGGCAAGCGCGAGCATGGCCTGGGCGGCGGCCGGGTTGTCCGCGTGCTCCGCGTCCAGATCGGTCCAGCCCTCGGCGGCGAGTTCGAGCGCCAGCGGGATGCGGCCCAGCCGCCACGCCAGCTTGGCCCGGTTGACCAGCACGACGGAGCGCACCCAGCGGTCCGCGCCGGGTGGGATGCGGCTCACCACCTGGTCGAACAGGGTGTTCGCCTCGGCCAGGCGGCCGGCGTTCAGCAACGCCTTGACCTCGTGGTCCGGTTGGGGCACCGCTACCAGCGGATCGTGCTGCTCCACTCGTGCTGACACTCCATTCCGACTCGGCGGGACGGGTACGCGGGCCCGCCCGCCATCGGCACGGCATCCACAGGCTACCGGGATGAACGCCGGGTGTACCGCTCCTGGTGCAGCACGTCCTCAAGGGGCAACCGGTTGCGCCAGCCGTGCCGCTCCAGATCGGGGGTGTCGGGGAGGGCGTCGACCGGTCCCACGCACAGCCACGCCACCGGGCGCACGGTCGGCGGGATGTCCAGCAGGCGGCGCAGCACGTCCTCCCGGTAGAAGCTCACCCAGCCCACGCCCAGGCCCTCGGCGGTCGCGGCGAGCCACAGGTTCTGGATGGCCAGGCACACCGAGTACAGGCCCGCGTCGGCGATGGCGTGCCTGCCCAGCACGGCGGGCGCGCCCCGGTCCGGGTCGTAGGTGACGACGACGCCCAGGGTCGATTCGAGGATGCCCTCCACCTTGATCCGGGCGAACGTGTCGGCCCGCTCGCCGGCCAGTTCGGTGGCGAACACGCTGCGCTCGGCCTGCACGTGGTCGCGGAACGCGCGCCGGGTGTGCTCGTCGCGCACGATGATGAAGTCCCACGGCTGGGACAGACCCACGCTCGGGGCCGCGTGCGCGGCGTTGAGCACTCGGCGCAGCACGTCCGGCGGGATCGGGGCGCCGGTGAACTCACCCCGGGTGTCCCGGCGGCGGTGCAGCACGTCGTAGAAGCTCATTCCGCCGATCGTGCCTCACCCGATCCGGTGATCAGCCCGGATGCGCGGTGGCGTCCGTCTCAACGGCCCAACGGCCTTCAGACCTGGGTGTCCCCGTCCGGCGAGTCCCGCCACTGCGCGAAGGGGCGGTCCAGCGACCACCGCCCGCCCGCGAACGTCAACACCCGGTGCTCGCAGGTCTCCAGGTTCGACAGCGACTCGAACAGCTCGATGCTCCACCCGAACAACCGCCGGCACAGCAGCCGGATGGTCAGCCCGTGCGACACGACGAGCACGGTGTCCGGGTGTCCGTTCCCGACCATCCGCCCTTCGAGGTCCACCAGGAACGCCGCGAGCCGATCGTCCACATCGGCCCCCGACTCCCCGTTGGGCAGCCGGAAGAAGAAGTGCCCGAACGCGTGCCGCTGGTGTTTCAGCACCTCCTGCTGCACCGGGTCCTGGAGGTTCCCCCAGTCCTGTTCGCGCAGCCGGGGCTCGGCGACCACCCGTTCCGCCAGCGGCCCCAGCTCCAGCGCCCGCAGGGTCGCCCGGGTCCGCACGTACGGGCTCACGTAGACCGCCACCGGACGTCCCGCGAGCAGTTCCTTCACCCGGGGTCCGGCGTCCGCCGCCTCCTTTTCCCCCGACGGTGTGAGGGGCAGCGAGTGGTCGGGTACCCGGCAGTACGCCAGCTCGTCGACGTTGCCCAGGCTCTGCCCGTGCCGCAGCAGGATGATCCGCACCCGGTCATCGTGCCGGTGTTACAGTCCGACGGCGAAACCGGACGGAAGGTGTCACATGATCAAGTACATCGCGCTGTACCGGAAACCCGACAACGCCGACGAGTTCACCGAGGCATACTTCGCCTCCCACCTGCCTCTCGTCGCCCGCACGCCCGGGCTGCTGAAGACCGAGGTGGCCAGGACGACCCGGGTCTTCCTCCCCGGCTTCCTGGGTGAGCACGAACCCCACCTGATCGCCGAGATGTACTTCGAGTCCGCCGACGCCATGAAGGCCGCCGTCCGCTCGGCGGAGTGGCAGGCCGCCGGCGCGAACCTCGGCGAGATCGGCGGCGTCGACCTGGTCGCCATGTTCGCCGCGGAGGTTGTCGAAGCATGATCGCCGTGGTGATCGGCGGCGGCACGATGGGCGCGGGCATCGCGCACGTGCTGCTGGCCGGCGGGCACCAGGTGGTGCTCGCCGAATCCAGTCCGGAACGCGTCACCGCCGCGCGACAGGCCGTCGCGAGCTCGCTCGACAAGGCCGCGGAGCGCGGCAAGCTGACCGGGCACCCGGACGAGCTGCTGGCCGACCTCACCGTGGTCGAGCAGTTGGCGGACGTCCCGGCCGAGCTGGTGATCGAGGCCGTCCCCGAGGACGTGGACCTCAAGCGCCGCGTGCTGACCACCGCCGCAAACGCTTGCCCCGACGCAGTCCTGGCGTCCAACACCTCGTCGCTTTCCATCGGTGAACTCGCCAAGGGCCTGCCGGCCGAGCGCGTGATCGGGATGCACTTCTTCAACCCCGTCCCGGTCCAGAAGCTGGTCGAACTGGTCCACCACGAGGCCCTGGACCCGGCCGTCCTGGCCAGGACCCGCGCGTGGGCCGAGCAGCTCGGCAAGACCGTGATCGAGGTGCGCGACTCGCCCGGGTTCGCCACCTCCCGGCTGGGCGTCGCGGTCGGCATGGAGGCGATCCGGATGCTGGAGGAGGGCGTCGCCACCGCCGAGGACATCGACACCGGCATGTGCCTGGGCTACGGCTGGCCGATGGGCCCGCTGCGGCTCACCGACCTGGTCGGCCTGGACGTCCGGCTCGCCATCGCCGAGCACCTCGCGGCCGAGCTCGGGCCCCGCTTCGAGCCGCCCGGGCTGCTCCGGGACAAGGTCGCGCGGGGTGAACTCGGCCGGAAGTCCGGTCGGGGCTTCTTCACCTGGTAAGCAGGACCGTGTGCTGATCAGGAACCTGACCGACGACGACGCCGACGACGTCCGCAGGCTGCGGAAGGTCGCGTTCGGCGGCACGTCCGAGGAGAACCCGCTCCGCCCCGGCCGTCGCGGCCTGGTCGCGGAGCTCGACGGCCGACCGTCCGGCGTGCTGATGATCAACGAGTTCCACCAGTTCTTCGGTGGCGCGCCGGTGCCCATGGGCGGCATCGGCGGCGTCGCCGTCGACCCGTACGCGCGCGGCCGGGGCGTGGCCAGCGGACTGCTCGACCACGCCTTGGCCGACCTGCGCGAACACGGGCAGCCGCTGTCCGTCCTGTACGCGACGGTGCCGCCGCTGTACCGGTCGCGCGGCTGGGAACGTGCGGGCGTGTTCGAGTGGCTGGACCTCGCCATGGACCGGCTGCCCGCCGCGCCCAGGATCGCCGCCCGGCCCGCCGAGGACGGCGACCTCACCGCGCTGCACGCCTGCTACGTCGACCTGGCGTCCACCGTGAACGGCCTGCTCGACCGCTCGAAGCCGGCGATCGACGTGGCCGACGTGCTCAAGCTGGACGTGGTCTCCGTCGTGCCCGGTCACGACGGCGAGGTGCGCGGCTACCTGACCGCCGAGCGCAACCGCGAGGGCCTGCGGGTGTTCGACCTGATCGGCCGGGACGCCGCCACCCAGCTCGGCCTGCTCCGCGAGCTGCTGAGCTGGGCCGGCGTCCTGGACCAGGTGTCGCTGCGGGTCACCGACCCGGCGGTCACCGGGCTGCTGACCAACCAGGGCATCAAGTTCGTGGTGAACACCTCCCAGTGGCTGCTGCGGGTGGTGGACCTGCCCGCCGCCGTCGCGGCCCGGGGCTGGCCGGCCGCCGAGGCGCTCAAACCCGCCGCCGTCGACCTGGACGTGGTGGACGAGCACGCCCCGTGGCACGCGGGCCGGCAGCGGCTGGTGGTGGAGGACGGCGCGGTCCGGGTCGAACCGGGCGGCAGCGGCGCGGTCCGGCTGCACGCGCGGGCGCTCGGGCCGTGGTTCAGCGGGATGCAGGACACCCACGCCCTGCGCCGCGCGGGCCTGCTGGACGGCGACGCGGCGCTGCTGGACCGGCTGGCCGGCGCGCCCGGCGTGCCGAGGCTGGCGGACTTCTTCTGAGCCTTCCCGTCCTGGGCGACCCCGGCGGGCGTCTTCTAGCCTCCACCGGTGCAACAAGACCCACAGGACGCCGCACTGTTCGCGCTGGAGCTGATCGGGATCGCCGCGTTCGCCGCCTCGGGCGCGGTGGCGGCGGTGCGGGCCCGGTTGGACCTGTTCGGCGTGATCGTCCTCGCGCTGACCACCGCGCTGGGCGGCGGCGTCATGCGGGACGTGCTGCTCGGCGTCCATCCGCCCACCGGCCTGGTGACCTGGCCGTTCCTGGCGGTCGCGGCCGGCACCGGGCTGGCGGTGTTCTGGTTTCACCCGACCGTGGCCAGACTTCGCCGGTCCGTGTTGCTGTTGGACGCGATCGGCCTCGGGCTGTTCGTCACCGCCGGCACGTCCACCGCGCTGTACATGGGCATCCCGCCGTATTCCGCGTGCCTGGTCGGGATGACCGCGGGCATCGGCGGCGGCGCGCTGCGGGACGTGCTGCTGCGGGAGATCCCGATGGTCCTGCGCCGCGAGATCTACGCGCTGGCCGCGCTCGGCGGCGCGGTGGTGGTCGCGGTCGGTTACTGGCTTCGGTTGCCCGACGCGCCGGTGATGATCGTCGGCTCGGCGATCGTCGTCGGGTTGCGGATACTGGCACTCTGGCGGAAATGGAATGCCCCGATCGCCCGAAAACTTGACGGCTAGCTCACACCGCCTTCTCAGGCGGCTCTCAGGACAGGGAGCAAGACTGATCCCATGCGCATCCTCGTTGTCGACGACGACCGGGCCGTGCGTGAGTCGCTACGCCGCTCACTGCAATTCAACGGCTATCAGGTGGACCTGGCCGGCGACGGTCAGCAGGCCCTCGAATCGGTGGTCGACCGACGTCCCGATGCCATGGTCCTGGACGTCATGATGCCCAGGCTGGACGGGCTGGAGGTGTGCCGCCGGCTGCGCAGCACCGGCGACGACCTGCCGATCCTGGTGCTCACCGCGCGGGACGCGGTGTCCGACCGGGTGTCCGGGCTGGACGCGGGCGCGGACGACTACCTGCCCAAGCCGTTCGCGCTGGAGGAGCTGCTGGCCCGGCTGCGCGCGCTGCTGCGGCGCGCCGCCAACGAGGCCGAGGAGCCCGCCGGCGCGGCGCTCCGGTTCGCCGACCTGGAGCTCGACCCGGGCACCCGGGACGTGCGGCGCGGCGAGCGCCCGATCAGCCTCACCCGGACCGAGTTCGCGCTGCTGGAGCTGTTCCTGGCGCACCCCAAGCAGGTGCTCACCCGCGGCCGGATCCTGGAGGACGTCTGGGGCTACGACTTCCCGACCTCCGGCAACGCGCTGGAGGTGTACGTGGGCTACCTGCGCCGCAAGACCGAGGCCGAGGGCGAGTCCCGCCTGCTGCACACCGTGCGCGGCGTCGGCTACGTGCTGCGGGAGACCCCTCCGTGACCCTCGCCGCCAACGGGCGGTTCCAGCGGGTCTCCCTGCGTGCACGGGTCACGCTGCTGGCCGCGTTCTGCGTGGCCGGCGTGGTGGGCGTGGTGTCGCTGGGCGCGTACATCACCGTCAGCAGCAACCTGGACGAGCAGCTCAACCTCAGCCTGCGCAACCGCGCCCAGGCGGCGGTGATCGCGCCCCGGGTGAGCACCGAGGTCACCGACGTCCCCGGCGCGTTCCTCGCGGCGGGCGACGTGCGGATCGGCCTGCTCAACTCCAGCGGCGAGCTGCTGTACCCGAAGGGGACGATCGCGCCGCCGTGGCAGGCGGGTGACCTGGAGGTCGCGCGCGGCATCAAGACGGAGAACCTGTGGAACGACACGCGCAGCGGGTTCCGGGTGATCTCCGTGCCGTACGAGGACGGCCGGGCGATGGTGATCGCCCAGTCCATGGGCCCGCTGAACACGACGCTGGGCAAGCTGTCCGTGGTGCTGTTCGTGATCAGCGGCATCGGCGTGCTGGTGGCGGCGGCGACCGGGACGGCCGTGGCGCGCACCGGTTTGCGGCCCGTGCAGCGGCTGACCGAGGCGACCGAACGCGTGGCGCTGACCGGCGACCTGCGGCCCATCCCGGTGACCGGTGACGACGAGCTCGCCAGACTCACCCAGCGGTTCAACGCCATGCTCGTCGCGGTCGCCGACTCCCAGGAGCGCCAGCGGCGGCTGGTCGCCGACGCGGGCCACGAGCTGCGCACGCCGCTGACGTCGATGCGCACCAACCTGGAACTCCTGCTGGCCTCCGAACGCCCGGACGCGCCGACGCTGTCCGTCCAGGACAAAGAGGAGATCAACGCCGACATCCAGGCCCAGTTGGACGAGCTGACCACGCTGATCGGCGACCTGGTCGAGCTGGCCCGCGAGGACGCGCCGCAGGTCGTCCACGAGCCGGTCGACCTGGTCGAGGTGGTGGAGCGCGCCCTGGACAGGGCCCGTCGCCGCGCGCCGGCCGACGTGCGGTTCGACGTCCGGCTGCAACCGTGGTCGCTGCTGGGTGATTCGAGCGCGTTGGAACGGGCCGTGCTGAACCTGCTGGACAACGCGGTGAAGTTCAGCCCGCAGGACGGCGTGGTCCGGCTCGAACTGCGCCAGATCGGGGACGGCAGCGTGGCGCTGGAGGTCGCCGACTCCGGTCGGGGCATCGCGGACGCGGACCTGCCGCACGTGTTCGAGCGCTTCTACCGCTCGTCCGAGGCCCGCACCCTGCCCGGTTCGGGGCTGGGGCTGGCGATCGTGAAGCAGGCGGCGGAGCGGCACGGCGGGGCGGCGTACGCGGGTCGGTCGCCGGAGGGCGGGGCGCTGTTCACGCTCCGACTGCCCGGCCGGCCCTGACAGCACAGGATCACACAGATCCGGCCGATCGGTTGTGTTTGATCGTGTTGACTTCGTTGGGTCCTGGGGTCAGTCTGGAGCCATGACCAGCGGAGGAGCGGTGACGTGCTGGCGCGGCAACGGCAGGCGGTGATCCTGGAGGAGGTCCGGCGGACCGGTGCGGTCCGGGTCGCCGACCTGGTGCTGCGGCTGGACGTCTCGGACATGACCATCCGGCGCGATCTCGACGTGCTGGCGACGCGCGGCCTGGTGGAGAAGGTGTACGGCGGTGCCACGTCCGTCGTCGGCCGCAGCACCGACGAGCCCGGGTTCGAGGCGAAGTCGGTCCGGCAGCTGCCGGAGAAGGAGGCGATCGCCGCGCTGGCGGCGGGCCTGGTCCGGCCGGGTACCGCGATCGGCCTGTCGGCGGGCACCACCACGTGGACGCTGGCCCGGTTCCTGGACGACATCCCGGACCTGACCGTGGTCACCAACTCGATCCGGGTCGCCGACGTGCTCCAGCAGAGCGGGCGCGCCGACCGGACCGTGGTGCTGACCGGCGGGGTGCGGACGCCGTCGGACGCGCTGGTCGGGCCGGTGGCGGTGCAGGCGTTGCGGACGCTGCACCTGGACGTGGTGTTCCTGGGCGTGCACGGCATGGCCGAGCGGTCCGGCTTCACCACGCCCAACCTGGACGAGGGCGAGACGGACCGGGCGCTGGTCGAGGCGGCGGGCCGGGTCGTCGTGCTCGCCGACCACACGAAGTGGGGCACGGTCGGCATCGCCACCATCGCCGGGCTGGACGGCGCGGACGTGCTGGTGACCGACTCGGGGCTGGCCGAACCGGCGCGGGCCGTGCTCGCCGAGCGGGTCGGGGAGCTGGTGGTGGCGGTGCCCGAGATGATCGGGCAGGGAAAGGAACTGACGTGAGGCGCACGGCGGGGAAGCTGGCCGATGGCCGGGAGATCATCTACTTCGACGACACCGAGGACGCGCCGCCCCGGCTTGCCGTGGACACCCGGGACCTGCCGCGGTCGCAGCCGTTGTCCGAGGTGCGGCGGGATCCGCTGACCGGGGAGTGGGTGGCGATGGCCGCGCACCGGCAGACCCGCACCTACAAGCCGCCGGCGGACCTGTGCCCGCTGTGTCCGTCCACAGTGGACAAGCCGACCGAGGTTCCGGAGGCTTCCTACGACGTGGCGGTGTTCGAGAACCGGTTCCCGTCGTTCGCGCGGAGCGCGCCCGAGCTTTCGTCCACTGTGGATGGTGTGCCGATGGTGGCGCGGGCTGCCGCGCGCGGGCGGTGCGAGGTGGTGTGCTTCACCTCGGACCACACGACGTCGTTCGGGCAGCTGTCGCCGTCGCGGGTGCGGACGGTGCTGGACGTGTGGGCTGATCGCACATCGGCGTTGGGGGCGTTGCCGGGCGTGGCGCAGGTGTTCCCGTTCGAGAACCGGGGTGAGGAGATCGGTGTCACCCTGCACCACCCGCACGGGCAGATCTACGGCTACCCGTTCGTGACGCCGAAGACCGAGCGGATGCTGGCCGTGGCCGCCGAGTACCGGGATGCCCACGGCAGGCACGTGCTGGGTGACGTGCTGGCCGCCGAACGGGCCGCCGGCACCCGGATCGTCGGATCGTCGGAGCACTGGACGGCGTTCGTGCCGGCCGCCGCGCGTTGGCCGGTCGAGGTGCACGTGGTGCCGCACCGGCAGGTGCCCGACCTGCCCGCGTTGACCGCTGCCGAACGGGACGACTTCGCCCACCTCTACCTGGACGTCCTGCGCCGCCTGGACGCCCTGTACCAGCGGCCCCTGCCCTACATCGCGGCGTGGCACCAGGCTCCCGTGCGGACCGGGCGCGACCTGTCGTGGCTGCACCTGGAGGTGTTCTCCGTGCTGCGCGCGCCCGACAAGCTCAAGTACCTGGCCGGTTCCGAGTCCGGCATGGGCGTCTGGATCAACGACGCGACACCCGAGCAGATCGCCGAACGGCTCAGGACTCACAACTGATGCCCAGGTCTGTTTAAGGCTCCTCTCAGGCGCGCACACCAGAGTGGTGGACATGACCGAGAACGAGCCGCAGCAGCCCCAGCCGCCGCAGCAGCCGGAGTCGAGCCCGTGGGCTCGGGGCAGCGCCGGTCCCGGTCCCGGATACGCCGGCTTCCAGCATCAGGGTGCTGGTCAGCCGGAACCTGGTGGACACGGTGCTGTGCAGGGCAGCGCTGTTCCGCCGGAGGGCGCGCAGGGCGTTTCGCAGGGGAACGCCGTGCCGCCCACAGGTGCCGTCGAGGCTTCGCAGGGGAGCCCCGCGGCACCGGCCGCCGATGCGCACTCCGCGTCGGACCGAGGTGGGCCCGGAGCCGTGCAGGGCGGCTCCGGCACACCGATGACAGGCCCGCAGGGCGCTTTGCAGGGAGGCGCCCCGGGTCCGCAGACCGACTGGTGGAGTGGCCGGTCGGAAGTTCCCGGTCAGCCAGGCGTCCATCAGGGGACGC